>DHHV01000048.1:0-727 GCA_002403455.1 Hyphomonadaceae bacterium UBA4763 | reverse complement strand
CGGCCTCGGCCGCCCGCCTGACGGGGCAGGATTGGCTGGAAGTGGTGACGACCACACGGCTCGATCCCTCGACCTTTGGCGCCGCGCATGAACGTCTGACCCTCATCCCGGTCGATGACCTGCCGCCCGATGACGCGTTGGCGTTGCTGGCTCGTTTGCGCCCCTTCAAAACCGACGCAGATCAGACCGCTGCGCGCCAGATTGTCGCTTTGCTGGGCGGCTTCACGCTCGCCATTGAATTGGTCGGCGCCTTTCTGGCCGGCAAGCCCGACGTGTCCTATGCCGGTTATCTGGCGCGGCTGCAGGCCGAAGGCCTTGCCGCCGCCGATGCCCTGGCGGCCGACGCCGGCACGGCGGACCGCATCCGCCATCGCGACAAACAGATCGGCCGGATTGTCGCCGATACGATCGGCTCCTTGCCCCCGGCGGCGCGGGAAATCCTCGCCTGCGCGGCCCTCTTCCCGCCCGATCAAATCCTCGTCGACTGGCTGCGGGCGATTGTCGCGACGCGCCTGCCCGAATTGGCGGCGGACCTGGTCAAACCGGGCTATGCCGATCCGTTTTTGGATTTGATGCGCGATTTGGCGGGGCGCCGGCTGTTGCCCGCTTCGGCGGAGCGCAATGTCTATCGCCCCGATCTCGACATCCGGCGCCTGCACCGTCTGGTTGCCGATCATCTCAACGCCGCCGCGACGGCGGAGGACCCGGCGGCGCGGCGCAGCGCCAT
>DHHV01000138.1 GCA_002403455.1 Hyphomonadaceae bacterium UBA4763 | reverse complement strand
ATCTCCGGCTGCATCAATGCCTGCGGTCATCACCATGTCGGCCATATCGGCATTCTGGGCGTCGACAAGCAAGGCGAAGAATTTTACCAAATCCAATTGGGCGGTCGCGCCGATAATGACGCGGCTTTGGGCAAGATTACCGGCCGCGCGTTAAGTTATGACGAAGTGCCCGACGCCATTGAGCGCCTGGTCAATACCTATATCGATTTGCGATTGTCCGAACGCGAACGCTTCATCGACGCGCTGGAGCGGATTGGTCACGACCCTTTTAAGGATGCGCTTTATGCCGCTGATCAGCAATACTGGCCATAGGATTGGCGAAGACGCCTGGAGCTTTGTGGCCGACGACGCGCCCATCGTCGAGGAATCCTGCCCGATCGTGTCGCTGGCGCGGCTGAAAGCCGATTGGGCGGCGTTGTCGGGACGTAATGGACGTTTGGCGGTCATCTTACAGCCCGATGAAGCGGTCGAGGACCTCGGTCCGTTTTTGGCGCGGCTCGACCTGGTGGCGATCGCTTTTCCAAAATTTCGCGACGGGCGCGGCTATACGAGCGCGCGCTTGCTGCGCGAGCGGCTGGGATTTGGTCACGAAATTCGGGCGGTCGGCGATGTTTTACTTGATCAGCTCGTGTTCATGGCGCGCTGCGGCTTTGACAGCTTCGTGGTCAAAAATGCGGACGAAAAACGCGCTTTGGACGCGTTGGAGCGGTATACGCATGTCTACCAACCAGCCGCGGACGGAAGACGCGGCGTTCTTTTTCATCGCGCCCACCCGGCGAAGAATTGAAGGGATCTGACGATGTCAGCGCTCGCGCTGCGTGCAGCGGAAACGGAACAGGTCGCGCCACGAACCGCGACAGTGATTGAAACCCCGACGGCGCGCATTGCGCGGCTGAACGCGCTTTATCGGCAGGCGAGCCCGCGCGAGATCGTTGCGGCCGCTTATGCGGAGTTTGGCGAGGGTCTGGCGATCGTGTCGTCTTTTGGCGCGGAAGCGGCGGTGACGCTGCACGTCACCGCGTCGGTCAGCCGCGACATTCCGGTGATTTTCTTGGAAACCGGCATGCATTTTGCCCAAACGCTCGATTACCGTGACGAATTGACGGCATTCTTGGGGCTGCGCGAGCTGCGCAATATTCGCCCCGATGCAGGCGATCTGGCGGCGCAAGACCCGAAAAACGGGCTGTGGCGGTCGAATACGGACGCCTGCTGCGCGATCCGCAAAACGGCGCCGCTCGAGCGGGCGCTGACCGGCGTCACGGCCTGGATCACGGGGCGCAAGCGCTTTCATGGCGGCGAGCGGCTGGCGCTCGCGCCGTTCGAATGGGATGGCGAGCGCTACAAAGTTAATCCGCTGGCCAATATGGGCCGCGCGGCGGTGGAAGATTATTTCGCGACGCATCAGCTGCCGCGCTCGCCGTTGGTGGAAATGGGCTATGCCTCGATTGGCTGCTGGCCCTGCACCAAGCCCGCGGATGGCGATGACATTCGCGGCGGGCGCTGGTCGGGCTCTGGCAAAACCGAATGCGGCATTCACCATCGCCGCCCCGATTGGACCAGCTTGACCGGGTCGGAATTGTAAGCGCGATCGGGAACCGGCGGGAGCGCAACATCTTGACGGCGGCGCGAATTTCGCTTCCGATTGACTCAATGAGCCTTGGCGATTTGCCCCTTGCCTCTGTCGAAGCGCCCCGCACGCTGCGCATTGCTTTTGAGCGGCGGGAATTGGATTTGATCTTACGGCTCTATGGCCGGATGGTCGCGGCCGGCGAATGGCGCGATTACGCTATCGACATGCGGCGCGATTTCGCGGCCTTTTCCGCTTTTCGGCGGGCGAGCGAGGCGCCGCTCTATCGCATTGAAAAGCGCCCGGCTCTGGCGCGCGCGCAAGGCGCGTTTAGCGTCATCGCCGCCGGCGGGGTGATCCTCAAGCGCGGCCATGAGCTTGATCAGGTGCTGCGGGTGTTTGACCGCAAATGGATCCGGGTCTACCCAGAAAGCTGAACGCGAAAAACGCTAAAGCAAAGCGGGGAACGGGCCATGGCCGATGACAGCGAGTTTCAAGGCGCCAAGCCCGTCGAAGAACGTCACCGTTTTGACGAGGCCGCTTTGGCGGGGTTTTTGGCGGCGCGGATCGACGGTTTCGCCGGCCCGTTGGCGGTGAGCCAGTTCAAAGGCGGCCAGTCCAACCCGACTTATCTCCTCACAACGCCGCAAGCGCGTTATGTGCTGCGCCGCAAGCCGCCCGGCAAATTGCTGCCGTCGGCCCATGCGGTCGATCGCGAATATCGGGTGTTGGCGGCGCTGCACCCGATCGGCTTTCCGGTCGCTCGGCCCTTTGTGCTCTGCGAGGACGAGGCGGTGATCGGCACGGCGTTTTACGTCATGGCGATGGTCGAGGGCCGGATTTTCTGGAACGGGCGCCTGCCCGATTGCTCTCTCGAAGAGCGCGCGGCAATTTACGACGCCATGAACGAGACGCTGGCGCGGCTGCACCAGATTGATCCGGCCGCAATTGGCCTTGCCGATTACGGCAAGCCGGGGAATTATTTCGCGCGGCAAGTGGCGCGCTGGACCAAGCAATATCAAGCCTCGGAAACCGAGACGATCAATGACATGGATCGGCTGATCGCCTGGCTGCCCGGCACGATCCCGCCCGGCGAGACGTCGGGCCTGGTGCATGGCGATTATCGGCTGGACAATATGATATTTCACCCGACCGCGCCCCGGGTGGTCGCTCTGCTCGATTGGGAATTGTCAACGCTGGGCGATCCATTGGCCGATTTCACCTATCATCTGATGCAATGGGTGATGCCGGAAGCCCAACGCGGCGGCTTGCGCGGCGCCGATTTGGCGACGTTGGGGATCCCGACTTTGGAGGATTATGTCGCGCGTTATTGCGCGCGGACAGGGCGGGACGGGCTGCCGCAGCTCGATTGGTATTTCGCCTATAATTTGTTCCGGCTGGCGGCGATCTTGCAAGGCATTGCCGGTCGGGTGCGCGATGGCACCGCCGCCTCGTCTTATGCCAGCGAAGCCAGCACCCAGGTCCGCATGCTGGCGCAATTGGGCGCTGCCTATGCTTATCGCTTCGGCGGGTTTTAGCGGCCCAAGTCGGATCGACTCGTTTCTGGTGGCGCGGCGCGCCGTTAGCGCATCTTCAAGTTAATTCGGGTCGGTGAAGCTGAGCCAGGGGGAGCGCTTCTGAAATTCGCCCTATAATTGTGGCATGCTTTAAGCGAATTTCAGGATCAAAGCCACACAAGAAATCAATGAGTTATAGTTTCCGTTTTTAAACCAGAAGTTCGTTAAACGCTAGACCCAATCATCCGACGAACTTCTGGTTCAGGATCCTGGGTCTATCGCACCCCAAGCCGATGGCGCGCCCGTGCAACGGAAAGGCGTGTTCGCGTTCCATTTGGGCCGGGCATTTACGGGCTGTAATTGGTTCATTTACTTAGGCTTGTTGCCATCGCTCAGGCGCTCACGGACAAATTGCGACGGCGCGCTTGCGTCGTCGTCGGTTTCAGGGCATAACGCTAATGCAGGCTGAGCAGAGACCCAGGGCATCTTCATACGTAGACCGCATATGATATCCCGACGGGGCGAGATCGAACCTCATTTCGGTTTGTTGTCATTCCCTTCACCCATCTTGGCGCAGCAAGGCACGGGACCGCATTGGGCGGGCCCGGAACATTTATTCTAACCTGGACTCAAAGCCCGACACATGTCTTTTGATGATGATGATGACGACCGCAGCGGTCGCAAGCGCCCAGATCACCGCGATCGTCGACGCACGACCCCCGGCACCGATGGCCCGCAGCCCGATTTTCCGCCGCCCCCCCGGCGATTTGGCGATAGCGAAGGCGGCGGCGGTTTCCGCGGCGGCGGTGGTGGTTTCCGCGGCGGCGGTGACGGCGGCGGCTTTCGTGGCGGCGG
>DHHV01000059.1:11606-12205 GCA_002403455.1 Hyphomonadaceae bacterium UBA4763 | reverse complement strand
GGGCCGAGGGCGGGCCGGTGGTGGCGGGGCGCTCGTTCCTGGTGGGCGAGCGGGGGCCCGAAGTGTTTACGCCGGCGGTGAGCGGGCGGATCGGGGCGGGCGGCGGCGCGCAAGTTTCGGTGACGATGAATTTCGCCGGGCCGGCCGGCGCTGACGCCGAGCAAAGCGTGCGGCGCCTGCGCGGGCAGATCATGGCCGATCTGGCGCGGGCGGTCGCCGATGGGAGCGGGCGGCTATGAGCTTTCACGAGGTGCGATTTCCGCTGCGGGTCGGATTTGGCGCGCGCGGCGGGCCGATGCGCCGGACCGAGGTGGTGACGCTCGCTTCGGGGCGCGAGGAGCGCAATGCGGTGTGGGCGCAAGCGCGGCGGCGCTTTGACGTCGGCGGGGCGATCCGCAGTCTGGACGATTTGGCGGCGGTGACGACGTTTTTCGAAGCGCGGATGGGCCGGCTCTATGGGTTTCGGTTTCGCGATCCGATGGATTGGCGCACCAGTTTGCCGTCGGCGGCGGTGACGGCGCAGGACCAATTGCTCGGCCATGGCGATGGGGCGGCGACGCGGTTTCAGCTGGTCAAGCATTATGCGGATGCGGCGGGGG
>DHHV01000059.1:10871-11297 GCA_002403455.1 Hyphomonadaceae bacterium UBA4763 | reverse complement strand
ATTATGCGGATGCGGCGGGGGCGACGACGCGGGCGCTGCGCAAGCCGGTCGAGGGCTCGGTGCGGGTCAGCGTCGGCGGGACGGAGCTGGCGGGCGAGGCGTTTAGCGTCGATCTGACGACGGGCGAAGTGGATTTGGCGATCGCGCCGGGGCCGGGCCTGCGGGTCGAGGCGGGCTGTCAGTTCGACACGCCGGTGCGCTTTGACAGCGATGTGCTGGAGGCGAGTCTGGAGGGCTTTGCGGCCGGGCGGGTGCTGTCCGTGCCGCTGATCGAGCTGTTGGTGTAGCGCGGCGGTTTTTTCCCTGAAAATCAAGCGTTTACGGACCGGAGGGCGCGATGCGCGCAATCGCGGAAGAACTGCAATCGCGTCTCGATAGCGGGGCGACGACCTTGTGCTGGTGCTTTGAGCTGGTTCCACCGGCGGG
>DHHV01000059.1:7755-10558 GCA_002403455.1 Hyphomonadaceae bacterium UBA4763 | reverse complement strand
TGAGCTGGTTCCACCGGCGGGCGCGGCGCTGCGCGTCACCGATCATGACCGCGATCTGCTGTTTCGGGGAGAATGGTTCCGCAGCGAGGCGGCCTGGGAATTGGGCGACGCCGATGCGAGCGCCGGACTGGCGGGCGAGCTGGCCGGGATTATCGGCGTGCTGGGCCATGCCGGGCTGTCGGCCGAAGCGCTGGCGGCGGGGGTCTATGACGCGGCGCAGGTGAATGTCTGGCGGGTCGATTGGCGCCGGCCGGATCTGTCTTTCTGGGCGTGGGGCGGGCGGATGGGCGCGGTGCGCCGGCAAGGCGCGCGCTTTGAGGCGGAATTGGCGAGCCCGCAGGCGGCGCTCGACCGGGTGGTGGGGCGAATTTACGCGCGGCGCTGCGACGCAAAGCTCGGCGATGCGCGCTGCGGGGTGGATTTGTTCGCGCCGGGCAGGCGGGCGCCGGGATGCGCCGTGATCGCGGCGCGCCACGCCGAATTGTTCACGGCGAGCGGTCTGGAGGGCTTTGCGGCGGGAACGCTCGACCAGGGCGAGGCGCTGTGGGAAACCGGCGCGAATGCCGGGCGCGCAAGCCCAATCGCGCAAACGACCGGCCAGGAAGTGCGGCTGCTGGCCCCGACGCCGCGGCCGATCGCGGCGGGCGATCGCTTCACGGCGATCATCGGTTGCGACAAGAGTTTTGCGGTCTGCGCCAACCGCTTCGCCAATTCGGACGCCTTTCGCGGCTTTCCGCTTATGCCGGGCAATGACGCGCTGGCGCAAGGACCGATCGCCGGATTGGTCAATGACGGCGGCTCGCGGTTCCAATGAGCACGGCGCAATTACGCGCGGCGGCGCTGGCGGAGGCGCTGTCCTGGCGCGGAACGCCCTATCAGCATCAAGCGAGTCTGAAAGGCGCTGGCTGCGATTGCTTGGGCCTGGTGCGTGGGGTGTGGCGGGCGCTGTATGGTGCGGAACCGGAAACGCCGCCGCCTTATACGCCCGATTGGGCCGAAATGCGCGGCGAGGAGACCTTGCTGGCGGCGGCGGAGCGCTGGTTGGTCCCCGTTGCAGTGCAAGATGCGCAAGCCGGCGATGTCCTGCTGTTTAGGATGGCGCCGCAGGGCCCGTGCAAGCACGCCGCGATCCAAAGCGGGCCCGATCGGATGGTGCATGCCTATTGGGGACGGGCGGTGGTCGAGAGCCGGCTGGTTCCGTGGTGGCGGGCCCGACTGGCGGCGGCCTTTGCGTTTCCGATGACATCGGTGGTTTTTTAAGGAGCGTGCGGCATGGCGAATATCGCCTTTGCGGCCTTGCAGGTCGGGCTGAAAGTCGCAGGCGCCTTTGCGGCGCAGACGGCCGGTCGCGCGGCCTCGCGGCTGTTCTATGACCCGATCCGGGAGGGGCGGCGCATCGCTGATGTCGATCTGACCAGCTCGACCGAAGGGGCGGCGATCGCCCGCGCCTTTGGGCGGGTGCGGCTGACCGGCGAGGTGATCTGGGCGGCCAAGCTGAAAGAAACGCGCGATGTCGAGCGCCAGGGCGGCAAGGGGCCGCTGGCGGGGCCGCGGGTCGAGACTTTTACCTATAGTTTGAGCTTTGCGGTTGCCTTGTGCGAAGGGCCGATCCTTGGCGTGGGGCGGGTCTGGGCGAATGGCGAACCATTCGATCTCGCCAGCGTGACGGCGCGCGTCTATCGCGGCGATGAGGATCAGGCGCCCGATCCGGCGATCGAGGCAGTCGAGGGGGAAGCGCCCGCTTATCGCGGCATTGCCTATGTGGTGTTCGAGGATTTGCCGCTGGAGGCGTTCGGCAACCGCGTGCCGCATTTGTCGTTCGAGGTGATCCGGCCGGCCAAGGATGCGCCGGGCGGGGCGGCGCGGCTCGAAGATTTGATCCAGGCGGTCGATCTGATCCCGGCGTCGGGCGAATTTGCTTATGCGACCTCGATCGTCGAGCAGGATTTGGGACGCGGCGCAAACGCCATCGAGAACGCGCATGCGGCGGCGCGGCAATCGGATTTGTCGGTGGCGCTCGATCAATTGGCCGAGCAGGCGCCCAATCTGAAACAGGTGGCGATCGTCGTCGGCTGGTTTGGCGATGATCTGCGCTGCGGCCTGTGCAAATTGCGCCCCGGGGTCGAGACGGCCGAGAAACAAACCAAGCCGTTTGACTGGCGCGTCAACGACGTTGAGCGCGATCAGGCCCATCTGGTCTCGATGGTCAACGGCCGACCGGCTTTTGGCGGCACGCCCTGCGATGGCAGTATTTATGAGGCGATCGCCGAAATCAAACGCCGCGGCTGGCGGGTGACGTTATATCCGTTCATTTTCATGGATATTCGCGCCGAACAGGGCCTGCCCGATCCCTATGGTCGCAGCGCTCAGCCCGATTATCCCTGGCGGGGGCGGATTACCGGCGCGGTCGCGCCGGGCTTGCCTGGCTCGACCGATTTGACGCCAGCGGCCGAGGCGCAAGTCGCGGCGTTTTTCGGCGCGGCGCAGGTCGATGATTTCAAGCTGAAGAACAATGGCTTGCGATATGAAGGCCCCGAAAACGATTTCGGCCTGCGCCGCATGGTGCTGCATTACGCGCAATTGGCCAAGCTGGCCGGCGGGGTGGACGCCTTTTTGATCGGCTCGGAATTGGTTGGGCTGACGCAATTGCGCAGCGCGCCTGGGGTTTATCCCGCCGTGGCGCAGCTGAAAGCGCTGGCGGCGGATGTGAAGGCGGTGCTGGGCCCGTTTGGGACGAAGGTGTCTTATGCAGCCGATTGGACCGAATATGCCGGGCATCGACCGGCGGGGGGAAGGGGGGGGG
>DHHV01000059.1:6834-7460 GCA_002403455.1 Hyphomonadaceae bacterium UBA4763 | reverse complement strand
TGCCGGGCATCGACCGGCGGGCGAAAGCGGGGAGCTGCGCTTTCCGCTCGATCCGCTGTGGGCTGACCCGCAGATCGACATGGTCGCGATCGATTATTACGCGCCGCTGACCGATTGGCGCGACGGGGCCGGGCATTTGGACGGCGCGCTGACGCGGAGCATTTATGACCCTGGCTATTTGCAGAGCCGTTTTTTCGCCGGTGAGGCCTATGACTGGCATTACGCTTCCGGGAAGGATCGGGCGGGGCAAATCCGCACGCCGATTCGTGATCTGGCGCATGGTGAGGATTGGGCGTTCCGGGCCAAAGACCTCGCCGGCTGGTGGAGCAATGCGCATTACGAACGGCCCAATGGCGCGCGGGCGAGCGCGCCGACCGCCTGGGCGCCCGGACTGAAGCCGATCTGGCTCACGGAGCTGGGATTTCCCGCCGTCGATAAGGGGTCGAATGGTCCAAATGTGTTTGTCGATCCAAAGAGCGTTGAATCGGCGCTGCCGCCTTTTTCATCGGGTCGGCCCGACGATCTGATCCAGCGGCGGGCGCTGGAGGCGGGTTTGACGGCCTTGGCGGCGCCGGGGCCAAATAACCCGATTTCGGGGGTTTATGGCGGGCCGATGCTGAGCGCGG
>DHHV01000059.1:0-6517 GCA_002403455.1 Hyphomonadaceae bacterium UBA4763 | reverse complement strand
GGGCCGATGCTGAGCGCGGACTCGATTTTCGTCTGGTGCTGGGATGCGCGGCCCTTTCCAGCTTTTCCCGCTTTGCGCGATGTCTGGGGCGATGCGGATAATTGGCGACTGGGTCATTGGCTCAATGGCCGCTTGGGCTTGGCGACCCTTTCGGACGTGGTGGCGGCGTTATGCGCAAGCGCGGGCCTCGCGCCGGTCGATGTCAGTGGGCTTTATGGCTTGGTGTCCGGCTATTTGTTGTCGGGATCGGAGACGGCGCGACAATCGCTCGAACGCCTGGCGATCGCTTACGATGTCGAGGCGGTGGCCGATGCAACGGGCCTGCGATTCTATCACCGCCAACGCGGCGGCGAAGCGGTGATCGCACCGGACGGGCTGGCGGCGATCGGGGCATTGCCGCTGGGCCTGGAGGAAAGCCGGGCCGACCCGCAGCGGCGCGTGCATGACGTGCGGGTGCGCTTTCGCGACAGCGCGCGCGATCAGCGGGCGGGCGTCGCCAGCGCGCGTGGCGGGGCAGGCATTGGGGCGGGGATTGTCGATCTTGAGTTGACTTTGGCGCTGGATGAAGCGGCGGCGGCGCAGATTGCCGAACGAGCTTTTGCCGATGCGCGGGCCGGCGAAATCGGCTTTGACGTGGTTTTGGCGCCGTCGGCGGCGCGGTTCGAGCCGGGCGATGCGGTGACATTGGCCGATCACGGCGGCAAGTTTAAGGTCCAACGGGTCGAAGGCGGAGCGCTGCGGCGGGCGATCTTGGTTGGGCAGAGCGCCGGGGCGAATGCGCTCGGGCCGGCAGGCCCGACGCCGGAAGGAGCCTCGCTGCCGGGTCAGAATGGGTCGGGCCTTGAATTCCTGGTGATCGATGCGCCGCCTTTGCCGGGGGCAGAGGAGGATTTCCGTCCGTTGATTGCAGTGCGGGCGCCGGTGTGGCCGGGCAAAGTCGCGGTCTATGCCGGGGCGGAGGTGTCGGGCTTGCGGTTGCGAACCGAAGTCGTAGCGCCGGCGATTACCGGCGTTACGCTGACGAGCCTGGCGGCGGGATGCAGCGGCCGGTGGGATTATGGCGCAAGCCTTGACGTGCGTATGGATCGGTTGGGGCTCGCCAGCGCCTCAGATTTGAGCGTGTTGAACGGGGCGAATGCGCTGTTGCTGCGCCATGCCTCCGGCGATTGGGAATTGTTGCAGGCCGGGGAGATTGAGCTGGTGGCGGCCAATGTCTATCGATTTGCGCGATTGTTGCGCGGGCAAGCCGGCAGCGAGGATTTGAGCGCGCAGATTGCGCCGCCGGGCGCAGAAGTAGTGTTCGTTGATCGCGCTTTGGCGCGGGCGCAATTGGCCGATTTCGAGCGTGGTTTGCCGCTGTTGTGGCGGGCGGGGCCGATTGAATTATCGCCGAGCGATCCGCGCTTTCGGGAAGTCTCGGTGAGCGTTGCCGGGCGAGCGCTGCGGCCCTTGGCGCCGGCGCATCTGCGGGCAAAGCGGATGGTTGACGGCGGACTGGAGATTTCATTCATCCGGCGCGGACGGGTCAATGCCGACAATTTTGACGCGCCCGATATTCCGATCGGGTCGGATGAGACAGGCTTTGCGGTAAAGGTCTTTGACGGCGCAAATCTGGTGCGAAGCGATGTCGCCGCCGGTTCGCCGATTATTTACGCGGCGTCGGCTTTGGGCGGCGCAGCGACGGCGGTTTTGCGTGTATCGGTCGCGGCGATCTCGGCGCGCTGGGGCGAGGGGCCGGCTGCGTCGGTTGAGGTCGCGTGAGCTGCGCCAGCGATCTTGGTTTGGCAAAGGGCGATCAGCCGCGCGAGCGCGGGAAGATAAGAATAAATCGCCAAGACCAGCCGTTCTGGCGGGGTTGGAGCAGTCGCGTTGAGTTCATCAACGATGGTCGCGTCGATGCTTGGCCAAAGCTGGAATTCTTCGATCGCTTCGATCGGCTGAGTGCGGGTCGCTTCGGCGAGGAAGGCGGTAAAGCAGGGGTCGCTGCGGAGCGAAAGACCAAGCACCAGGAATTGATCCAAGGCGCGGGCGACGTCGCCGTCAGCCATGGCGGCGCGCGCTGCATTGATCCGGGCGTTCAGATTGTCGACAGAAATCACGGACGCGGCCACTCTGATCAGCGTATCCTCGCATTTATCGCCGGACCGACTTGATTATGCGTTAAATCGAAAGTGCATAACGTCGCCATCTTGCACAATATAGTCCTTGCCTTCGAGGCGCAGACGACCGGCGTCGCGGGCGCCGGCTTCGCCCTTGTGGGCAAGGTAATCGGCAAAAGCGATGGTTTCGGCGCGGATGAAGCCGCGCTCGAAGTCAGAATGGATGGCGCCAGCGGCTTGCGGAGCGGAGGCGCCTTTGGCGACCGTCCAGGCGCGCGCCTCTTTCGGGCCGACGGTGAAAAACGTGATGAGCCCCAGAAGGTCATAGCCGGACCGGATCAAGCGGTCGAGGCCGGGCTCAGCCAGGCCCATGGCGCTGAGATATTCGGCGCGCTCTTCAGCGGCCAGCAAAGCGAGCTCGGCCTCGATCTTGGCGGAAATGGCGACGGCGCGCGCGCCTTCGGCCTTGGCGCGGGCGGCGACGGCGTCGGAAAGCGCATTGCCGGACCCGGCGGCGTCTTCATCAACATTGCAGACATAGAGCACTGGCTTGGCCGTCAGCAATTGCAGCTTGCGCCAGGCCGCGTGCTGATCCTCGGCGAGCTTGGCGCGGCGGGCGGGCCGGCCGGCGGCGAGCTCAACCAAAGCGAGATTGACCAATTCTAGGGTTTCCTTGGAGTCCTTGTCGCCGCCTTTGGCTTTTTTCTCGAGAGCCGGACGGCGTTTTTCGAGCGATTCCAAATCGGCCAGCATCAATTCGGTCTCGACCGTCTCCAGATCGGCTAACGGATCGACGCGGCCCTCGACATGGGTAACGTCGGGGTCTTGGAAACAGCGGCAGACATAGAGAACCGCGTCGGTCTCGCGGATATTGGCGAGGAATTGGTTGCCAAGGCCCTCGCCCTGCGCCGCGCCGCGCACCAGGCCGGCAATGTCGACGAAATTGACGCGGGTCGGAATGCGCTGGGCGGATTTGCCGATCTCGGCCAATTGATCGAGGCGCGGATCGGGCACGGCGACGTCTCCGACATTGGGCTCAATCGTGCAAAAAGGATAATTGGCGGCCTGCGCGGCCGCCGTTTGCGTCAGCGCATTAAACAAAGTCGACTTGCCGACATTCGGCAGGCCGACAATTCCACATTTGAAGCCCATTTTTCGCTTTCAACGCGTATCGATTTGGTCGCAGGGCGATAAATCCCCTATCATACTTGCGCAAGGGCGATTGCCGGGTAAAAGTGGCAAGTCGTTGTTTGACTACAGGAATTCTTATTTCTGACGTCGCAAGCGGGAAAAGGGGCGGGCGATGGCCGACATCTTTGTCGCATTCGATCCACAAGACGAGGTGCGGGCGCGCGAAATCGTTAAAGGGCTGAAGGCGCTGAAATTCAGCGTCAAGACCGATTCCGCACAAGACGGCGACGGGGTGTTCGGCGACAAAGATGCGCGTGAGACGATCGCGGCGAAAGCGGTGATCGTGCTGTGGTCAAAGGCGGCGGCGGTTTCGGATTGGGTGCGGGCGGCGGCTTCGATCGGGCGCGGCCGCGGCGTGTTGATCGAAACGGCGCTGGAGGAATGCGCCCCGCCCGAGCCATTTGCGATCGGCGGCGGGTTGCCTTTGCCGGCGGAGCTTCCGGAACAGAGCGAGGAATGGCGCTCGCTGGGGGCGATGACGGCGCGGCTCACCGGGCGGCCGGGGCTGCCGGCTTATATGGCGCTGAAAGCGGAGAAAGCCGACAAGAACGCGATCGCGTCATGGGCTGATCGGTGGGCGGAAGATCCGCTGGCGGTCGATATGGCGCGCAAGGCGGCGGCGGCGGAGCGCCGCGCGCAAATGCGGCTCGGCGGGCCGGCGGGGGCTGCTGTCGCTGAGGCGGGGGAGGAGACCGATAGCGGTCACGAGCCAAGCGCGGCGGCGGAGATCGGCGGGCTGCTCGGCGCTTTGGCGGCGGATCGCGCTGCGGCGCAGGCTATGGAGATTTCGCGCGACGTCGAGGCTGAAGACGCCGCAATGGGCGCCGGGGCGGCGGCGGATTTGGCGCTGGCGATGCCGGTGGCTGAGTTGGCGGCGGAAGAGCGCGCCGCGCCGATGCGTCTTGAGGCCGAGCGGAACGAGGATAACCCTTGGGCGCTGTGGCCGGCGGCGGCGTTGGCGATCGGCTTGCTGATCCTGGCGGCGTTCGCGCTGCGCGGCGATCCCAAGCCCAGCCTCGCCCAATGGCCGGATTATCTGGTGGATCGGCGGGCCTTGCCGCCGGCGATCGGGATCGGCGAGGCGCAACCGACCCAGCCGGGCAGCGGTGATCTGGCGGTCGTCAATGATGTCGAGGCGGGTGGCGCAGCGGGGGCTGAGCCGACGGACGGCGGCGCTGAGGTTGGCGGGACGACGCCCGCTGCCGGTGAAAATGAGGGGGCGGTAAGCGCCCCGGCTACGCCGACGGTGGTCGACGAAAGCCCGGCGCCGGCCGCGCCGACGACAGCGCCGACGACCGACGCCGGTAACGGGGATGACAATGACGCCAGTCTTGTCTTGCGCGTACAGCGCAATTTGATCGCTTTGGGCCATGACGCGCCTGAAGACGGCGCGCTGACGCCCGCCATGCGCCGCGCGGTGCGGGCGTTCCAGACGGATGCGGGCGTTCGCGTCAATGGCGCGGTGACGGCGCGGCTGCTGGCGCAAACCGAAGCGGCGCTCGAGCGCAAAGCGGTGCGCGATGCCGGCCCCGTGATGATCCGGCTGATCCAGCAAGAGCTGCAGCGCATTGGGATCAACCCAGGTCCGGTCGATGGGGTCTATGGACCGCTGACGCGCGCCGGGATCGCGCAATTCCAGCAGCAAGCCGGGCTCGCGGCGGATGGACGCCCAACGCCGGCGGTGCGCGACGCTTTGGCCCGGGCGGGCCGATAAAAAGGGGTCGTCTGGAACAGCCGTCGCCTTCTTTTTGCTTCACGCGCTCGTTACACCTTGGTGATGGTTTTCGTCGCATAAAGCGCCGGGCTCAGCAGAGCCAGTGATGTTCGCAACGCAAATAAGGGGCGATCCATGCGTATGACTTTCGCGGCGGCAATCGGGCTGGGGGCCTTGGCGTTTGTGGCGCCCAGCGCGGCGCAGGCGCCCGCGCCGATTGCGCCGGAAGTTGCGTTTAATGCGGCGTTGGGCATGCGCGTTGCGCCCGGGGCTGAAAGCGGTGTGTTCCACCCCGGCCTTGGGCGCGGCGCGCGGCACATAACGGTGCGCGCCAATGGCGATGTTTTCGTCGCCATGTTGGACGGCCAGATCGTCGCCTTGCGCGACGCCGATGGCGATGGGAAAGCCGAGCGGATGGAGCGCCGCTTTGTCGGCGGCACCACGTCGATCGAAGCGCGTGGCGATTTTCTTTATTTCTCCAGCGATGTGGCGTTGTTCCGCCTGCGCTTTGGCGAAGCTTTGATGCCGGATGGCGAGCCGGAGATGATCGTGTCGGGCTGGCAACGCCAGCGCAGCCACGCGCATAAGACCTTTGCGCTGGATGACGCAGGCTTTGTCTATATCAACGCGGCGACACCATCGAATGCGTGCCAATTGCAAATGCGCACGCCGCTATCGCCTGGCATTTTGCCCTGCCCGGAGCGGGAATGGACCGCTTCGATCTGGCGGTTCCGCGCGGATCAGCCGGGGCAAAAACTGCATAAAGATGGAGAGAAATGGGCTGAGGGCGTGCGCAACGCCATGGCGATCGCTTGGGATGGGGCCGGCAAGGCGCTCTATTTGGCGATGCATGGCCGCGACAGTCTCGACACCCTTTGGCCGGGCCGGTTCACGGCCGAACAGAGCCGCGATCTGCCGGCCGAGGAATTTCACCGGGTCGGCAAAGGCGCCGATCTCGGCTGGCCTTATACTTATTGGGACGGCGGGCGGAACAAGCGGATGACGGCGCCCGAATATGGCGGCGACGGCAAGACCGAAGCGCAAGCCGGGATTTATCAAGACCCGCTGCTGGCGTTCCCCGCCCATTGGGCGCCGAATGATCTGATCTTCCTCGACGCTGGCAAGGGGCCGGCGGCCTGGCGCGGCGCGGCGTTGATCGCGTTTCACGGGTCGTGGAATCGCGCGCCGTTCGAGCAACAGGGCTATAATGTCGCGATCGTGCCGATGAAAGATGGCAAGCCGGCCGGCGCGGCGCAGGTTTTTGCGGACGCCTTTCCCGGCGGAACCAATCCGGTGGCAAGCCCCAATCTCGCCAAAGCGCGACCGACAGGGTTGGCGCAAGGGCCGGATGGGGCCATCTACATCAGCGATTCGGTGGCGGGCCGGATCTGGCGGGTGACCGCAGCGGAGTGACTCATCGATGATCACCATGTGGGACAGGGCGCGGATCGGCGCTGCGGTGATGGCGGCCGGGCTGGGCGTGGCGGGCGTCGGCTCACGGGCGATGGCGCAG
>DHHV01000057.1 GCA_002403455.1 Hyphomonadaceae bacterium UBA4763 | reverse complement strand
CGGCCGCCGGCCCAACGGCGGGGGGCGCCCCGATCGGCCCCAACGGCGTTGCGATCGCCCAAAAAAGCGCTGCCCCAGCCAAGCCGCAGCCAAGCGCCAGACCGGCGAGCCCGGCCGCTTCGGCGCGGTTCGCCCATGCTGATCCGCTGTCGCTGACGCCCACTTGCACGCTTGCCGCCTTCGCCGAGCCCAATCAACGCCCTCATGTGCGTTAGCGCAGCGACATGACAGTTATGTGACAGTCCGGCGGAAAGGTCGACCCTGAACAAGACCCGCCCCAAAGCGGGGTTAATCCGCAGGACGGTGTGACAAAAGGGTCTCAGAATTTCAGCCGGAACCCGGTCGTCAGCGAGATTGCGTCAAATTCCGAGGCGAGATTGGATTGCAGCACCCCGCCAGGGAAGCTCAACCGCTGCAAATCCGGGCTGGTGATCGAAAAATAGCGCGCTTCGGTGACCAAGGACAGCCAATTGGCCAGGATCCATTCATAGCCGATCCCGGCTTGCCAGGCGAAGGAAGAATCCCGCGTCGGAATTTGGAAGCCGGCCCCCGTCGGCGCAAAATAGGTGATGCTGGAATTGAGGCGGCCAATGCCGGCGCCGCCGCCAACCAGCACGCGAAAGCCCTTCGACAAAGGCAGGCCCTCGCCGAACACTGGCGTGTCGTAAAAGACATTGCCAAAGCCGGAAATGGCGCTGACGTCGCCGTCAAAGAATTGATCGCCGCCATTAAAGGAGAAATCACCCAATTCATTCTGACGGAAGGTCACTTCGCCTTCGACCCGAATGCGGCCCCAATCGCGATCGAGCAGCACATAGCCAAGATTGCCGCCCACGACGAAATTTCCGCCGAAAAAATTACCGTCGAAATCAACCTCGACGGTCTGGCTCGCCGGACCGGCGAAGATTTCCGTCGCCGTCGAGGTCTGATCAAAAGCGAAATTGGAGCCGCCGAAAAAGCTCGCGTAAAACCGGCCGCGTTCTTCGACCTGCGCCAACGCCGCGCTTGAGACCAGGCTCGCCAATCCAAGGGCCAATGCGCCCAGCGCCAATTTCGCCATGTAATCCTCCCAATCGGATGAAAACGAATCGCCTCGACCGCAGATGGGCGTTGGCGGCTCGCCTAGACCTATGGCCCTCCCGCGCCAGCGGCAAGCGCAAGAAAGACACATCTCAGACAAGAATTAGCTGCTTTGTCGGCGGCGATATCGTCCGATCGCCTCAACCCGGAAAGGTTTGCACGCCCAGTTCGACTGCCGCGCCCGAGGCAGGATCGATCGCCACGCAGCGCGCGGATTCCCCGCCTTGCACCCAGCAGGCCATTGGCGCGTTGGCGGCGCGCAGCCGGCGATAATCCTCGGCTGATAACCCCTCGTCGGGGAGGAACGGAAATTCGCGGGGCTCAGGCTCGGTTGCGCCCTCCGGCCAATCGGGTAAATCGCTGATCGACCCGCGCAAGGCGGAGCCCATCCATTCGGCGAGGCGGGCTTGCGCGGCCTGGGCGCCGTCAAGGCCGGCGACATCCGTGCCGGAAGCCTCGCCAAAAATCACCCGCAAGGCGGCTTGGCCATAGGTTTCGCTGACCAGGATGTCGGCCCCGCCGGGGCCAAGAAGGGTCATCCGCGCAGTTTCGGCGCATTCAACCCCGCCGGTCTCGCCGACCAATAGATGGCCGCCATTGCCAAGAGCGGCCTCGATTTTGGGGCAAGCGGCGTCGAACGCGGAGAAGGCGCTGGGGGCGGCCGGCGCTTGCACGTCAACGGCGGCGGGGGCCTCCGACTCCGGCGCGGCGGTCGGCGCGCCGCTGCACGCGCCAAGGCCCATGCAAATTAGTCCAATCGCCCACGGCCGTGTCTGGCGCGTCATCTTTCCCTCTCCCTCTCCACATTTTCGGCGAAGCTTATAACCGCCGCACGCCTTCTCTTGCATGGCCGCGCCATTCACGCCAGATATCGGGTCGTGTTAAACCTTGCGTCCAAAGACCCCGAGAGTTTTCTCGTTGCCCCAAAATTGCGGCGAACGATCGCCTTGGTCGGCATGATGGGATCGGGCAAGACCGCGATTGGGCGGCGCCTCGCGCAAGCGATCGGCGCGAGCTTTCAAGACGCCGACCAGGAAATCGAGCGCGCCGCCTGCCTGACCGTGTCGGAGATTTTCTCCATCCATGGCGAGGCGGAATTTCGGCGTGGCGAGCGGCTGGTGATCGCCCGCCTGCTGGAAGACCCCCCGCATGTGTTGGCGACCGGCGGCGGGGCGTTTGCGCAAGTCGACACGCGCGATTTGCTGAACGCCAAGGCGATCACCATCTGGCTGCGGGCCGAGGTCGATGTGCTGTTGCGCCGCGTCAAACGGCGCGAAGACCGCCCGCTTTTGCGCGCGCCAGACCCGCGCGCCGTTCTGGAGAAATTGCTGCGCGAACGCGAGCCGCTTTATGCGCAGGCGCAAATCGTCATCGACAGCAAAGACGGCCCGCAGGACCAGATCGTGCAATCCATTCTCGACCAATTGGACGCGCGCCAGTGGCAATGACGAAAGCTGAAGGGCCGACGACGATCCGCGTCGGGCTCGGCGCGCGCGGCTATGACGTGGTCATCGGCCCGCATTTGCTGGAAGAGGCGGGGGCGCGGATCGCTTGTCTCGGCGCACGGCGCAAAGTGATGGTGATCGCCGACGCCAATGCGCATCTGCGCCATGGCGCCCGGTTGGCGGCGGGATTGGCGGCGGCGGGCCTTGCGACGAGGACATTGGTCGTCGCGCCGGGCGAGGCGCAAAAAAGCTTTGCCGGGTTGGAGGCCGTGCTCGACGCGATGCTCGCGGCGCAATTGGATCGCGGCGATCTGACGCTGGCCTTTGGCGGGGGGGTGATCGGCGATCTCGTTGGCCTGGCGGCAGGGCTTTACAAACGCGGCATCGGCTTTGTGCAAATCCCAACGACCTTGCTTGCGCAAGTCGATAGCTCGGTGGGCGGCAAGCCCGCCATCAACACCCGCCACGGAAAAAATCTCGTCGGGCTGTTTCATCAGCCGCTTCTGG
>DHHV01000011.1:18867-19512 GCA_002403455.1 Hyphomonadaceae bacterium UBA4763 | reverse complement strand
GCACGTCAGCCGGAGGCGCGCGGCGCCAAACCGGCGCCGGCTCCGCCCGCCGCGAATGGCGCGGCCAAACCGGCCGAGGACAAGCAAGGCGTGCGCGCGCCAACGCCGGTCAATGACGAGGACACGCTCGCCGATCTCGGCGGTCGCGTGAAGAAAAAGGTCGCCGCCGCGCCCTTGGGGGCAAAGCCGATCTCGCGCACCAAAGGCGAGCAGCAACGCCGCTCCGGTAAATTGACGATCGTCACGGCTCTGTCGGATGACGAAGATGAAAAGGTCCGCTCGCTGGCGGCAATGAAGCGCGCCCGCGAGAAAGAAAAAGAGCGCCGAATGCGCTCATTCGGCGACAATGATCAGCCGAAAATCGTCCGAGAAGTGGTCATCCCCGAATCGATCACCGTGCAAGAACTTGCCAACCGGATGGCGACGCGGGCCGTCGACCTCATCAAATATTTGATGAAGCAAGGCCAGCTCCTCAAAATCAATGACGTGCTCGATCAGGACACCGCCGAATTGATCGTCGGCGATTTTGGCCACAGCGTGAAGCGGGTGGCCGAATCGGATGTCGAAGAGGGCTTTATCGGCGCCGATGACGTCTCCGAAGAAATGAGCCCGCGCCCGCCGATCGTCACGATCATGGGCCATGTC
>DHHV01000011.1:0-18562 GCA_002403455.1 Hyphomonadaceae bacterium UBA4763 | reverse complement strand
GTCACGATCATGGGCCATGTCGATCACGGCAAGACCTCGCTCTTGGACGCCTTGCGCCAAACCGATGTCGTCTCCGGCGAAGCCGGCGGCATCACCCAGCATATCGGCGCCTATCAGGTGCGCTTGGCGGACGGTCAGCGCGTGACCTTTATCGACACGCCCGGCCACGCGGCGTTTTCGTCGATGCGGGCGCGCGGCGCGCAAGTGACGGATATCGTTATCCTGGTCGTCGCCGCCGATGACGGCGTCATGCCGCAAACGATTGAGGCGATCAGCCACGCCAAAGCGGCGAAAGTGCCGATCATCGTGGCGATCAACAAGATCGATAAGCCCGCGGCGCAGCCGCAGCGCGTCGTCAATGAATTGCTTCAATATGAAATCATTACCGAGGCCAATGGCGGCGATGTCTTGACTGTCGAAGTCTCGGCGCTGAAGAAACTCAACCTCGACAAATTGCTCGAGACCATTCTCCTGCAAGCCGAAATCATGGATTTGCGCGCCAATGCCGATCGCGCCGGCGAAGGCGTTGTGGTCGAAAGCCAGCTCGACAAAGGCCGCGGGCCGGTGGCAACGGTGCTGGTGCGGCGGGGCACGCTGAAGCGCGGCGATATCGTCGTCGCCGGGGCCGAATGGGGCAAAGTGCGCGCGCTGGTCAACGAGCGAAACGAGCAATTACAAGAGGTTGGCCCTTCGGCGCCGGTGGAAATCCTCGGGCTCGAGGGCGTTCCCGATCCGGGCGATCAATTTGCCGTCGTCGAAAGCGAGGCGCGGGCCCGCGAAATCACCGAATATCGCCAGCGCAAGAAGCGCGAATCCTCGGCCGCCACCGGCCCGCGGTCATCGCTCGAGCAGATGATGGCGCGGCTGAAACGCGACGAAGCCAAAGAATTGCCCGTGGTGATCAAGGCCGACGTGCAAGGCTCGGCTGAAGCGATTACCGGCGCGATCGAGAAAATCGGCACCGAAGAAGTGCGCGCCAAAGCAATATTCTCGGCCCCCGGCGCAATCACGGAAAGCGATGTCTTGCTGGCGCGCGCCTCGGGCGCGGCGATCCTTGGCTTTAACGTCCGCGCCAATAAACAAGCGCGCGATCTGGCTGAGCGCGAAGGCGTCGAGATCCGCTATTACTCGATCATCTACAATCTGATCGATGACCTCAAGGGCGTCTTGTCGGGCATGCTGGCGCCGGAGCGCAAAGAAACCTTCATCGGCTACGCCGAGATTTTGGAAGTCTTCGACATTACCAAGATCGGCAAAGTCGCTGGCTGTCGGATCACCGAGGGCACCGTGCGGCGCGGTTGCGGCGTGCGCTTGCTGCGCGACAACGTCGTCATCCACGAGGGCAATCTCGGCACGTTGAAGCGCTTCAAGGAAGAAGTGCAGGAAGTCTTTGCGGGTCAGGAATGCGGCATGGGCTTTGTCAATTACCAGGACATCCGTAAGAGCGATTTCATCGAGTGCTTTACCGTTGAAGTCATCAAACGGACCTTGTGAGTTTCGTAAGACGAGCGCCGGCATTGTTGGCGCCATATTCTTGCAATGAATTTGCTATTGGAGAAAATGATGATCGGTTACGTCACGCTTGGAACCAATGATTTGGATCGCGCCGGCGCGTTTTATGATCAGCTTTTGGGCGAAATTGGCGCTGGTCGCGGCATGCAAGGCGAGCGCTTCATTGCCTGGGCGGCGTCGCCCGACCGGCCGATGCTCGGCGTGATCAAGCCGTTCAACGGCGCCGCCGCAGCGCCCGGCAATGGCGGCATGACCGCTTTCGTGATGGACAATAAAGCAAAAGTCGACGCTCTTTATAACAAAGCAATTGCTTTGGGTGGAACCTGCGAAGGTCCTCCTGGCGCGCGCACCGATGGCTTTTACGCCAGCTATTGCCGCGATCTCGACGGCAATAAATTGTGCTTTTATTATATGGGCGCGTAAGCGATTTAAGGAAATTTGCCGCGTTGAAAAGCAGAACCGCAGCCGGCGCCGGGCCTAGCCAACGGCAATTAAAGGCCGGCGAACTCATCCGTCATGCCCTCGTCGACGTGCTGGCGCGCGAGGAATTGCGCGATCCGGCGCTGCAAGGGCGCTCCATTACCGTCTCCGAAGTGCGCATGAGCGCCGATTTGAAGCACGCTTTGGCCTTTGCGGCGCCGCTTGGCGCCGCGGATTCGACCGAAAAATCGGCGGAAATCATCGCCGGATTGAACCGTTGCGCCGCGTTTTTGCGCGGAAAAATCGCCAGAATCGTCGAATTGCGCCACGTTCCGGACCTAAAATTCGTCGTTGACGACAGCTTCGCGCAGGCAAAGCGCATTGATGCGTTGCTCGCCCAGCCTGACATCGCCCGCGATTTGCGCCCCAATCCCGAGGCGGAGTGACATGGCGCGGCGCAAAAAGGGGCGCGATCTGCATGGCTGGGTCGTGTTCGATAAACCGATTGAGATGACCTCGACGCAAGCCGTCGGGGCCATTCGGCGGCTTTTCAACGCCAATAAGGCCGGTCACGCCGGCACGCTCGACCCCTTGGCGGACGGCATTTTGCCGATTGCGCTGGGCGAAGCGACCAAAACCGTCTCTTGGCTGATGGAGGCGGAGAAGGTCTATCGGTTTACAATTCGCTGGGGCGTCTCCACCGCCAGCCAAGATCGCGAAGGCGCAGTGATTGCGACCAGTGACGTTCGCCCAAGTCCGGCGCAAATCGCCGCGGCGCTTGGCCAATTTATCGGCGAAATCGAGCAAATCCCCCCCGTTTATTCCGCCATCAAAATCGAGGGCGCGCGCGCTTATGACCTTGCTCGCGACGGCGAGACGGTCGAATTGGCGCCGCGCCCGGTGGTTTTGCACGCCGCCCAAGTCATTGATTGCCCCTCCGAAGACCAGACGGTGATCGAAGCGCGCTGCGGCAAAGGTTTTTACATCCGCGCTTTGGTGCGGGATTTGTGCCAGGCGCTCGGCGCCGAAGGCCATGTCAGCGCGCTGCGCCGCACGCGCGTCGGTCCTTTTCATGAAAATGATGCAATCACTCTTCCCTTGCTCGAGGATTTGAGCCATAGAGACGCTGCGCTCGAGCGACTGAAACCCGTCGAGACCGCGCTGGACGACATCCCGGCGCTGGCCGTGACGGAAGAGGACGCGCATCGATTGCGGCAAGGGCGCGCGATCGTCCTTCTCCCCCATGTGGTGGCGGAATTCCGCGCAAATGCGCGTCCGCGCACCATTGCCGGCGAGGATCAATCGCGCGCGGCGCTGGCAATCCATCGCGGCCTCGCGATCGCTTTGGGCGAAGTGCGCGCCGGCAAATTCACGCCGTCGCGCGTTTTCAACCTGGCCTCATCCGAAACGGAGATGTAACCGATGTCGATCACGGCTGACCGCAAGGCGGAACTGATCAAGGAAAACGCAACGACGTCCGGCGATACGGGCTCGCCTGAAGTGCAGGTGGCGGTGCTGTCAGAGCGCATCGCCAATTTAACGGAGCATTTCAAGGACCATAAGAAAGACAATCACTCGCGGCGCGGGCTGTTAAAGCTTGTGTCGCAGCGTCGACGCTTGCTTGACTATGTCAAGGCGAAAGACGTGGCGCGCTATCAGCGCCTGATCGAGCGGCTCGGCCTTCGCTGCTAACCCGCTCGCACAACGCAAAAGCGCGCCATGGTGGCGCGCTTTTGTTTTATCGGGGGACGAAGCCGCCGGGCTGGGATGATCCGCGCGGGCCCCAAAGAGGAAATACATGTTCGATATCAATAAAGTGACGATCGATTGGGCAGGTCGCCCGCTCGTGCTGGAGACCGGGCGCATGGCGCGTCAAGCCGACGCCGCCGTCTTTGCCCAATATGGCGAGACCTCGGTGCTGGCGACGGTGGTTGCCGCGCGCAGCGTCAAGCCGGGGCAGGATTTCTTCCCGCTGACCGTCAATTATCAGGAAAAATATTACGCCGCCGGCCGCATTCCGGGCGGCTATTTCAAGCGCGAAGGGCGCCCGACCGAGCGCGAAACCTTGATCTCGCGCCTGATCGACCGGCCGATCCGCCCGTTGTTCATGAAGGGCTTTAAGAACGAAGTGCAGGTCATTGTGACCGTGCTGTCTTATGACCTGGAAAACGATCCGGATGTGGTGGCGATGGCGGCGGCCTCGGCCGCGTTGACGCTGTCAGGCGTGCCGTTTTTGGGGCCGATTGGCGCGTCGCGCGTCGGCGTCATCAATGGCCAATATGTGCTGAACCCGCTGGTGGCCGATATGGCCAAATCCGACCTCGATTTGGTCGTCGCCGGCACCGCCGATGCGGTAATGATGGTCGAAAGTCAGGCCAAGGAATTGCCCGAAGACAAGATGCTCGGCGCGGTGATGTTCGGCATGGCCGGCTTTCAGCCGGTGATCGAAGGGATCATCAAACTGGCCGAACATTCGGCCAAAGAACCGTGGGATTTCGAGCCGGCCGATCATGCGGCGGCGCTGACCCAAATCAAAACCTTGGTTGGCGCGGACCTTCGCGCGGCTTACCAAATTACCGGCAAGCAAGCCCGCCATGAAGCGATTGATGCGGCCAAGTCCAAAGCCGTCGAAGCCTTGGTAAAGACAGAGGCGCGTCCTGACGGGCTCGACGCCAATCTCTTGAAGGAATTGTTCAAGGAAGCCGAAGCCGACATCGTTCGCAATGGCATTCTCGATACCGGCACGCGGATTGACGGGCGCGCGGTCGACAAAGTTCGTCCGATCTTGGCGCAAGTCGGCGTCCTGCCGCGCACGCATGGCTCGGCCTTGTTCTCGCGGGGCGAAACGCAAGCCTTGTGCGTCGCCACGCTCGGCACTGGCGAAGACGAGCAATATGTCGATGGCCTGGACGGCACCCAAAAAGAAAAATTCATGCTGCATTACAATTTCCCGCCCTTTTCGGTCGGGGAAACCGGGCGGATGGCGGGTCCCGGGCGGCGCGAAATCGGCCATGGCAAGCTTGCCTGGCGGGCGATTGCGGCGGCGCTGCCGGCGCCCGAGCAATTTCCCTATACGATCCGCGTCGTCTCGGAGATCTTTGAATCGAACGGGTCATCGTCGATGGCGACCGTGTGCGGGACCTCGCTCGCCTTGATGGACGCCGGCGCGCCGTTAAAGTCGCCGGTGTCGGGCGTCGCCATGGGCTTGATCAAGGAAGGCGAGCGCTTTGCGGTGCTGACCGACATTCTCGGCGATGAAGACCATCTCGGCGACATGGATTTCAAAGTGGCCGGCACCGCCACTGGCGTCACTGCGCTGCAAATGGACATCAAAATCGCCGGCATCACCGAAGAAATCATGCGGATCGCCTTGGGCCAAGCCCATCACGGCCGCCTGCATATTCTGGACGAGATGAACAAAGCGTTGTCGGGCGCGCGCGGGGCGCTGGCCGCCACCGCGCCGAAAATGACGGCGATGTCGATCCCGACCGACAAGATCCGCGAAGTGATCGGCTCGGGCGGCAAAGTCATCCGCGAGATCGTCGAAAAGACTGGCGCCAAGATCGACATTCAAGATGACGGCTCGGTCAAAGTCTCGGCAATGGCGCAAAGCTCGATCGACGCCGCCGTTAAATGGATCAAGAGCATCACCTCGGAGCCGGAAATCGGCCAAATCTATGATGGCAAAGTCGTCAAAGTGGTCGAGTTCGGGGCCTTTGTGAACTTCTTTGGCGCGCGCGACGGGCTGGTGCATGTCAGCCAGATCAAGAACGAGCGCGTCAAAAACGTCTCGGACGTCTTGAAAGAAGGCGATACAGTCAAAGTCAAATTGCTTGGCTTTGATGACCGCGGCAAGACGCGGCTGTCGATGAAGATCGTCGATCAAACGACGGGCGAGGATTTAGAAGGCAAACAGAACGACGCCGCTGAATAGGGGGTGTGGTTCATCGCGTTTATTTGACCACTGACGCCGGCGCGTGTGTTTCCCTCGGGTCGCTTACGCGACAGTAGGAGTAGAGCGCGCCGGCTCACGGCGCACCTATCCCGCGAATCTGGTTGCGCGGGGCAAAGAGCTCTGCTTCCGTGCGCCAACTCACGGTGGCGAGGGACGCGCGCGTTGATGACGAAACCAAGTCTGGCCGCGCTGACCGCCGGCGGGCCCCATGCCTGGATATTGTTACATGCGCTTACCGCCCATTTTGGGCGCTTTCCGATCCTCGTTGAAGACGGCGAGGCGTCGGCGGTGTTTTGGCGCCGGCGTTTGCGGCTTTTGGGCCCGGTGACGGTCGCGAGCCAAATTGCCGCGATAATGCTCGCCAAAATCACCAAGCCCTTGTCACGGGCCCGGCAGGCGGAAGTCTTGGCGCTCAGCCCATTTCCGACCCATCCAGGCCCCGATCTTGATCTGCGCCCCATCACGTCCGTCAATGCGCCCGAAAGCCGGGCGTTGCTGCAGGATTTGGCCCCGAAAGCCGTGTTTGTGGTCGGAACGCGCAAGATCAGCGCGGCGACGCTGCAGGCGATCCCGGCGCCGTTCGTCAATTACCATTCCGGGCTGAACCCGGCTTATCGCGGTATGAATGGCGGCTATTTTGCGCTGGCGGCGGGGCAGCCGGCGCATTTTGCGTCGACCTTGCACCTGGTCGATACAGGTATCGACACCGGCGCGATCTTGGCGACGCAGCACGTCGCCACCACCCGTCAAGATAATCTGCACACCTATGTGCCGTTGATGGCGGCGCAATCGATCGACATGACGATCAGGACGATGGAGCGGGTTTTAGCCGGCGATTTGACGACGATGACGTCAGACTTGCCGTCCAAGCAATATTATCATCCTGGCGTTTTTGAATATGTGCGGAATGGCTTTTTGCGCAGCGTCTGGTGATGTAAGTTCTCGATTTTATCTATGCTTTTTCTTTTTCTTTTCGGCTTTATGTTTTTTGTCTTTTTTCTTGTCTTTTTTACCGAGCTTTAGCGGCTCTCCATCAGTATTGTCGTTGAGCGCGATATGCGGTTCGGGCGGCGGGGCCGGCGCCGGCGTGATCGCGCCGCTGCCGACAATCAGGCCGAGCGCCGCGATAATCGCGCTGCGGCGATTTTTCGGCAACAGCCCGATCAATTCCGCATCGGCTTGCGCCATCCGCGGGGCGGCGCGCGCCAGCACGCTGGCGCCGTCGTCGGTCAAGGCGACCGTCTTGGCGCGATTATCCGAATCATTGCGCTCGCGCGCAATCAGGCCATTTTTCTCCAAGCGCTGCACCATTTCGGCGACAGTCGAGCGGTCGATGCCGGTGGCGCGGACAAGATCAGCCTGTGAACAGCCCTGCCGTTCAGCGATCGCCGCCAGCATGATCGCTTGGCGTAAAGTCAAACCATCTTCGCCATCGGCGGCGGTAGCGACAAACCGGTCGGCGGCGACTTGCTGGGCGCGATGCAATAAATGCCCGAGCGATAATTCCAGCCGAAATATAGCGCCGGTTTCAGGCTCATTCTGATCTGAAGCGAGATTGTCTTCCATGACGTTTTGCCACATTTGGCCAGAATCAGCCGATGCTTAGCGCTGTATGCAACATTTTCAATGATTTGTCGACTCTTTGGCGCACGGGCGCCGGTGGAGCGGTCTTGCTTGGCGGCGCGCCGGCCTGTTAAGGTTAAGGCTGGAGATCAAGCTTGGACCTGCCTGCGCCGCAATTTTCTCGCCGTCGCCTCGAAGGCGATGACCGCGATCGCTCGGTCTGCGATCGCTGCGGCTTTGTCGACTATGTCAATCCGCGCATTGTCGTCGGCGCGGTGGTGGCGGTGGGCGAGCAGATCCTTCTGTGCTGGCGGGCGATTGAGCCGCGACGCGGGTTTTGGACGCTGCCGGCCGGCTATATGGAAAGCGGCGAGACGATCGAAGAGGCGATCAAGCGCGAGGCGCGGGAAGAGGCCTGCGCCGATTTGGCGCTCGATCGCGTGCTGGCGATCTATACGATCGCGCGGATCAGCCAGGTGCAAATCCTTTACCGCGCGAGCCTCGCGCAACCGGGTTTTGCGCCAGGGCCAGAAAGCCTGGAGGTCGCTTTGTTCGAATTCGACGCCATTCCATGGAGCGAGCTCGCCTTTCCGACCGTGCATTGGGCGTTGCGCCACCATGAAGCCGCGCGCGGTCAGACCGATTTTGCCCCTTTCGGCAATTGCCCGGAGCCGGCCCGGTGACCGAGACGCTTGATCTGGACGCAGTCAAGGCGGAATTACGGGCGCGGATGCGCGGTCTTCGCCGGCATTTGGCGGAAAGCGCCTCAGTTTTGGGCGCGCAGGCGGCGCAGCGCGTTCCGGTCGAATTGCTGACGAGAATAAGGATGCTGGCCGGCTATTGGCCGATCAGCGGCGAGATTGATCCGCGCGCCTTGATGACCCGCGCCGCCGGTCTTGGCGCCAGACTGGCTTTGCCAGCGGCGTTGGGGCGCGACAGCGCGCTGGTGTTCCGCGCCTATGATCCCGACACGCATTTGACGTTGGATGCGCTGAGCGTCCCTGCGCCGGGGCCAATGACCGAAGCGCGTCGCCCGGACGCGATCATCGCGCCTTTATTGGCGTTTGACCGGCGCGGCGGCCGGCTCGGACAAGGCGGCGGTCATTATGATCGCACTTTGGCGTTACCCGCGCTTCAAGAATGCCTTGTGATCGGCATGGCCTATTCAGGGCAGGAAGTCAGCGCCGCGCCGATGCAAGCCCATGACCGCCGCTTGCATTATGTTGTTACGGAAGCGGAATGGATTGAGTGCCGGTGAGCGTAAGGCAGCCGCTGCTACGGCGACAGATCGACTGGCGCGATCCGCTGGCTGCTTTTGCCTCCGTGGCCGATCAGCCTTTCGCGTATCTGCGGCGCGATCCCGCGGCGGGCCGCGCGGCGATTTTGCTTGATCCGGTTGAGCGGCTGGAGATTGCCGCGCCGACCCCGGCTCTGTTCGCGCGTTTGCGGGCATTTGCCGCGCCCTTGGACGGCTGGGACGCCGATGCCGGGGCGGATTGGCCGGGTGGCGGGCTGGTGGCGGCGCTGAGCTATGAGGCGGGCCTTGTCGGACAGGGACTGGCGGCGCCAGCGGAGGTTGCCTGGCCGGCGATGATGGCGGCGCTCTATGACCAGGCGATTTGTTTCGATGGCGGAACGAAGGTCGCATGGGCGCAGATTTGGGTCCGCCCCGGTGAAACCGGCGATCAAGCGCAAGCTCGGCTCGCCGCGCTTAGCGCGCGATTGACGGCCAGCCGACTGCACGACGCGCAGACCCCGCCAATCGGGCAATGGCGGGAAATGGAAAGCGATGAAGCCATCGCTCGCCTGGTCGAAACCGCCCGCGCCCGCATCGAGGCGGGGGATTTCTATCAGCTCAATCTGTCGCGGCTTTATAGCGGAACGCTGGCGGCGCCCGGCGATCCGTTTGCCCTGTTCGCGCAATTGGCCGACCAGGCCGGGGCGTTTTCGGCCTTTTGGCGCTGGGGCGATCGGGCGCTTTTATCGATCTCGCCGGAGATGCTGCTGTCGGTGCGACCAGAGGCGAGCTGGCTGATCGCCCGCACCCGGCCCATCAAAGGCACGCGCCCGCGCGGCGCCGACCCGCGCCTCGACGCGCAAATGCGCGCAGAACTGCTGGCGAGCGAAAAGGAGCAAGCCGAAAACCGGATGATCGTTGATCTGATGCGCAATGATCTCGCCCGCGTCGCCGCTCCCGGAGGCGTATCCGTGCCGCGCTTGTTCGACATCGAGACCTTGCCTTACGTCCACCATCTGGTCTCAGAGGTGCGCGCGCAATTGCGGGGCGCGGCGGATGCGCTCGATGCGCTCGAGGCAAGCTTTCCGGCTGGCTCGATCACCGGCGCCCCGAAGCGCGCGGCCATGCAGGCGATCGCCGATGTTGAGGCGGCCGAGCGCGGCCCGTTCTGCGGCAGTCTGGTTTGGCTAAGCCCCGGTCAACAGCTCGACGCCAGCGTGCTGATCCGCACGGCCAGCGCGCATCGGCAGGCGAATGGCGCTTGGCGGCTTGGCTTGCGAGTCGGGGCGGGGATCGTCGCCGATTCCGACCCCTTGGCCGAAGCGGTCGAAATGCGCGTCAAGGCGGGTCCCTTCCTCAACGGGCTGGCGCCCCAAAAGGACGGCCAATGTTGATCTGGCAGGACGGCGATTGGCGAGTGAGCGAGACCGTTTCGAGCCGCGATCGCGGCTTTTTGCTCGGCGATGGGTTATTCGAGACGATGCTGGCCCAAGAAGGTCGCGTGCGTCGGCTCGACCGGCATTGGCGGCGCTTGACGACGAGCGCGCAGGCGCTGGGTTTTCCGGTTGATCTTAAGGTGGAAGAGGTTGCGCGCGGGATTGCGACGCTAATCGCTCTCGATCCGGCGCTGCGGTCTTATGCGGCGTTGCGGCTGACATTGTCGCGGGGGATTGGGCCGCGCGGCCTGTTGCCGCCGGAATTGCCTTTGGTGACCTGGCGCCTGGCCGGAGCAGCCTATCAGCCCCCAAGGGGGCCAGCGATCTTGGCGCGCACGGCGATCCGCCGCGATCCCGATTTGCCGTCCTGTCGGCATAAAACGCTCAGCATGATCGACCAAATCGCCGCGACGCAAGAAGCCCGCGCGCAAGGCGCCAGCCACGGATTGTTGTTCGGCCCGCATGAGCGAATTGCCTGCGCGACCAGCGCCAATCTGTGGATTCTGCGCGACGGCCAAGCGCTGACCCCGCCGATCGTCGACGGCGCCATGGCGGGCGTGACACGCGCGGCCTTGCTGGAAGCGGCCGTAGGGCGAGCGCGAGAAGCCTCGCTCGGCTGGGACGACCTGTTGGCGGCCGACGGTATTTTTCTCAGCAATGCGCTGATGGGGCTATTACCGGCGCGCCCGATTGGGGCCAGCGGCGGGCCAAGCGCATCGGCGATCGCGCGGATCGCGAAATTGCAGGATTTGCTGACCGAAGCGGGGTGATCACGCTCGCTTTGCCGCGTTCAAGGCGGCGCCTGTTCCGGCGCCGGAAAAGCAATCAGCGAGATCCCATCGCGCTCGCCCGGAAACCGCCGAACGCGCAAGTCCGCCACTTGCGAATCGTCAAAGAACACATAGCCAGTCAAGGCGTCCAGCAAGGCCTTGGCCAGATTGTCCAAATCCAGATGCGGCCGCGATCCCTGATATTCCATATCGATCTGCACGACATAATCCGCCCAATTTGGTCGAAGGGTCGGCATCTCCTTGCGCATAAACTCATGCACCAGTAATTTGTAATATCTCGATTGCGTGGTGATGCCGTCGATCCGAATTTCAGTATTCGCCGCCGCGCGCCGCCCTCGAATCTTGCCGGAGCCGATCCAGGCAGATGTCGTCTCTTCTCTGAAATTTTCGCTCAAAATGGAGTCAATCAATGACAATTCTTCCAGTTTTCTCGGTCCGATCAAGACATTTTTCAGCGCCTACCCTTCATAAAGGCGTGGTTCGAAGGCGCAAGCCTGCAGATCAGACTTACCAGACGGACAAGGATTAACAATGGCGAAAGCGGCGCCGAAACCCCTTCGCTATGAAATGTTACTCGACTTGGCGCAGGAGAAATCCAGCGACAAACGTCGGCAATTGCTGACGGTGATCTGTGACGGATTTACCGGGCGCAAACCTGACCCGACCTCGGCGGAGGAGGATTTGCTCGACGGCATCGCCGAGCGGATCGCGCTTGAGCTTGAAGCGGAAGCTCTGCGCGAACTAACGCAACGGATCGCTGGGGCCTACATTCCGCCGAAATTCGCCCGCGCGATGGCGAAACACGAAGATTCCGGGGTTGCCGCGCCGATCCTTACAAAACATGAAGCGTTGTCTGACGCCGATCTTGTTGACGTTGTACGCAATAAATCCGCCAACCACCAATTGGCCATCGCCAAACGCAGCGCAATTTCCGAGCAGGTTGCTGAAACCCTGATCGATCATGCCGGCGATAAGGTTCTCGTCTCGTTGATGGAAAACAGTGGGGCGAAAATCGGTCGGACGGGTTTCGAAAAGATTACGCAGCGGGCGCAGACCGCGCCAGCCTTGCAAGCCCCGCTGGTCAAACGCAAAGACGCGCCACTTGACCTCATCAATGCTCTATATTTCCAAGTCGAAAAGAAGTTGCGGCGACTGATCGACGAACGCAATTACAACGTTACGCCAGCCGAGCTTGAAGCGGCGCTTCGACATGGCAAATCAACGATCATGCAACAATATGCAGCCGAATCAGAGGCTGATCGCCGCGCGGCCGATGAAATCCGCGCCGAGTTCGCGACGCGCAAGATCGATTCTCCCTTGATCGTTCGTTTGCTGCGGGAAAAAAAGGCGGCTCATGCTATTCACGCGCTCGCAATGCTGTCCGGCGCCCCTGCACAAATGGTGCGTAGCGTGTTCGAAGAAAAGAATTTCGACGCTTTGGCGATTTTGTCGCGCGGATCCGGCATTGATCGGGCGGGCTTTGTGACAATAGCAACGTTGATTTCAGCTGATGCCGAAGGGTTTGCGCAAGCCGAAAAACTTGGCCGACTTTATCAAGACGTGCCCGAGGAATCCGCCAAGCGCGTCTTGCGCTTCATGCAAGTGCGCACCAAGCTCGGCACCGAGGCGGCTTAGGATACAGCGCTTTTCGGAACCCTCCTATGCGTTCATGATGGACGCCAGCCCTGCGGATAGACGAAAATCGCAGCGTGCCGCGCTTGACGCTGCAAAGGCGCGCCACTAGGGTCCGCGCCGCTGGCGGGTCCCCGGCGCGAGTGCAATGCGCAATACCCCAAACGATGACGCTGATCCAACCGCGCTGCGCGACCGCGCCGACGCGCTGGGTGCGCAGATTGAGGCGGCGCAACGCCAAAGACGGGGGGCTGACGAGCAAAACGCCAGTTCGGGTTCGTCCCACCGTGGGGCGGAAATGGCATGGCGGATCGTCATCGGTATGTTGGTGGCGCTGCTGTTATGCGGGGCCATTGGGATGTGGGTTGATCGCACGGTCGGCAGCGCGCCGATCGGGATCATCTTGGGGGTGTTGTTGGGGTTTGGCGTTGGCGTTCGGTTGGCGATCCGGGAAGCGATCGCCTCTGCGCAAGCCGCGAATGCCCAGTCGAACGATCACCCAAGTTCATAATGTTGACCGCGCTGACCGCGCGCCAGGAAAGATAAGGCCTAGACCTTCGTGCTGAATGCAGCCACCGATCCTCTTCATCAATTCCAGATTTCCCGGCTCATTCCGTTGCGGATCAATGAGACACTGGATCTCAGCGTCACCAATTCCGTGGTGTTCATGGGGTTGGCGGCACTGGCGGTAATCGTTTGCCTTGGCGCAGCGGCGCGCGGGGCGATGATCCCCAATCGCGGGCAAGTCGCCGCCGAGATGATGTATGAATTCATCGCCAAAATGCTGCGCAGCCTAGCTGGCGAAGAGGGAATGCGGTTCTTTCCCTATGTGTTTACAATCTTTGTGTTCATTCTGGCGTGCAATTTGATCGGGATGTTTCCCTACGCCTTCACGGTAACGAGCCATATCTCGGTCACCCTGACCTTGGGCTTGATGTCGTTTTTGATCGTCTTGACGGTCGGCATCGCCCGATCTGGGCTCGGGTTTTTCTCCCGTTTCGTCATTTCGGGCGTACCCTGGGCGCTGCAGCCGATTTTGATCCCGATCGAAATCGTCTCGTTCTTTGTGCGGCCGTTCACGTTGGGCGTTCGGTTATTTGGCAATATGTTGGCGGGGCATGCGCTGCTGAAAGTGCTGGCGGGTTTTGTTGGCGCTTTGGGCGGATTGGGCGCCCTAGGAGTGTTCGCGGCGATTTTCCCGATCATCGGCGTTGTCGCCGTGACGGCGCTGGAATTTTTGGTGGCGGGTTTGCAAGCCTATGTGTTTGCGCTGCTCACCTGCCTCTATCTTAGCGAAGTCGTGCAAGATCATCATCATTGACGATACGGATCGGATAAATTATCCGGCGGTTATAGGAGAGCATTATGGAAGAACTTGGTAAATATATCGGCGCAGGCCTTGCTTGTTTCGCCATGCTGGGCGCCGCGATCGGCGTGGGCAATATTTTTGCGTCTTACCTCGACGGCGCGATGCGCAATCCGTCGGCGGCGGCGGGTCAGACCGGCAATTTGTTCGTCGGCGCGGCTTTCGCCGAAGCGATGGGTCTGTTCGGATTCGTGGTAGCGCTAATCTTGATCTTCGTCTGAGGCGCGCGCGGCGACGAGTGGGGCGATTTTGAAATTCGCCCTATAATCGTGGCATGCTCTGAGCGAATTTCAGGATCTAAGCTACACTAGAAATCAATAAGTTATAGTGTCCTTTTGGAACCAGAAGTTCGTTAAACACTTGACCCAATTATCGGACGAACTTCTGGTTCAGGACACGCGCGTTTGATCCGCAAACTTGGCGTCCGCAGCATTAGGGAAAGATCCGCCTCATGCAGGTGATATTCTTCGCGGCGGAAGCAGACGCCCATGCGGCCGAGGCGACCAGCGGCGGCTTGCCGCAGCTTGATCCCACCTTTTTCGCCAGCCAAATCTTCTGGATTATTATTGTGATCTTGGCGCTGCACTGGTGGCTGTCACGCAATATTTTGCCGAAGATCGGCGGAGTGTTGGAGCAACGCGGCGATTCCATCGCCAATGACCTTGACGAGGCGGCGCGGCTGCAAGATCGCGCGCGGCAGACAGCGGCGGCGTTGGAGGCGTCGCTTGACAACGCCCGCGCCAAAGCCCGCAGCACGTTAGCCGACACGCGGCGCAATGCCGAACTCGAAGCGCAAGCCGAATTGCAGGCCGCCGAGGCCGCCGCCAACCAGAAAATCGGTCAGGCGCAGGCCCGCCTCAGCCAACAACGCGCCGCGGCGATGGCGGAAATTCAGGCGATCGCGGCGGATTTGGCGCGCGACATGGCCGAACGCGTCAGCGGCGGGTCCTTTTCCGCGGAGGACGCGCAGCGGTCGGTCGGGTCCATTTTGGAAGGAACAAAGGCATGATCGGGCTGTTTGCGGCGGATGCCGAGCATGGCGCCAGCGCTGGTTTTGCTTTTGACGCGACGTTCTTTGCGCTTGTCGGGTTGATCATATTCTTTGGAATCGTGATTTATTTGCGGTTGCCCAGCAAAATTGCCGCCTTGCTTGACAAGCGGATCGACAAGGTTCGCGACGACCTCAACCAGGCTCGGTTGTTGCGCGAACAAGCGATGGAATTACTGGCCCAAGCCGAACGCCGCCAACGTCAGGCCGAGGCCGAAGCCCAAGCGATCGTCACCAACGCGCGCCAGGAGGCCGGCCGCCTCCTCAGCGAAATCCGTCAAGGCGCGGAGGACCAAATCGCGCGCCGCGCCAAAATGGCGGAAGAACGCATCGCCCGAGAGGAAGCGGTCGTGCTGGCTAACTTGCGCCGGGTCGCCGCCGACGCGGCCAGCGGCGGGGCCGAAATTTTATTGCGCGACTCGCTCAACGCCCAACGGCGGGTCAGCTTGGTTGACGAAGCGATTGCCGACGCGGCGACGCACTTAACCATCTGAATTTGAATAGAAAAGCGTTGATTCTACGACCGCTCTCACCTGTGCTGACCGCGTAGTGTTCTCTGTTTGACCTTTTACGATTTGTGTTCTATGTGTGTTCCGGTTGGCGAGGAGCAACATGGATCCGTTTCCGTTCCAGGCGCAGAAGGGCCGCGGCGCCGTCAGCAATGCGGCGGGCCGGTTTGAGGCGCGACAGCGCCTGCGGGGGATCGCACTCGGCGAGGACGTTGCGCCGCCGCCGGCGCCGGAAACGCGCATTCAGCCGGAAATTGCGCAAACCGCCATTACTTATAATGCGTCCCCGGACTTAGGATTTGACCGAACGATCAATCCGTATCGCGGCTGCGAACATGGCTGTATTTATTGTTACGCGCGACCCAATCACGCCTTTGTTGGGCTCTCGCCAGGATTGGATTTTGAGACGAAAATCTTTGCGAAAACCAACCTCAATGACGCCTTGACGCGCGACCTCGCCGATCCGGATTATGCGCCAAAGAGGGTGATGATCGGCGGCGTTACCGATCCTTATCAGCCGGCGGAAGCCAGCTATCGACTGACGCGGCAGACTTTGGAAACGCTCATCGCCGCCCATCATCCATTCAGCCTGATCACCAAATCGGCGCGCATTCTCGCTGATCTCGATTTATTGGCGGCGGCGGCGAAAAAAGGTCTGGCGCGGGTCGCCATTTCCCTAACATCCTTATCCCCGGATTTGCTGCGCCGGCTCGAACCGCGGGCTGGCAGCGCCAAGGCCCGACTCGGCGCGATCCGGGCGTTGTCGAACGCCGGCGTCCCGGTGACCGTGATGACCGCGCCGATCATCCCGGCCCTGAATGATCACGAGCTTGAAGCGTTGCTGGAGGCCGCCGCCCAGAATGGGGCCAGCCGAGCCGGTTATGTGCTGCTGCGTTTGCCGGGCGAGGTGGCGGGCCTGTTCGAGGAATGGCTGGACGCGCATTTCCCGGCCCGCAAGAAACGCGTGCTGAATTTGATGCGCGGCATGCGCGGTGGCAATCTCTATGAAGCGCAATGGTCGACGCGTCAGCGCGGGCGGGGCGCCTATGCCGATCTGCTTCGCCAACGGTTTGACAAGGCGTGCGTCCGTTTGGGCCTCAATGTGCGCCGGGATGTGCTCGAGCCGCCGGCGGCGGAATTCAAGCCGCCCTGCCCGGTCGGCGGGCAATTGCAATTCGACTTTGCGGCGGCGGCGCCATGACGCCTCTACATCCGCGCCGGGACCGCAATGCCCAAGATATCCAAAGCGATTTGCAATTGCCGGGCGGCGAGCGCGGTCAGCGCCAGCCGGCTGGAGCGGCGATTCGAATCAGTCTCCTGCAGGATCGGGCAGGCCGCCCAAAAGCTCGAAAAGGCCTGCGCCAGACTGAAAGCATGATCGGCAAGGCCGTGCGGGGCGCGCTTGTCATAGGCTTGCTGGGTCGCCAGCGTAAAGGCGTCGAGGCACAGGGCCAATTTCCGCTCGGCCGGATGGTCAAGAGCGATCGCGCCAGGCGCAATGGAATTATCAGCAGCTTTGCGCAGCACCCCATTCATCCGCACGGCGGCATAGAGCAAATAGGGCCCGGTCTTGCCCTCAAAAGAAACGAATTTGTCGAGATCGAAAATGTAATTGCTGAGCCGCGGATTGATCAGATCGGCGAATTTGATCGCAGCGATCGCCACTTTTTCGACGACGTCGTCGCGGTCCTCCGCCGTCAACTCGCCGCCATAACCGGCCTGGTCCAGGCGCGCGCGGGCGGCGTCGCGGGCCGAATCGATCAGATCGGCGAGTTTGATGACCCCACCCGCCCGGGTCTTGAACGGTTTGCCGTCCGGCCCGTTCATCGTGCCAAAGCCGATATGTTCGAGGGCGTCGCGCGGCGCGTAGCCGGCTTGGGCGGCGGCGCGAAACACCTGTTCAAAATGCTCGGCCTGGCGCTGATCGACGACATACAAGAAAAGATCGGGATCCAAGCTTTGCCGACGATCGAGGATCGTCGCCAAATCGGTGGTGTGATAAAGCGCCGAGCCTTCGGACGACAGCAAGATCAGCGGCGCGATATCCTTTTTGTCGGTCGGCTCGGCAACGCGAACGATCAGCGCGCCGGCATCGCGCTCGGCCAGCCCGCGCGCGGTAAGGTCGTCGACCATGCCGGCAATGATCGAATCGACGTCCGATTCGCCTTTCCACAGGTCAAAATGCACATCGAGGACTGCCAATTCGCGCGTCAAACTGGCGCGGGTGACAGCCACAAAATGTCGCCACAAGGCGCGATAGCCGGGCCGGCCGGCTTGCAATTGAGCGGTGGCCCGCCGCGCGGTCTCACGAAATTGCGGATCGGCTTTCGATTGCGCGCTGGCGAGCGGATAAAGCCGCTCCAAATCCTCGAGGGTCACCGGCGATTGCGCGGGAAACGGCCCATCGCCGTCGGCAAAAAAGGGCAGATCGGGTTGTTCGGCGGCAAGGCCGGCGATCAATTGGCCCATTTGCAGGCCCCAATCGCCCATATGGATGTCGCTGGTGACATGATCGCCGCAGGCACGGAACAGTCTCTGCAGGCTGTCGCCGATGATCGTCGAGCGCAAATGCCCGACATGCATCGCCTTGGCGACATTCGGACCGCAAAAATCGATGACGACCCGGCGGGGCGCTGGGCGCGTGAAAAGGCCGGCTTGCGGGTCAGCGGACAGCGCTTCCATCCGCGCATTGAGCGCGCCCGGTCCGACAACCAGGTTCAAGAAGCCGGGGCCAGCGATCTCGATCTGCGCGGCGCCGACCGGATCGATCGCCTGATAGGCCGCAACGACGCTTTGGGCGACCTCGCGCGGCGGCTTCCCCATCGCTTTGGCCGCCGCCATGCAATCATTACACTGAAAATCGGCAAGGTCCGGACGATCCGAGGCGCGGACCGCGCCGAATTGACCGGGGATACCGGCACGCGCAAAGGCAGCGCGCAGGCGCTCTTCCAAGACCACAGCAAGCTGGACCAAAGGTTAGTCCTCGTAGCGCAAGCGAAATCTCTTGCCGTCGGTATTGAACGCCAATTGTTCGGGCGTCAGTTCAAAGCCGACCAGGATCTCAAAATTGGCGCCGGAAATTTCTTTATTGGC
>DHHV01000077.1 GCA_002403455.1 Hyphomonadaceae bacterium UBA4763 | reverse complement strand
GTCGCGACCGACGAGCCTTCTACAACAGCCTGTTAAGCGCCTGTCACCTCCCGCTCAATCCCTTGTAAGGCGCATGACCGACGCTTCCCCCGCTTTCCGCCCCAAAGCCCGCAAGCCGCGCGGCTTTCCCGATCGTCGGGTCGAGACCTTGGCGCTCGAACAGCGCATCATCGCGATCGCTGGCGGCGTTTATGAGCGCTGGGGCTTTGACCGTCTGGAAACCGGCGCGTTTGAATATGCCGATTGCTTGGGCAAATTTCTGCCCGATCAGGACCGCCCCAATGAAGGGGTGTTCTCGGTCGAAGACGACGACAAGCAATGGATGGCGCTACGCTATGATTTAACCGCGCCGCTGGCGCGTTTCGTGGCGGAAAATCATGACAAGGTCCCAAGGCCTTTTCGGCGTTGGGCGGCGGGGCCGGTCTGGCGCAATGAAAAGCCGGGGCCGGGCCGGTTTCGCGAGTTCTTGCAATGCGACGCCGACAGCGTTGGCGCGCCAGGGCCGGCGGCTGACGCCGAGATGATCGCGATGGCGCTGGAAGCGCTCGCGGCGATCGGCCTGCCCGAAGACGCGGTCGCGGTCAAAATCAACACCCGCAAGGCGCTGAACGCCGTGCTCGATCAAGCCGGCGGGGCCGACCCGCAAGCGCGCCTCGTGATTTTGCGGGCGATCGACAAGCTCGATCGGCTGGGCGAAGCGGGCGTTGCGCAATTGCTGGGGCCGGGTCGAAAGGATGACTCGGGCGATTTCACCAAGGGCGCGGGCCTTCCCGACGACAAGATCGCGTTGATCTTGGGCTTCCTGAACGCCGGTCGCGGCGATCGCACGGCGAGCATCGCGCAGCTGGCGCCGTTATTAGCTGGCCATGCCGACGGGGAAGCAGCGCTTGCCGATCTTGCCGCCATCGATGCGGTTTTGACGGCGCTGGGGGTGACGGGCGCGCGCGCGCCGATTGATCCCTCGATCGTGCGCGGGCTGGAATATTACACCGGCGCGGTGTTCGAAGCGCAAGCTGCTTTGCCCCCGTCGGGCGCGGATGGCGCAGCGGTTCAGGTCGGCTCAATCGGCGGCGGCGGCCGCTATGATGACCTCGTCGCGCGGTTTCGTGGCGAAAAACTGCCGGCGACCGGGTTCTCGATTGGCGTGTCGCGGCTGGCGACGCTGCTCGCTTTGCACCATGCCGCGCCGCAAATCGGGCCCGTCGTGGTGTTGCCGCTGGAGCCTTCTCTGACCGCCGACGGCTTTTTATTGGCGGCGCAATTGCGCGCCGCCGGCATGCGGGCGGAAGTCTATCTCGGCGGGGCGGGGATGAAAGCCCAGCTCAAATATGCCGATCGCCGCAACGCGCCCGCCGCCCTGATGCTGGGCAGCGATGAAGCCGCGCGCGGCGTGGTCAGCGTCAAGGATTTGGCGCTCGGCGCGGCTTTGGCGAAGAACATCGCCTCCAACGAGGAATGGCGCAAAGGCCAGCCGGCGCAGACCGAAGTCGCGCGCGCAGACATCGTGGCGGCCGTCGCCGCCATTCTGGCGCGGTCGGGCGCGGCGCCATGAGCGAGCGGGTGTTCTTTTCCGATATCGCCCATGCCTTGCGCGAGACCTTGGCGAGCCAAGGCGGGGCCTGGGTCGATTTGCCGGTGCTGGTCGATGCGGGACTGCTGCTCGATTTGTCGGGCGAATTGGTGCGTGGGCGGCTTGTCATGGCGGCGGGGCTTACGCCGGAACAGGCCTTGCGCCCTGATCTGACTGTGCCGGCGGCGCTGGATTTTGCCGCCTGTCCGTCGACGGCGCGGCGTTATCTATTGGATGGCGTGGCGTTCCGCGCGCCGGGGCCGGGCGATCACCGCCCGCCGGAATTTCGCCAGATCGGCTTTGAATGGTTCGGGGATTTGCAGCGTCTCGAAAGCGATATCGCCGCCGTGCGGCTGACGCTCGACGCCCTGGCGGCGGCGGGCGCGCCGGCGAAAATCGTTCGGTTCGGCGATCCGAGCCTTTATCACGCGGCTTTGGCGGCGACGACGCTGAGCCCCGGCTGGCGGCGGCGGTTCGCCTCGGCGTTTGGGCGTCCGCAGCGTTTGGAGCGGCTGTTCCTGGAGGCCCAGCAGGCGTTTTCGCCGCCGCATCCGGCCTTGTCGGCCGCGCTGAAATCCGCTCCGGCAGGCGCCAGCGAGCAGGCGATCGCCGAATTATTCGCCATCGCCGGCTTTGATCTTGTTGGCGCGCGCGACATCACCGACATCGCCGAGCGGCTGATCGACCAGGGCGATCGCGCCAGCGAAGGCCCGTTGCCGTTGGACGCGCTGGCGGCGCTGAAACGGCTGCTGGCGGTCGAAGGGCGGGCCGATGAAGCGCTGACGGCGCTGGAGCGGCTCGATCAGGAATTTGGCCTCGCGATCGCGCAGCGATTGATGGAATGGCGGGCGCGGCTGGCGGTGCTGAGCGTTGCCCATCCCGGCTGCGACTTTACCTTTGCCCCGGCTTTCGGCGGCGGTTTTGCCTATTATGACGGGCTGATTTTCCAGGCGAGCGACCCGGCTTTGCCTGAGGGCCAAGCCATGGCGGCGGGCGGGCGCTATGACGGGCTGATCGCCAAGGTCTCTGGCGGCAAAGCGCAGGCGCCGGCGATCGGCGCCATGATCCGACCCGACCGGGTGCGCTTTGTGGCGGGGGCGCGGCGATGAGCGACCGGTTGGTGCTGGCGATCCCCTCAAAAGGGCGGCTGAAAGAGCAGGTCGAGAGCCTGCTGACGGCCAACGCGATGAAGTTGACGCTGATCGGCGGTGAGCGCGGCTATCGCGCGAGCCTTGAGGGCGCGCCCGATCTCGACGTTCAATTGATGTCGGCGAGCGAAATCGCGCTGCAATTGGCGGCGGGGACCATCGATGCGGGCATTACGGGGCTCGATCTGCTGCGCGAATTGGACCCTTCGGACCGGCTGGGGATTGAGGTGATCGCCCGGCTCGGCATTGGTCGCGCCGACATGGTGCTGGCGACGCCGCAAGCCTGGATCGACGTGGCGCGCATCGATGATTTCGACGATGTCTGCGCGCAATTTCGTCGCCGTCACGGCCGGCCCTTGCGGATCGCGACGAAATATCTGCGGTTTGCCGGCTATATCCTGCACGAGCGCGGGGTCAGCGATTTTCGCCTGGTCGAGAGCCTCAGCGCTACCGAGGCGGCGCCCGCCGCCGGGATCGCCGAAGCGATCATCGACATCACCACCACGGGCGCGACCTTGGCGGCCAATCGGCTGAAGACCTTGGCGGATGGGCTGTTGCTGCGCAGCGAAGCCGTGCTGGCGCTGGCGCCGGGGCGGCGCGGGCTGGCGGCGCAAGAAGGGCTGGCGCGGATCGCGGCGATCGGGGCGGCCTAACGCCATTTTTTTGGCGGCGGCGTTGGTGGCCAGGGGCGGGATCGAACCGCCGACCTGAGGGTTATGAATCCTCCGCTCTAACCATCTGAGCTACCTGGCCGAGGTTGTCCGGCGCGCCGACGCCGAGCAGTCAGCGCGTTCCGAAAGGGAGCGGTGAGTAGTCTTTTTTCGGCGGAGCGTCAATCTGGCGATGGACGCCTAACCCATAGGCTCGGCGCCGACATTATCGATCAGCCGGGTGCTATGCAGACGCACCGCGCCCAGCACGCGGGCGGGCGCGTCCGCGAAGTTTTCCGTGAATACTGAAAGATCGCTCGCCCGGCGCACGGCGACATAATCAACGCCCGCAAACCCGGCCGCCAGCAGCGCGCGTTCGGCCGCTGCGATGGCGGCGTCAATGGGGCTGGCGCCCGCGATCGCCGCAGCGGTTTCTTGCAAAACGCGGTGCAGATGCGGGGCGATTTGCCGCTCGGCCGCCGATAAATAGACATTGCGCGAGGACATTGCGAGGCCATCGGCTTCGCGAAAGGTCGGGCCCGCGAGAATTTCAACCGGGATCATCAGGTCCGCCACCAGTCGGCGCACGACCAGCAATTGCTGATAATCCTTCTCGCCAAAGGCGGCCTTGTCCGGGGCGAGCCCGATCAGCAATTTGGCGACGACGGTCGCAACGCCTTCAAAAAAATGCGGCCGCGGCGCGCTTTCGAGCCCAAGGCTCGGGCCGCCGACCAGCACGCGGGTGGCTTCGCCGGATGGGTAGAGTTCCGCCGGCGCTGGTGCAAAACAAGCCGCGCAGCCGGCCGCCGCCAAAGCGGCAAGATCGGCCTCAAAGGGACGCGGATAGGTTGACAGGTCTTCATGGGCGGCGAACTGGGTCGGGTTGACGAAAATGCTCGCCACCACCTGCGAACAGCCTTGCGCGCGCAGCAAATGCACCAGAGAGACATGGCCGGCATGCAAAGCGCCCATGGTGGGGACAAAGCCGATCACGGCGCCTTGCGCGCGCTGGGCGCCGATCCAGCCGCGCATCGCGGCGAGCTCTGCGAAAACGACAGGCGCTGGCGCGACGCGCGCTGGTTCTCGATCCGCGGCCATTGTGTTACACTCCGTTAACGACTTTGATTCATGTCTAACAAAGGGTGAATCGGCTTTTGGCAATTTCTGCTTGTTGTGACGTCGAGCGGCGCCGAGAACCCGATGCGAAGGCCAGGGATCTGACCCATGTTTGATGTTTTAAAGCGTAATACGCCGAGCATTGTCGAGCGCTCCGGCGCGCCTGTGCCGCCTGCTCCCGACCACCCGCGTTACAGTGAAGGGGAGGCAGTCCCCTCGCATCTGATCGTCGTCGGCAATGAAAAAGGCGGGGCCGGAAAGTCAACCGTCACCATGCATTTGGCGATGGCGTTGATGAAAATGGGCGCAACAGTCGGGGCCTTGGACCTCGACGTGCGCCAGCGGACGTTCTCGCGTTATCTCGACAATCGGCGGCGCTGGTCGGCCCATAATAATGTGCATTTGGGATTGCCGGAGCAATTGCACATTGATGCAAGCGGCGAGCGCGACCTCAATCAGGCTGAAGCCGACGAGCGGGCGCGGTTCACCGCCGCCGTCGCCGAGCTGAAAAGCCGCTGCCAATTTGTGCTGGTCGATGCGCCGGGCAATGACACGTTTTTATCGCGCCTCGCGCATGAGGCGGCCGATACGTTGATCACGCCGCTGAATGACAGCTTTGTCGATTTCGATCTGTTGGGCGAGATCAATCCCGAAACCATGGAAGTGGTCCGCCCGTCTTATTATTCCGAATTCGTCTGGGAATGCCGCATCCAAAAGGTCATGCGCGAAAAGCGTCAAATCGATTGGGTGCTAATGCGCAACCGGATGTCGCCGCTCGATGCGCGCAACAAACATCGCGTCGGCGAGGCCTTGAAGAGCCTGTCGCAACGGATCGGCTTTCGGATCGCGCCGGGCCTTTCCGAGCGCGTGATATTTCGCGAGCTCTTCCCGATGGGCATGACCTTGCTCGATGTCGCCGATGAGGCGAATAATGTCGGTCTTACCATGAGCCATGTCGCCGCCCGGCAGGAATTGCGCGATATGCTGATCGTGTTGAAATTGCCGGGATTGGCCGGCAAGCCGATCTTGTTTTAGGCAGTCGCCGCGACAATCTACGCCGGTCAGGCGATCGGTCGTCTTGCGCAGGCTGAACGCGCCGTGTATAGGCGCGGGCTCGTTTTTCCCCGACAGCGCGGCGAGGCGCGCCATTGAAGTGGCGGCTGGCAGCGTTGTTGGGTTTGGTTTAAGGACAAGGCCGATGGCGGCGACGATTACATTGACGGTTGACGTGCGCGAGCGCACCGGAACGGGCGGGGCCCGCGCCGCGCGCAATGCAGGGCTGGTGCCGGCCATCCTTTATGGCGGTCCCCGCGGTCCCGTGCCGATCACGCTGAAACTCAATGAAGTCAGCAAGGCGATCAAGTCGGGCAAGTTCCTCGCCCATCTCGTCGAGATCGACTATAAAGGCGAGCGCCAGCCGGTGATCCCGCGCGACGTGCAATATCACCCCGTCACCGAGACTCCGCTGCATATCGATCTTTATCGGGTCGAAGAGCACCAGCTGATCAAGATCGCCGTGCCGGTGCGGTTTTTGCACGCCGACACCTGCCCTGGCGTTAAGCGCGGCGGCACGCTGAACGTCGTGCGGCACGACGTTGAGATCTGGGCGCCGGCGGATGAGATCCCCGATCATCTCGAAATCGATTTGGCGGCGGCGGAAATCGGGGCGGCGTTGCGTTGGTCCGACGTGCGGAGCAACGCCAAGATCGAGCCGGTCATCAAGGACCGCGATTTCGTGATCGCGACGATTGCTTCGCGCGGCGGTCCGCAAGGCGGTGACGCGACCGAGACCCCGGCGACGGCCTAAGGCCGGTCTGGCGCCCCGCATTGGGAGCGGGCGATGCTGTTATTGGTCGGTCTTGGCAATCCTGGGCCGAAATATGCCGGCAATCGGCATAATATTGGGTTTATGGCGATTGACGCGCTGGCGGCGCGCTGGGGGCGCGGGCCGTGGCGGGCGCGCTTTCAGGCCGAGGCGATGGACGCCGAGATCGCGGGCCCCGGCGGCGCAGTCAAAGCGCTGCTGCTAAAGCCGCAAACCTTTATGAACGAGTCGGGGCGGGCGGTCGGCGAAGCGGCGCGGTTTTTCAAAATCCCGCCGAGCGATGTGGTCGTCTTTTACGACGAATTGGACCTTGCGCCCGGGCGCCTGCGGATGAAAACGGGGGGCGGCGCGGCCGGCCATAACGGCGTCCGCTCGATTATTGCGAGCCCCGTCGGCGACAATTTCCGGCGCGCGCGGCTCGGCATCGGCCATCCAGGCGCCAAAGAAAAAGTGCTCGGCCATGTGCTTGCCGATTTCGCCAAGGCCGATGCCGCCTGGGTCGAGGCTTTATGCCGGGCTTGCGCGGAAGAAGCTGGGCTGCTCGCCGCCGGCGAGGATGAAAAATACCAGACGAAGGTGCTGATGCGCGCGCCGGCGCCGAAGCTCGATCCGCGCAAGGCGGCGATCGCGGACGGGGAATGACGGCGCCCGTCGTTGACAATCGAACGGCATTGGCAAAGTTGGCGTCATGATTGCGCCATTCCCTTTGCCGGACTTGGTCCTGTGGGCGATCCCCGGCTTTATCGCCTTATTGGCGGCGGAGGTCGCCGCGATCCGGTTCGGCGCGCGCGGGCGTTATCAGCTAAAAGACGCCGCCGCCAGCCTGACGATGGGCTTGGGAAATCTGGCGTCCAAATGGATGTTCGGGGCGATCGCGGTGGCCGCGTTTGCGACGGCCTACCAATATCGGTTGTTCGAGCTTGATTATTCCTGGCCAGTGTTTGTGGCCTGTTTTTTCGCCGAGGATCTCAGCTATTATTGGTTTCACCGCATCAGCCATGATCGGCGCTGGTTTTGGGCGAGCCATGTCGTGCATCATTCCAGCGCGCATTATAATCTGTCGACGGCGTTGCGGCAGAGCTGGACCGGCCTGCTCGGGTTGACGTGGCTGTTCTGGCTGCCGCTGATCCTGATCGGCTTTCCACCAGCCATGGTGGCGTTTTTCTCCAGCCTCAGTCTTGTTTATCAATTCTGGATCCACACCGAGACCATCGAACGACTCGGCCCGCTCGAATGGGTGCTGAATACCCCGTCGCATCACCGCGTCCATCACGCGGTCAATCCGCGTTATCTCGACGCCAATTATGCCGGCGTGCTGATCATCTGGGATCGTTTGTTCGGCACCTTCGTCGCCGAGCGCGCCGAGGACCCGCCCCGATATGGCATTATCCACCCGCTGCAGAGTTTTAACCCGATCCGCATCGCGTTCCACGAATGGGCGGGCCTTGCGCGCGATGTCTGGTCAGCCAAAATTGGCGCGCCCGATTTGGCTATCTGTTCGGCCCGCCGGGCTGGAGCCCCGATGGCGCGCGCCTCACCAGCGCCGCGCTGAAAGCGCAATGGCGCGCCAATTCTGACAGTTAACAGGCTGTTGAAGAAGGCTCGATCAGGGCGCGCTTGTGTTAAGCCCCCGCGGCTGGCGGGCATTGGCCATAGGCGCCGCGCGAATAGCGGCAATATTCGGCAACCTGCGGATGGCGGATCATCTCGCGGTTGATCTCTTTTCCATCGCCCCGCCAACAGCGGGCGACGATGCGTTGATAGCGGTCGATCGCTTGCTTTTCGCAGCGCAAGGAGACGTTTTGCGTCAGTTCGCGCAAATGGGCGGTAGCGGCGGCAAAGCCTTGCTCATCGCGCTCGGGCGCATCAACGCCCCACAAGCGGATCGCGACGTCCGTGCCAACGAGATAAAGCGTGTCGCCATCAACGATGCGCTCGACCGGTCCGGACAGGGACGCGGTCTGCGGCGCAGGAGCTGGCGAGGGGGCGCCGGGGATGGGCAGCGCGCCGGTATCGATACCGGCATAAGCCAACACGGCGACGATGATGGTAATGGCCAGCCCACCAAACAGGTTGGACCAATTCTTGGACGCTTTTGCTTTTGCTCGGGCCATGACCGCCTCCTTGGGAAGCGGTCAGAATTTGCCCGTTCGGTTAACGAAGCGTTAATGCGCCGGGGCGTTCAGATCATAGCGGCTGCTCGCCCAACAGCCCCTCGATCGGCTCGAGTCGGCCGCCATTGGCGTCGCACACCGCATATTTGCGGGTCGGCGCCGAATAAAATGCGACGCCAGCATGGGCGCCGGATTTCGCCAGAACATAGAAATTGACGTTGAAAGTCGGCTTGCCGTCCGCAGTCAGCAGCCGCTTTTCGGTATTGCCGAGAATGCGCCGCAGCACGGCCATGCCGGCGTCTTTGGGGCTCATGCCGGCTCGCAGGAATTCAACGATCAAAAACGAGGCGAGATTATAGAGATTGGCCTCGCCCCGCCCGGTCGAGCCGGCCGCGCCAATCGCGTTGTCGACATAAAGCCCCGCGCCCAGAATGGGCGAATCGCCAACCCGGCCGGGAATTTTCCAGGCAAGGCCGCTCGTGGTCGTCACCCCGCACATATCGCCCGCCGCATTGACGGCGCTGCAATTGATCGTGCCGTAATAATGATCTGGATCGATCTTGCCCTCGCGGATCATCTCCTTTGCGACGCGATCGCCGAGATCGGCGCGCTGGGCCGGCGGCACGAAATGCTCTGGATCGGAGCGTTGCTTCCATTCGAGCCACAAATTGCGCGAGGTCTCGGTGTTGAGATCGGCCTCGATCGCATGGCCCATGCGGCGGGCAAAATCTTGCGCGCCTTGGCCAACGATCAGATGGTGGTCGGTGAACAAGGCTACCTGCTGGGCGACCTTGGCGGGCGTGCGCACGCCTTTCAGCGCCGCCACCGCGCCCGCCAGCTTGCGCGGGCCATGCATGACCGAGGCGTCGAGCGTCACCTCGCCATCGGCGTCGGGCAGGCCGCCATAGCCGACCGAGGTGTCGAGCGGATCAAGCTCGACAATGCTGACCCCGGCGACCAGGGCGTCCAGCATATCGGCGCCCTCCACGATCAGGCGAAAAGCCCGCTCAACGCAGGTTTCCGTCCCGCCATTCTTATACACCTGCCCATTGCCGGAGGCGATGACCACCGGGCGCGGGCCGCCGGTCCGCAATGCTGGCGCAGCCGGCCGGGTCTGCGC
>DHHV01000043.1:6331-6491 GCA_002403455.1 Hyphomonadaceae bacterium UBA4763 | reverse complement strand
CACTTTTTCGCCCGGCGCTCCGCCTGAAATGGGCGCTTTCGCGCCTAAGATCAATTGCCCGCCGGAGCGCCGGACCGCAAAGCCGGGCGGATGACGCGATCGATCGCCGTCGCATCGAGCGGGCCCGGCCAATGCGCGACGATGCGGCCATCGGCGCTCA
>DHHV01000043.1:5845-6024 GCA_002403455.1 Hyphomonadaceae bacterium UBA4763 | reverse complement strand
CGATGCGGCCATCGGCGCTCAGCACAAACGTCTCCGGCACGCCGCGCACGCCCAATTGGATCGCGGCGTCGCCATTGGGATCTTGCCCGCGCAGCACGAATGGATCGCCAAGCTCGGCCAAAAAGCCCTGCGCCGCCGACGCTTCGTCCTTGAACGCAATGCCGATGATCTCGACGCCC
>DHHV01000043.1:5064-5536 GCA_002403455.1 Hyphomonadaceae bacterium UBA4763 | reverse complement strand
TGCCGATGATCTCGACGCCCTCGCCGGCCAGCGCCATCAGCGCCGGATGCTCGACCCGGCACGGCGCGCACCAGGAGGCGAAGAAATTGACCAGGACCGGGCGCCCGGCCAGAGCCGCGTTGTCGATCGACGCGCCGGCGTCATCGAGGCTCGCCACCGCAATTGCCGGCGCGATTTGGCCTAAAAGGCCGCTCGGCTGTGCGCCGGTCTCGCGCCGCGCCATGCCAAGACCAATCGCGCCAAGGCCCAATACGACCAGCGCCAAGGGCCATATCGCTCGCCATTTCATATCGCACTCGTCGATTTGCCAGACGGCCGCTTGCCGCAAGCAATTCCTTGCCCGATCCTTCCGATATGGATCAAGATCGATTCGCCATCATCGCCCCGGATGGGGCGCCCATCCAGGTGCGCTTGCGGATCAATCCGCGCGCGCGGCGGATATTGCTGCGGCTTGACCGTGGGTCTGGCGAGG
>DHHV01000043.1:0-4771 GCA_002403455.1 Hyphomonadaceae bacterium UBA4763 | reverse complement strand
GGATTTTGCGGCGGCTTGCCCGTGAGTCGGGCGAGCCGATCGCGATCAGCCCCAATCGGCAAATGGTTGAGCGCGCCCGCTCTTTTGCGCAATCCAAGGCCGATTGGATCGCCGAGCGTTTGCAAAAATCCACGCGGTTGGCGACGCCCTTTCAGCCAGGCGCGCAAATCCCGGTGCGCGGCCGCTGGACGATGTTGACCGCCGATGACAGCTTGCGCGTCGCGCGTCTGGTGAATGGGCAGGAGGCCGCCATTCGCGCGCCGACGCGCGATGGCTTGTTCGCAGCGCGCGTGTTGCGCCTGTTGGTCGCGCAAGCAAGGCTGGACCTCACGGCCCGCGTGCAAGTCCATGCCGAATTGGTCGGCGGGCCGACGCCCGTGCTCGCCGTCAAAGACACCAAAACCCGCTGGGGTTCGTGCCGTCAGGACGGCAAAATGAGTTTTTCTTGGCGCCTCGTGCTGGCGCCGCCGTCGGTGCTGAATTACGTCGCCGCGCATGAATGCGCGCATTTGCGGCATATGAACCATTCCAAGTCGTTCTGGGATCTGGTGCGCAAGCTCGACCCCGACATGCAGCGCTGGCGGCTGTGGCTGAAAGAGCATGGAGCGTCGCTGCACCGCATCGGCGCGAAAAGCCCCTGATCCTATTGCACTTGCGCAAGGCGCCGGCGCGCCTCGGCGATATCGCCGCGCAGGACCAGATTATCGATCGCATCCGGCTCGATCTCCAGCGCGCGCTCGAGGTCGGCGGCGGCGGCCTCGACCTTGTCTTGCCGCAAGCGCGCCTGCGCCCGCAGCCGCCAGACCAGCCCCGAGCCCTGCCGGCGCACCAAAGCCCGCGTCAGATCCTCTTCCGCCCCGGCCCAATTGCGGCGCAAGGCGCGCGCCCGCGCCCGATCGATCAGCAAATCCGGCTGGTCGGGCAACAGGTCAAGACCCCGGTCAAAGGCGGCTTCGGCGTCGGCGGCCGCGTTGATCAACAGCCAGGCCGACCCGGCCTTGTGGTAAAACAGCGCCCCTTCTTCCTGGGTGAGCGCATCGGGCGCGCCGCCGAGGCTCTCAAACCGCTTGGCGCCCAGTTCGATGTCGCCGCGCGCCACTTGCGCGGCCGCCACGCAATGATGGGCCTCCAGCCCGCCGCCAAGCGACAGCCAAATCAACCCGTCCTCATAGGCCTCTTCGGCCTTGTTTTCGGTCTTGGCGAGGCATTGCGCCAGTTTTTCGCGCGCATAGGCCCGGCTTTGCGGGTCAATCCCCGTGGCGCCGTCTTGCGCTGCGGCCGTGGTCATCAACAGCGCGGCGCTGACAATCGCGGACAGGGCCGATAACGCGGCGCGCATAGACATGATCGGGGCTCGCATGGAATGGACGACGCGCATGACCTATTGTCGGGCGACCGGCAATACAAGAGGACCCCATTGCCCATGAAGACCTTGGTCGCCATCGGATTTGGTTACGTCGCCGCCGCTTTGGCGCGCGGATTAATCCGAGCCGGCGGCTGGCGCGCGCAAGGCGCAACCCAAAGCCCCGCCAAAATCGACGCGATGCGTGCCATGGGAGCCGAGCCGCTGACGCGCGCGCAAGCCCTTTCCGCCGCCGCCAGCGCCGATGCGCTGCTGATCTCAGCCCCGCCCGATGAGCAAGGCTGTCCGGTATGGAGCGCGCTCGCCGCGCGTCGCGATGACGTCCAGCCGACCCAATGGCGCGGCTATTTGTCGACCACTGGCGTTTATGGTGATTTGCAAGGGCGCTGGGCGTTCGAGACCACGCCGCTGCGCCCGTTAAGCCCGGAAGGCGCGCGCCGCGCTGCGGCGGAAGCGCAATGGCGGAGCGGCGCCCTGCCTGCCCACATCTTCCGCCTGCCCGGCATTTACGGGCCCGGCCGCTCGGCTTTTGACCGTTTGCGCAGCGCCAGCGCCCGCAATGTCGTCAAGCCCGGCCAGATTTTTTCGCGTTGCCATGTCGAGGACATCGCCAGCGCCTTGCGCGCCTCAATCGACCGGCCTTTTCCCGGCCGCGTTTACAATATTTGCGACGACGTTCCCGCCCCCCCGCAGGCCGTGATCGAGCACGCCGCCGCGTTGTTGGAGACGCCGGCGCCGCCGCGCCTTGGCTTGGAGGAAGCCGGGCTGTCGCCGATGGCGCAGCGATTTTACGCCGAGTCCAAACGCGTCGCCAATGCGCGCGCCAAAGCCGAATTGGGCTGGCGCCCGGCATTGCCCGATTATCGCGCCGGCTTACACGCCATTCTTGCAGCCGAGCGCGCCGGCGATGATTTCCCGTCCGCTTTTGCGTGAGGGGTCATGAATTTTCTGGGAATTTTATTCAAGACTGTCCACCCGTAAACTGGTTTTTGGGTTCTCCCGACCTAAAATGCGGACAATCAGTACGCCAGAATTAACGATGCAAAAAAGATAGAATGCGCGAAATAAACCGACCGTCGATAACCGGAGCGAATATGATCAATGGCCGGCCATCGCAATCGATGATCTGCAATGTCCGAAAGGCGGGTCATTAATCCGTCGAAATAATGGTCGGCCGCCTTTTCTCCGAAAACATCAATGCCCCATTCATACAGGCGTTCAAGGTCCTCAGCAGCAGCGGTGCTTAATTGATATTTTAACTTATCCACTCGCAGCTTTCCGAAGCTTCACCACCGAGCGAATATCATTTGGTTGGCGAAGGCTAACGCCGCTTTCCTCGCCAAGGATCAACGCAGCGCGAATAGAGTCGAGCTCGGCGTTCTCGATTTGCGCCCGGCGGATAAGGTCTCGCACCAATTCGCTGTCGTTTGTGTAGGCGCCGCTGTCAATCTGGGTTTTGATCCATTTGTTCTGTGCATCAGTTAAGGTGATTGTCTTGCGGATCGTCGTCATGGCGGGCCTTTCCTGGCGGCGGTTTCGAAAACGCGATGTATTTTAGTCCGTTTTTTCCATTTCTGGCATGATTTTCTCCGCCAACGCCCTTTATCCAGTGCTCCACTCACCCACTTGACAAGTGTGACATTTGCGACCAGAGTGGGAAGATGGCAAATATTACGATCACCTTGGACGAAGTCGTGATGACACGGGTGCGCGCCGCGGCGAAAACATCCGGCAAGAGCATTTCGCGCTGGGTAACCGACGTGATTGTGGCGGAAGACGCGCGCCTGCGCGATCAAGAAAGCGCGGCGATGGCCGATTTCGTGGCGCTGGCGCGATCGGTAAAGCTCGACGGCGCGCCTTACCAATTCGATCGCGGGGAAATTTATGACGAAGCTGTTTCTCGACACGAGCGTCGTGATCTACAGCCTCGATCCGCGCGATCGGACCAAACAGGAAAAAGCGTTGGCGTGGCTGAGCCTGGCCGCGTCGCGGGGTTGCTTGACGATCAGCCCGCAAGTTTGCGCCGAAACCAGAAGCGTCGCAGTGCGAAAACTCGGCCTGAAGCATGACGTCGCCCGCGCCGCGATTGAGCGACTTTTGCCGTGGTGCATCGCGCCGATGACCGCAACAGAAGTCCAACTCGCACTCGATTTGGCTGATAGCCGTAAGATGTCATGGTGGGACGCCCTAATGATCTCTTCGGCGCTAGGGGCGGGCTGTACGCATTTTTTGACAGAGGATGTTCAGAGCGCTCCGGAGGTCGACGGCATGCAAATTGTCGATCCTTTTACGACGGCGCTGGAAGCAGTGCTGAAGGGGTGATTGTAATTTAGCGTTCTGGCGTTATCCAACTTGAAATTTATTTTATCATTTAACGCAATATATTCTATGAATCGATCTGAATATCATTGTTGCTGCGCCAACAAAATTTCAAGATCTTTAATCATGACGTGAAGACCCTGATCCACTAACCTCCACAAAATTGTCGCGTCTACCCGTCCGTAGGCGTGCGCCAAGATGTTTCGGGTAGCGACAATCTTGGCCCATGGCACAGAAGGGGCTTGTTCGCGTATGTCATCTGGAACGGCGCGTGCAGCCTCGCCAATGATTTCCACACACCGCGTAACGGCGTGCAATGTTTTGAGATCTTCTGCGAACGCGATTTCGTTCATTCCCGCTGCATGCGCGCGGGCATGCTTCGCATAATCAATCATGTCCTCGACGAGCGCGCGCCATTCTCTATCAGACATCCAGCAGCGTGGCCTCGATTTGCGCTTTCAACTTGGGGTGCAGAGAATTCGGCGTGAAGAGATCAACGGGTGCGCCAAGGCGTGCTTCGAGTTCAAGCTTCAATCCAGCAAAAGCGAAAAGATCGGGCGTTCGCTCGGCGGAAAACTCGACCAATAAGTCGACATCGCTATCGGCGCGCGCCTCGTCGCGGGCGTGGCTGCCAAAAAGCCGGAGACGCTCTATCCCTTGCGCTGAGAGCCAAGGCTCCAATTCTCGCAGGCGTCGAAGGACGTCAGATCGAACCATCCCGCATCATCTCACGCTCTCCCGCCAAAACCAAGGGCGCCGCCTCGCCCCATCAGGCGATGATGTCCGGCGTCAGCGCGTCTTCGACCCAGGCGATGCGATCTTTTACCGACAATTTGAGCTTTTTCAGGCGCGCGATTTCCAACAAATCCGGCCGCCCGGATTCTTGCGCATCCAGCAGTGCGCCTTCGAGTTCGGCGTGGCGGGCGCGCAATTGCACCAGTTCAGCCAGCAGCGTCTCTTTCGACGGCAAAAGCGGCTCATTGGAATTGGAATCGTCCATGCCGCGCCCCAGACCTCTCGCCCATCGCCAAACGCGCTCGCCCATAACAGGCCGGTCACATCGACGCTAGCAGGCTGTTGAAGAAGGCT
>DHHV01000115.1:8084-8261 GCA_002403455.1 Hyphomonadaceae bacterium UBA4763 | reverse complement strand
GCCCCGCGGGCCGAGCCGTTCGCGGGTCTCTTCACCCAAGGCATGGTGACGCATGAGACTTATAAATCGGCGTCCGGCGCCTGGCTGCGCCCCGAAGACGTCGAGCGCTCCGAAGCCGGCGCCATCGAAATCGCCACCGGCGCGCCTGTAGAAATCGGCGCCATCGAGAAAATGTCG
>DHHV01000115.1:0-7766 GCA_002403455.1 Hyphomonadaceae bacterium UBA4763 | reverse complement strand
GGCGCCATCGAGAAAATGTCGAAATCGCGCAAAAACGTCGTCGATCTCGATGATTTCGTGCGAGATTTTGGCGCCGACGTCGCCCGCTGGTTCGTTTTGTCCGATTCCCCGCCCGAGCGCGACGTCGAATGGACCGCCGCCGGCGTCGAAGGCGCCTGGCGCTTGATCCAGCGCATCTGGACGGCGGTCGAGGCGCAATCGCCCGACGCTCCTGGCCCGCTCGCGATCGCCGACGGCGCGACCGGCCCGGCCCATGAACTGCGTCAAGCCGCCCATCGCCTCGCCTTTTCCGTTACCCAAGACATTGACGGCTTTCGGTTTAACCGCGCCATTGCGGCGATTTACGAATTTCTCAACGCGCTGAAGGCCTTCGACGCCAATACATTGACCGACCCGTCCGCTTTGGCCGCCCGCGCCGAAGCGCTCGGCGTCTTGGCGCGCGTTTTGGGCCCCTTCACCCCACATTTGGCCGATGAATGCTGGGAGCGCTTGGGCGGAACCGGTTTCGTGTTGGCCGCGCCTTGGCCGCAAGCTGACCCTGATCTTGTCCGACGCAATTTGATCGTCATTCCGATCCAGGTGAACGGCAAGAAGCGCGGCGAACTCAACGCCCCGCCCGGTCTTGATCGCAGCGCGGTCGAAGAAATGGCCTTGGCGGATCCGAAAGTCCGCGACATGCTGGCCGGCCAGACCTTGCGCAAAATCGTCGTTGTGCCCGATCGGATCATCAATCTTGTCTTAGAGGCGCCCGCATGAAGACCTTCTTCGCCGCACGCGCCGCTTCGGCGATGTTGGGAATCGTCACCCTCGCTGCTTGCGGCTTTTCACCGGTTTATGCGCCCACCCAATCGGCGGGTCCCGGCATTGCCGGGCTCGGCCCTGTTGCTGTCCCGGTCATTGAAGGACGCGCCGGCGATCAATTGCGCCTTGCTTTGCTGCGGCAATTGGGCGCCCCCTCGGCCGGCGCCTCCGCCTCTACCCTGTCGATCAATTTGCGCGAAAACTTGCGCCGCTTTAATGTCGGCTTGGACCAGTCGACCGGCCGGGCCGAACTCACATTGACCGCCGATTATGTATTGCGCGGGGTCGACGGCGCCTTGATCGCCGAAGGCTCGGAAGTCGCCATTGCCGCCTTCGACAATGCCTTGGGCGCCTTTACGGATTTGCCGGCCCAGGAAGACGCGCAAGAGCGCGCCGCCACCTTGCTCGCGCAACGTCTGCGCCTGGCGATCGCCGCCGCCGCCAAACGGCAGGGCTAAAGCCCCGTGTTGGTCAAGGGCGACGCCGCTTTGCGGCGCGCAAAATCTACAGATCGCCAGTCCCGGTTTTTCCTGATTTTTGGTCCCGATCTTGGCCTCAACGCCCAAATCGGCGACGACCTTATCGCGGGGCGCGGGCTTGCCCCCGCCACCATCCGCCGCCTCTATGAAAGCGACTTGGCCAATCCGGATGTATTGCGCAATGCGTTGCGCCAATCCTCGCTATTTGATGAAATCACCGCCATCCGAATAAAATTATCGTCGGAATCCTTGTCGGCTTATCTGGTCAAAACCTTGGGCCAGGCTCCGCAGGGCGGTCCCCTCGTCCTCATCGAGACCGAAGAATTACCCAAAAAATCCAAATTGCGCGGCTGGTTTGAAGCGAGCGATCAACATCTTGCCTTGCAAACCTTTGCCCAATCCCCGGCGCAATTGGCCGATTGGGCAGTCGAGCATTTGGCGGCCGCGGGCAAGACGGCCGATGTCGGTTTGATCGCCGGTTGGATCGGCGATCATCATCTAGACCGCTCTTTGCTTGCCCAAGAACTCGACAAGATCATTGCCTTTGTCGGTGCTGAAGATCGGATCGACAAATCCGCTCTCGACGCCATCGCTTCCGGCAGCGGCGAAGTAGGTGTTGATGACATTGTCGATGGATTATTTCGCGGCGACTTGGTCGGCTTATCCGCTTCCCTCCAGCAAGCGCTCGATTCAGGCGCCAATGCCATCACCATCTTGAAGGCGACCGAATGGCGTCTCAACCGGCTTTATCTGGCGACCCTCGCCGCGCGCGATGGCGGCGGGATAGAGGTTTTGCGCCCGCCGGCCTTTGGCGCGGAACGCGAAACCTTGCGCGCATTGGCGCGTCGACCGCCGGCCTTGGCGGCAGGTCTGCTCGATCTGATCCGCCAGGCTGACATCGCCATCAAGTCCAACGCAAGCCTTGGTCCGATCTTGTGTGAACGCGCGCTGATGGAGGCGGCCTTGCGCCTGCGCGAGTCAGCGACGTGATAGACGTTTTGGGCCAGTGGATTAGCTTGGAACGCCGAGCAAAAAGGCGGAATGGCGGTTTCAATGGTCCAGAGCAACGCGTGTTTAGTGCGTTGATCTGGCTCGGAGGATCGTCATGTCTTTGAAGGCTCTTCGGCGCATGTCCCCGGCGAAGGTGCGTTATTCTTGGCGGCGTTGGCGACTTGGAGAGATGCACACGCAAATCAGCTGTGCGTTAGGGACCATGCCCAGCAAGATCTTTGATTTGGTCCAGTCGCGCAGCGGATTTTCGCCGGTCGAGCCGGTACGCAGGGTTCCGTTTTTGAAGGCTGCCGAGCGCGAAGAGATTTCGCTCGGTGTGATGGCGGATCTGAGTTCAAGCATGAGACAGAGCGCGCTGAAGCGCCTTCGGCAAGCTGTCAGAGCGTGGGCCGCTTTGGGGCGCATTCGTAGCCAGCGAGTGCTTGCGACCGGATTGACCGGAAGGAACTTTTGGGTGAAGTAGATTACATAACAGTGTCAAGGAAGAGCGATGTTTGGAAATTGGTTCAAAAAGGGTCAAAAAGACGCCACAACGCATGTTACTGCATCTCATTCTGAGACACTGCGACAGTCTGGCGCATCTTCGCAAGATGTGCGGGACTATTTTGCGGGCTTTGATGACGAGAAAAAGCGTTTTGAAGATCAGCAGCGACGTCAGCAGCAGATCGAGGAACAACGTCGGCAGGATGACGAACGGAGACGAGCCGAAGTCCACCGTCAGGAGCAGGCAGAACAGCAGCGACGTCAAGAAGATCAACGTCGGCAGGATGACGAGCGGAGACGAGCCGAAGTCCGCCGTCAGGAGCAGGTAGAACAACAGCGACGTCAAGAAGATCAACGTCGGCAAGACGATATCCGACGGCAGCAGGAAAATGAGCAGCGACGACTACAGCAAATTGAAGAGCAGCGCCGTAGGGATGAAGAGCAGCGCCGTAGAGATGAGGAAAATCGGCGGAGGCAATAGGCCTATGACCTGAACCCTGATCGAAGCCTGTCCCAACAAGAGCCACACCTTTCTGACAGGCGGGTGGTTCGTCCCACAAAGTGATGCAATCGTTTTATGCGGCAATTCATCATGGAGGAGATTCCTGGGGGACAAGTTTTACACGAGTGCGCCACGACCACGTACGCCGTCCGAAAAGCAATACAGCGATCGAAAGCTTCGGTCTCGGAACTCGCCGGGCAGTTCGGGATAAATCAGAAGACGGTGCGAAAATGGCGTGCGCGCAAGAGCGTCGAAGATGCGCCAATGGGGCCAAAAAACCCGCGCTCGACCAGCCTATCGCCGGAGGAAGAAGCCGCGTGCATTGCGTTCCGAAAGCATACCCTCCTCCCGCTGGATGATTGTCTGTATGCCTTGCAGGACAGCATCCCACATCTGACCCGCTCAAGTCTGCATCGCCTCTACCAGCGCCATGGCATCTCCCGCCTGCCGGACATGAAGACCGAGGCCGAACCGAGGAAGGCCTTCAAGCCCTACCCGATTGGCTACTTTCACATCGATATTGCCGAAGTGCACACCGATGACGGCAAGCTGCACATGTTCGTGGCTATCGACCGGACCTCAAAATTCGTGTTCGTCCGGCTTGAGGAAAAGGCCAACCGGAGGACCGCCTCGGCGTTCCTACACGCCCTGGTCGAGGCCTGCCCCTACAAAATCCACACGGTTCTGACCGATAACGGCATTTAGTTCACCTTCCCGCCACGCTACGCCGACGGGCCGACCGCCCAGTATATGACGCATATGTTCAACATGATCCGCCGGGACCACGGCGTCGAACACAGGCTCACCCAGGTCGCGCATCCTTGGACGAACGGACAGGTCGAGCGCATGAACCGCACCCTGAAGGAGGCTACCGTCAGGCGCTACCACTACGCTTCACACGGTCAGCTGCGCGAGCACCTCAGCACCTTCGTCAACGCCTACAACTTCGCCAAGCGACTGAAGACGCTAAAGGGCCTCACGGTCTTCGAGTACGTCAACAAGTGCTGGACAAATCAGCCAAACCGATTCGTCAACAATCCAACCCATCACTTCCCGGGACTGAACACCATCCAATTCTGCTAATTTAAAGGCGCCAAGCCATTGAGGAGGGTACACGCAAAGATCAATCCTACGCAGCGACAATGGGCTTGATCACGTCCAAAGGCGCACCGGCATCGCTCGCCACTTCCAGGTCAAAACGCAATTGCAGATTTAGCCAGAACTCAGGCGTCGTTCGAAAAGCACGCGCCAGTCGCAGCGCCGTGTCCGGGGAAATGGCGGCCTGACCGCGAATGATACGTGTGACTCGATTGGTCGGAACGCCGATGGCTCGAGCTAGCCCGGCCGCGCTTACATTGAGCGGCTCAAGGAACTCCTTTCCCAGAATCTCTCCTGGATGAATAGGGGGATGCTTATCGGCCAAGGTCGATGTCATGACGTTGGGCTTAGGACGATAGCAAAGTCATGGATCGTACTTCCATGGCGCGCGCCCCGCCAATATTCGGCACAAATGGTCCAATTGCTCGAGATCGCCATAGGCGATTCGCAATTCCCCGCCGCCATTGGCGCGATGGCGAATTTCGACCTCCATCCCCAGCCCAGCCGCGAGATCGGCTTCCAACGCCACCGTGTCCACATCTTTCACCGGTTTGCCCCGCCGGTTTGGCGCCCCCGGTCGTCGCGCGCGATTGAGGTCTTCGACGTCGCGCACCGTCCAACCCTCGTCGGCGATGCGGTCGACCCATTGGTCAGCTTCGTCGATCGCCAGCAGCGCCCGGGCATGGCCGATCGTAATCCGGCCCTCCGCCAAGGCGATTTGCACTTTCGCCGGCGCGCTCAATAATCGAATCATATTTGCGACATGGGCGCGGCTTTTGCTCACAGCATTGGCGACCCGTTCTTGCGTATAACCGCTGTCGAGCAGAAATTGATAAGCGCGCGCTTCTTCCATGGGCGCAAGATCAACCCGCTGAACATTTTCGACCAGCGCCAATTCCAGCACGGTCTTGTCAGTCAATGGCTGGATCAGCGCCGGTATTTCATAAATCTGCGCCCGCTGCGCGGCGCGCCAGCGCCGTTCGCCGGCGACGATTTGATAATGCTGCGGCCGATCGGGGTGCGGTCGGACGATGATCGGCTGTAACACGCCATGCGCGCGGATCGACTCCGCCAATTCTTGCAACGCCTGGTCTTCAAAAGCTTTACGCGGCTGATCGCGGTTTGGCTCGATCCATTCAAGCGGCAGCGACCGAAACCCAAACTCGGAGCCTGCGTCGGCCCCCATCGGGCTCACGGGTTTGATGTCGCCGAACAACGCATCGAGGCCGCGGCCGAGGCCGCGCGATTTGGGCGCTTGCGTCATCAGGCGGCGGCGCGTTCGCGCTGCAGCACTTCGCGCGCCAAACGAATATAGGCGTCGCTCGCGGCGCAGGTGTGGTCATACAGCAAAACCGGCTTGCCGAAAGACGGCGCCTCCGACACCCGCACATTGCGCGGAATGACCGTGTCGAACACTTTCGCGCCCAAATGCGAGCGGACGTCCGCCTCGACCTGCTCGGTCAAATTGGTGCGGCGATCATGCATGGTCAGCACGACGCCATGCACATCTAAATTCGGGTTGAGGCTGCCGCGCACCAATTCGATTGTGCGCAGCAATTGCGACAACCCTTCCAGCGCGAAGAATTCACATTGCAGCGGCACCACCACGCCCTGCGCCGCCGCCAACGCATTGATCGTCAGCAGCGTCAGCGATGGCGGGCAATCGACCAGCACAAAATCGGGTCGCGCCGTCGGATCGCGCCCGAGCGCGTCAATTGCATCCCGCAAGCGGAAATTCCGCCGCGGCGCTTGCGACAATTCGATCTCCGCGCCGGCAAGGTCCGGATCGGCCGCCACAACGCTCAAGCCCGGCACCGAGGTGCGCGCCAAACATTGGTCGATCCGCGCTTCGCCGAGCAAAACCTGATAGGCGCCGACGCTGCGGTCGGCCCGCGCGATCCCAAGCCCGGTCGAGGCATTGCCCTGCGGATCAATGTCGAACAGCACGACTTTCGATCCGGCCGCCGCCAAAGCAGTGCCGAGATTAATCGCCGTCGTCGTTTTGCCGACCCCGCCTTTTTGATTGGCGATGGCAAGGACGCGAATGGGTTTTTGGGTCATCGGAGGACGCTCCTTGCTTCAACCACAACGCCAGCCGAATCAGACCGACTGGAATGGCGAATAAAGTGATAATGCGCAAAGCCCGGCAGCGCCGTCAATTCGCGCTCGACCTCTTTTCCTTTCGGAAACAGCCCGATGGCGCCTTTTCTGATCAAGGGCTGCGACAACCGCAACAAGTCGGCCATCGGCGCGAGCGCCCGCGCCGTCACGACATCGCAATCGATCTCCGGCAGCTGCGTGGCGTCGATCGCCATCACCGTGGCCGGAACGCCCATCGCGCGGATCGCAGCGCGCAAGAACACCGCTTTTTTCTGGTCGCGCTCAACCAAGGTCACTTCGGCGCCCTCAATGCCAATCAGCATCGCGGCGATGACAAGGCCCGGCAGGCCTGCGCCGCTGCCCAAATCGACCCAGCGGCGCGCGGCCGGGGCCAGAAACGGCAATTGCGCGCAATCGAGCAAATGGCGCTGGCCAAATTCGCGCCATTCCGCCGGACCGATCAGATTATGCACCGGCGCCCAGGCTTCCAGCACCGCGATATAGGCGGTCCAGGCCGAAAATGTTTCACGTGAAACATTTAACGCTTTGGCGACCTCCTCGATCTCGGCGCGATCAGCGCGCGGCGCGGCTTTCACCCCGCCTCCGCCTGCGATTTTCCGGGCCTGCGCACATAATTGAGCAACGCCACCAGCGCGCCAGGCGTCAGCCCCTCGATCCGACGCGCCTGGCCGAGCGTGCGCGGCCGCACCAGCGCCAATTTCTCGCGCGCTTCGTTCGACAACCCGCCGATTTTGCCAAAATCCAAACCCACCGGCAGCACCAAATCCTCGTCCTCGCGCAGGCGCGCGGCTTCAGCGTTCTGGCGATCAAGGTAACCTGCATAGGTCGCGTCGCGCTCAACCTGCGCCTGGATAGCCGGTGAAATTCCCCGTAATTCCGGCCAAATTTCGCCAAGCCGCGCCCAATCGACGCCCGGCAAGCCGAGCAAATCCACGACATTGCGCCGCCGCCCGTCTTGATTGAGCGCCAATCCGTGCCGCGCGCCTTCCGTCGGCGTCAGCGACAGCTCTCCACAAATCGCGCGGGCTTCATTCAGGTGCGCCATTTTCGCCGAAAACACGGCGGCCCGCGCTCCGCCGACCAATCCAAGTGCGATCCCGAGCGGCGTCAGCCGTTGATCGGCATTATCCGCGCGTAATGACAGGCGAAATTCGGCGCGCGAGGTGAACATTCGATAAGGTTCGGTCACGCCATGCGTGATCAAATCATCCACCAACACGCCCATATAGCCATCCGCCCGCGTCATTCGCAGCGGCGCTCGCCCCAACGCT
>DHHV01000085.1:5922-9265 GCA_002403455.1 Hyphomonadaceae bacterium UBA4763 | reverse complement strand
TTTCAGCAAGCGCGTCCTCCCCGCCAACAACCCGAGGATGAACGGGATGAGTGGTTCCCGCAATTCGCGTTTTTTAACCAACGAGTCACACGCGCGTTGGTTGATCCTATTCAATCTTTCACGCCGTCGTGATGAATATGAGCAAGGTCCGCTGTTCGGCGTGGTCCGCGCCAGGATTTGGGTCGATCAGCTGTCTCGCGGAGCGTCGGACGAAAAAGCAGGCCCGGCTGTTCGACCACCCTGCGCAACCCCGACAATTCGCCCAATGCGCAAACCCGTCAGCCAAGGGCGCCAGCAAAAGCGGCGTCGATCTCCCCAATCTCAACCTCCAGCGCCCCCGCGCGCGCGGCGGCCTCCGCATCCTCGCCCCACCTCTCGCGCTGAAAGCGTTCATCCAGATTAGACAAGACGAGCGCCTCGCCCCCCGACAGCCGCCCGCGCCGCCAGGCGCAAGCCAGCAGCAGCGAGGCAAACAGCGCCGCCCCATGCGCCAGAACCGTCAGGCCAAGATCGTCCAACCCGCCAATGTAGTCCGCCAGCGCCGCTGTGGCCGCCGCGCTTTGCGCAGGAGCCTGCAAACCAATTCCGGAAGCAAAACAAACCCCAAACGCCGCCGTCGCCCAGTCAATGATCGGGTCCCATTCCACCGCTTGCCTTTGCGTCAAGGCCGCGGGCCCCTCGGCGCGGCATAAGATGGTGTCGGTTTCCAAATAACGCAGGCATTCGGCGATGATTTCGGCCCGCTGCGTCGGCGTGCGGTCGATCGCCACATGGATCAGCCGCGTCACCGGCATGCGCGCCGGCGCGATGCGATCGCCTTGCCGCGCCCATTCGGCGCAAGCCCCTTCGGCAAGGCGCCGATCCGCCACGCAAAACAGCTGGCGCGCCGGCGTGCGCAACGCCGCGCCGTCCAGGCTCAACCCAAAGCCGCCGCCCGCCAGTGGGACGACCTCCACGCGCTGATAAAAGCGTCTCATGCGATGGTGGACCCATCCGCGCGCGCCTCGTCCGCGCCAAACGCCGCCAAGGCCGTCGCCAGACCGGCAAAGTCCTCGAACACCCGATGCGCGCCCGCCGCCGCCACTTCATCGGCCGTCTGAAAGCCCCAGGCAACGCCAAACGCTTGCACGCGCGCCGCCCGCGCCATCGTCATGTCATGCACTGAATCGCCAATCATCACCGCGCGGGTCTTGCAGACGCTGACGGCGGCGACCGCCTGGTCGATCATGAACGGATGCGGCTTGCCTGGGCCGTCATCGACGCTCCAGCTCGTATCGAACGCGGCGCGCAAGCCATGCGTCTCAAAGAACGCCTCGATCCCGCGGCGCGGCTTGCCGGTCGCAATGCCAAGCCGCCAGCCCGCCTCCGCCAAACGCCAGACCAGCGCCGCCGCGCCGTCATAAAGCGGTTCGCGAAAAGAGGGATCGCGGCGCATCTCGACAAAGGCGTCCTGAAAACTCCCCGTCAACCGGACGCGCAGGCGCGGCGCGACCGCCGGCGCCAGGATCGCCATCACCTCTTCAATCGCCAGGCCGACCGTGCGCCGCGTCTCGTCATAGCTTGGCGGGCGCAAGCCATGCGCGCGAAACGCCGCCTGCATGGCGCTTTGGATCAGCGCGCGGCTATCGACCAAGGTGCCGTCGAGATCAAAAATGGCCAAAGGCGCGGTCATCGACGCGCCTCAGGTAAAGGGCTCAAAGGCGTCGCGCGCCTCGCGTTCGTCAAACCCCAACGCCTCGAAGGTCTCTTTGAAATGGGTCGGGATCGGCGCGGTCAGCCGCAACAACCGCCCATCCGGATGCGGCAGCGCGAGCGCGCGAGCGTGCAAATGCAGCTTGCGCGGCAGCCCCTCCGGCGCCGGGCGATCGCCGGTATATTTGACGTCGCCAAGGATCGGCGTGCCCAATTCTGTCATATGCACCCGCAATTGGTGGGTGCGGCCCGTTACCGGGCGAAGCGCCACCCAGGCCGCGCGCCCGCCGGCATTGGACAAGGTGACGTAATCGGAAATCGCGTGCAGCGCGCCGTCTTCGTTTTGCGCGCCGCGCCGGACCTTCTCGCGATCCGAGCCCTTGGCGTCCTTGACCAACCAGCAGCGCACTTGCCCGGTCAGCGGCTTGGGCGCGCCGATCACCACCGCCCAATAGACCTTCAGCAAATCGCGCGAGCGAAACGCTTCGCCCAGTTTCGTCGTCGCCGCCAAATCCCGCGCAATCACCAGCAGCCCGCTGGTGTCGCGATCCAAACGATGCACGAGGCGCGGCCGCTGGCCATTGATCGCCAACGCATCCAGCATGCCATCGACATGGCGCGGCGTGCGCGTGCCGCCTTGCACGGCAAGGCCGGGCGGCTTGTTCAGCACCACGACGCGGTCGTCTTCATAGACGATCATGTCGCGCAGCGCGTCGCGATCGCGCGACGGGACCGCCCCCGGCTTATCCGGCGCGGCCCGCGGCGCCGGTAGCGGCGGCCCGCGGATCTCCGCGCCCGCGCTTAACCGATCGCCGGCTTTGGCGCGCCCGCCATTCACCCGCACCTGGCCGCTGCGCAGCAGCTTTTCCAATTGGATATAGCTGAGATCGGGAAAATGCCGCTTGAACCAGCGATCGACCCGCGCGCCGTCATCCTCGGACCCGACCTGGCGCAATTGCACTTCGCGTTCGGCAGGATCGCTCATTTCGCCAATCCCCGCACGAGACTGGCGCCAACAAAAGCGCAGGCCACCCCTCCAATGATCGTCGCCAAACCATAGAACGCCGCCAAACCGGCGCCCCGCGCCTCTATTTGCTCCAGCATGATCAAGCTGACGCCCGACATCGTCGTGAACCCGCCCAACACGCCAATGGCGGCGAACCGCCAGACAAGGCCTTGCGCGCCGCCCCAAGTCGAAGCGCTCGCCGCCAGCGCGCCGATCGCCAGCGCTCCGGCGCAATTGATCGCCAAAAGGGTCGCATCGGCGCCGATCCCGCGCGCTGCGGCGGCAAGGCCGATGCCAAACCGCGCCATCGCGCCGATCGCTCCGCCCACGCCTACGGCCAAAAACTGCATCAATACGGACAAATCTGCTGCTTTCCAAAACAAAACCGCCCCGCGCTTGTCGCGCAGGGCGGTCGTCCTCACAAGGTGGAATTTACCTTAGAGATTGGCGGCCGGGACTTCCGCGATCGCCGGCCATTGGCCGTCGGCTTTGGTGATGTTGCCCGGGATGTCTTTCGACCACTCGGCTTGGACGCCTTTGTCTTTATTCAGGTACAGCTTGCCGTCCTGGACATACCATGCATCCGGCTGGGTCTCGAATTTCTTGCCGAACACCGCGCCATAGGCGCAGAACCCGCCATATTGC
>DHHV01000085.1:0-5626 GCA_002403455.1 Hyphomonadaceae bacterium UBA4763 | reverse complement strand
GCCGACCCCCGCGCCATGGGCGCAGACCCCGCCATATTGCGGCGCGAATTTCGCTGGCTCGGCTTCGAAAGCCGCGCGGTTTTCTTCCGACGCGAAATAATAGGTCGCGCCATTATAAGCGGCCTGGAATTCCGGAACGCCTTGGGTCGGCGCGCCGACAGTGAAATAAGCGACCGGATCATAGCCATTGATCGCGATGCCGTCGGCATTGGCGAACACGCTGGCCGGAACGACCGGCGCGACCGGGGCTTCAACCGCAGGCGCAGCGGCCGGCGCTTCTACCGGCGCTTCCACCGTTTGCGCTGCCGGAGCCGGGGCTTGGCTGCAGGCCATCAGGATCAGGGCAGGGGCCGACACGGCGGTCAGCGCAATCATCCGAAACAAGGTCATGGGATCTCCGTATAACATTGACGCAGTCGCGAGCGCGCGACAGAATCTCGACCGGCATTCGCCGCGTCGAGCGCGCACATAGCGAGCTTCCACCGAAAACACATCCATTATACCAACAGATCGACCGATCAATTTTTCAAAGCTTGGTGATCGCGCCGCCGTGAAGATGAGCTCTGGACTTACATGACACAAGCACGAATTGAACAAAATCCGCCGACAGCGAGAGTTTTCATTCGTTAAGACGCCATCGCCCGAATGCGCGCAATCATCGCCGCCAGTCCATTGGCGCGCTGCGTTGACAACGCCTCGGACAACCCGATGTCGTCGAAAAACCCCTTTGGATCAAAGGCCGCCGCCTCGGCTATCGGCAGACCGTTATACAATTGCGTGACGATCGCCACCAGCCCGCGCACAATGTGGGCGTCGGAGTCGCCCGTCAATCGCAACCGGCCGTCCTCAACCTGCGCATTCAGCCAGACTTGGCTGGCGCAGCCGCGCACCTTGTTCGCGTCGGTTTTCAGATCGGGCGCCATTGCCGGCAGTTCCCGGCCAAGATCAATGACATAAGCGTAGCGTTCTTCCCAGTCTTCCATCAGACTGAACGCATCGCGCAAGTGCGCCATCACCTCTGGTTGAGCAGCGGTTAAGCTCGCCATGCGCTCCCCCAAAAGCCTTTTTACTCGGTTGTCGCAAAACAGGCCGGCGCCGACCCGTTGCTGCCGTCCGAATTCAGATATTTGCCGATACAGAAGGGAATATCCGTCACATAATGCGCTGCCCGCACGCATTGATGTAAATTCAACCGCGCAAATTCGACGCAGCGGCGCGTTTGGTCATCTTCAATAACGGCTTGGTAGCCAGGCGGCAATGTTCGCGCATTTGGCTCGAGAACAAAATACGCCGCCGCCGTCAACAAGGCGTTGGCGGTGTTCTGTCGGCTGGCTTTGGTTTGGAACGCAACCCTTTGGATCGCCGATGATGGTGAAGCCGTCGGAAATGACGCAAGTCCATCTGACGAATTGGGCGCCAGCAATCGCGCAACAATATCCGCGGGCGTTGGTCGGGGCGCCGCAGAGCGTTGCGACAAGGCTGCGATTTGAGCGTCTTTATCGAGCGCGCGTTGTGTACCCCAGGCGACTTTCTGCAGCGAATAGGATTGCGCTATCATCTTCTCACCAATGGATTGCGCACGTTGGATTGACTGCCGAATATCGTTTTGGGCCGCAGCTATGGCGCGGTCGGCGCCCGCCAAGCTGGCGGCGTAAGAGGGATCACTCGGCAGGTCCATCACGATCCGTTCGCGACCCCATGAAGCGGCAATTTCTCGAATCGCGGTCGCAAATTCGGGGTCGCGCGCGGCGATCAGCGCCCCATATGCGACAAAACCGGCGGTGAGAGATCGCGTGTTGTGGCCGCCGATTTGCTGCAAGATTTCGCGCACATCATTCGGTGTCTGGATTGGTCGTCCATTCACCGAGTCGATATCATCTTGATACAAAAGAAAACTAGCGGCGGCCCTTGCCAGCGCCGGTTGATTTTCCAACGATTCTCCGTCGGCCAGAGCCGGACTGGCGTTTACGCCAATGACGGCGAGGAGACCAACAACCAGCGAAGATATACGAACAAACTTCATCGCTTTCTCCACAACCCGATATTACCCGCCAACGACGACGCCACAATGACAAAAACGACTGCTGTCGCTAAAAATTCCGCGACTTTTCCGGATGCAACGTGACCCATGGGCGCGCCTTGATTCGCGATTCAGGCGAATCTTAATCCCAATTTTAAGTTCTCCCTCTACAGTTTAAAGAATGATTGCTCCAATCGCATCAAAGTCGACTCACCACGATCAAAACGCGTTGGAGGGTCCCTCTGCTTCAACGAACTCGCGGGCTAAAGGGCCCCGTCAAGAAACCCGCGACGCTCAAGTTTTCTGGGTCTTGCTCAGCCTCGTCACCGGCGTGTTGGTGTTCATCACCGGTCAATATCAACAAGCCGCCACCGGTCCGCAGGCCATCGCAATCGGCCTCGTCAGCGCGGCGCCGGCCTTGCTTACGTGGCTTGCGCTTACGCTCAAAGATGAATCCATCGCCAAAACATTGGTCACGCTGGCTTGGCTGTCGTTTGGAATCATTGCGGTCAGCATCGGCGCGAGCGTGTTTTCGCCGCTCGTTGTGGTCTTCCTGCTTGGTCCGCTGACGGGCGCCGTCGCCTTTGGCCGCCGCTATGGGGTTGAGCTTGGCGTGTTCTCCGTCATTGCGGTAGCCATCGTGATTTTGATTTCCGCCAATTCAGGCGCCGAGCGCCTTGCGACCAGTCAGCTACAAGTCGTTGAATTATTTGCGCCCATCGCCGTTCTTGCGCAGGCCATCGTGTTGATCAGCGCCTTGGCTGAGGTCGCCGAGGCCGCTCCGGACGCCGCCGCGCGGCAAGCCCAATTGCAAGCCGAGCGCGACGAAGCCATTGCCGCCGCCGCCGCCAAATCGCGTTTCATCGCCATGATGGCGCATGAGCTGAAGACCCCGCTCAATGCGATCAACGGCTTTTCGGAAATCATGCAGGACGAATTGTTCGGACCGCTAGGCGCTGAACAATACAAACAATATGCCGATGACATTAACACCAGCGGTCGGCATTTGCTGGATTTGATCACCACCTTGCTGGATTTGTCGCGCGTTGACGTGCAGCGTTATCCGCTCTCGATCGAGCCAATCGACGCGCGCGCGGTGGCGGTCGAAGCCGTGCGGCTCTTGGAGCCCGCCGCGCGCTCGGCCCATGTCGCGCTGGACGCCGCCGGCGCCGTCACCGGCCCGGCCGCGCCGCTGGCGGCGGATGCGCAAGCGCTCCGGCAAATCCTCCTCAATCTGTTGTCCAACGCCGTCAAATTCACCCCGTCCGGCAAGTCGGTGCGCTTTGCGATCGAAGAAGCCGGTCCCGATTGGCGCTTCATCGTCGCCGATGAAGGCCCCGGCATTTCCGCCGACGCCTTGGAGCGCCTCGGTCAGCCCTTCCAGCAGGCTGGCGACGCCGCCCAACGCGCCAAAGGCGTTGGGCTTGGCCTTTGGATCGCCAAGGGGCTCGCCCAAGCACATGGCGGCGCGGTCATGCTGCGTTCGGTGATCGGGGAGGGGGCCACCGCGATTTTGACGCTGCCCAAAGCCGGGCCGGACGAAGAAGCCTAACAAATCCACCAGCGCCAAACACCAGCTTTTGATTGCAGTATCGCCGCAGAGCGGCCTAAACGACGCCCCTTTTCATCGACCAGCTCGGTCCGAGCGGTTTTGACTAACAAGGCGCGCGATTTGCCCGGCGACGCATCCCCCATTCTCCATCTTCGCCCCGACGACGGCTTTGCCCTGCGCAGCGGTCAACGACTGGCAGAGCTGCGCATCGCCTATGACGTCGCCGGCGCGCTCGCCCCGGCCCGCGACAATGTCATCATCGTCTTTCACGCGTTGACCGGCGATCAATTCGTCGCGCGCCCCAATCCGATCAATGGGCGGGCGCCCTGGTGGCCGACGATCGTCGGCCCGGGCAAGCCGATCGACACCGATCGCTTTTTCGTCGTCTGCGCCAATGTGCTCGGCGGCTGCATGGGCAGCACCGGGCCGGCCAGTCCCGGCCCCGACGGCGCGCCATGGGGGGCGCGCTTGCCGCTGTTGACCATCGCGGACATGGCCCGCGCCCAAGCGCTATTGCTCGACCATCTCGGCGTCGATGCAGTCAGACTGGCGATTGGCGGTTCGCTGGGCGGGATGCTGGCGCTTTCCTTCGCGACCTTGTTTCCAGAGCGGACCCGCGCCTGCGCCGCCATCGCCGCTTGCGCCGCCCATCCGCCGCATATGATCGGGCTATATGAGATCGGCCGCACGGCGATCCGCAGCGACCCCGATTGGCGCAAGGGCGATTATGCGCGCTTTGGCGTCCGCCCCGGCGCCGGTCTTGGTCTTGCGCGCATGCTCGCGCAAATTTCTTATCGCACCGATGCAGAATTTGCCGCGCGCTTTGGCCGTCAATTGCAATCGGGCGCGCCGCTGACCTATGTCTGGCAAGACCAATTCCAGATCGAAAGCTATCTGCGCCATCATGCGCAAAAATTCAATGATCGTTTCGACGCCAATTCTTACCTCTATCTCACCCGCGCCATGGATTATTTCGATCTAGCCGCCGATCATGGCGGCGATTTGCGCGCCGCCTTTGCCGGATCGCCGGTGCGTTTTGGCATTTTTTCTTTCGACAGCGATTGGCATTACCCGCCAGCCTTGTCGCGTGATCTGGCGAACGCCATCGCCGCCGTTGGCGCGCCCGTCGACCTCGTCGAGACCGCTTCCCTATATGGGCACGATTCCTTTTTGCTGGACGTACCCGCCTTTATCGCCGCCATCGCGGCGTTTGTGGAGTAACCGGGCTATTGCGCGCTCTCTCAAGCCTAGTCTGTCCGCGTCCGTTAATCCCTGTGGCAATATTTCGCGCATCCTTGTTGTTTTATCCGCCGCTCACCGCTCCCGTCATTAATCGAATGTTGAGCGCTCCTGCCTAAAATTAGCCTTATGACCGACACGATTGCCGCCGATGCTGCGGGAATGAGCGAAGCTGCGCCCTCGACTGGCGTGACCTGGCGCGACTGGCGCGATCTTGCGCTCGGCGCTGGACCGTTTTTACTGACCGGCGCGGTCGGGTTTGGCCTTGCCGCCACCTGGTCGCCGGCCGATCCGGCCTGGAATGTCGCCGCCAGCGGCGCCCCGATCCAGAACATGTTTGGCGCGCCGGGCGCCATCGCCGCCGATCTGGCCTGGCAAGGCTTAGGGTTTGGCGCCGTGCTCGGACCCTTGGCGATCGGCGCCTTTGGCGTGCGCCGCGTCGCCGACTTTTTCGACTGGCCGCTGTTTCTGCGACCCGGGTTGTTGTCCGGCGCCGCCCTCTTGACCTTGCCGGTATTGAGCGCCGCCGCGCCCGTCGCCGCCTGGCCGAACGCCTTCGGCAATGGCGGCGGCCTTGGGGACGCCCTCGGCGCCGGCATGACGGCGTTTTGCGGGTTTGTGCGCCTGCCGGGGCCGCAATTTTGGGCGATTGGCGCGCTGGCCGCCGCCGCCGCTGGCCTGTGGATCAAGGGTTTTGGCCTTCATTTTGCCGATTTGGGCAAAGGTGCGGCGGCGATCGCCCTGGCGGCGCGCAAGGCCGCCGGCGCGATCCGCGCGCGCGGCCCAGCCGCCTCCAAAGCGCTCGCCCGTACGGC
>DHHV01000031.1 GCA_002403455.1 Hyphomonadaceae bacterium UBA4763 | reverse complement strand
CGCATCGCGGCCCACGATACTTTTTCAACAGCCTGTTTAAGAACGTTCCGTCAAAATCTGACCCGTTAGGACAAAGTTCAACCCATGCCAGCCCCAACCTTTATCTCCGCCAAGACCACGCTTCTGGCCATCGTCGTTTCCGGTTTATGCGCGACGGTGAACGCCTGTGTGACGCCGGCAAGTGGCGATCCCGCGCCCACTGGTCCGATATCCCCCGCACCGCCCGTTCCCGCCTCAACTGGCCCGACCGCCGCCGACGCCGCTGCTTTTGTGGCGCGCGCCGAAGCCGAACTCGCCGCTTTCGGCGAAGAAGCCGCGCGGATTTCCTGGGTTCAGGCCAATTTCATCACCGACGACACCTTGTGGCTGGCGGCGCGGGTCGGCGCGCGCGGCACAGAACTGGGCGTGCGCCTCGCCACTGAGGCCAAAGCCTTTGACGCTTTGGCGCTCGACCCCGATCTTGCCCGCAAATTGCGCCTGTTAAAACTCGCGTTGACCTTGCCGGCCCCCGCGCAAGACGGCGCGGCGCAACAATTGGCCGAGATCACCACGGGGCTTGAAGCCACCTACGCGACCGGCAAATTCTTGCATCGCGGGCGCGAGCTGACGCTCGGCGACATGGAGGACATCCTCGCCAAATCGCGCGATCCGCAAGAATTGCAGACCATGTGGGCCGGCTGGCGGACGATTTCCGTGCCGATGCGCGCGCGTTATCAAGAGATGGCCCAAATCGCAAATGCCGGGGCGCAAGAACTGGGGTTTGCCGATGTCGGCGCGCTGTGGCGCTCCAATTACGACATGGACCCGGACGAATTCGCCGCCATGGTCGATCGGCTGTGGAGCGAGGTCAAACCGCTTTATGAGCAATTGCATTGCCATGTCCGCACAGAGCTCAATGGCCGCTATGGCGAAGCGGTGCAGCCGGCGACCGGCCCGATTCGCGCCGATCTGCTCGGCAATATGTGGGCGCAGAGCTGGACGAATATCTACGACCTCGTCGCCCCACCGGCGGCGAGCCAGCCTTACGACCTCACCCGCATTCTGGTCGGTCAACGTTTTGACGCCCAGCGCATGGCCCGCCAGGCGGAGGGGTTTTTCACCTCGCTCGGCCTTGCGCCTTTGCCCGACACGTTTTGGCGGCGGTCTTTGTTCGTCAAACCGCAAGACCGCGAAGTCGTCTGTCACGCTTCGGCCTGGAATCTCGATTCAAAGAACGATGTGCGCATCAAAATGTGCACCAAGGTCAATGAGGTCGACTTCGTCACCGTCCACCACGAACTCGGCCATAATTTCTACCAGCGCGCTTATCAAAACCAATCGACCTTGCATCAGGCCGGCGCCAATGACGGCTTTCATGAAGCGATCGGCGATATGGTGGCCCTGTCGATCACCCCGTCTTATCTGCAGCGCATTGGCCTGATCGCCGAAGAACCCGGCCCGGACGCCGATCTTGGACTGTTGATGAACCAGGCGCTCGCCAAGGTCGCCTTCCTGCCCTTCGGCTTGCTGGTCGACAAATGGCGCTGGCAAGTGTTCTCTGGTGAGACCCCGCCAGAGCAATATAACGCCGCCTGGTGGGCGCTGCGCACCCAATATCAAGGAATTATGCCGCCGATCGCGCGCAGCGAAGCCGATTTCGACCCGGGTGCGAAATTCCACATCCCCGGCAATACGCCTTATATGCGCTATTTCCTCGCCCACATTTTGCAATTCCAATTCCACAAAGCGGCCTGCGCGCAAGCCGGCTGGACGGGCCCGCTGCATCGCTGCTCGATTTATGACAACAAGCAGGTCGGCGCGCGTTTCAACGCCATGTTGGAGATGGGCGCCTCACGCCCCTGGCCGGAGGCGTTGGAAGCTTTCACCGGTTCGCGCGAGATGGATGCAACCGCAATTGTCGACTATTTCGCGCCACTGATGACCTGGCTGCAGGCGCGCAATCAAGGCCGCGCCTGCGGATGGTGACGCAAAGGCGGGATGGACTTCACATCCCGTCACGTTGGGCGACAGCTGCGTGAGACAGGGCTGCGCGTTATTGCTTCGATGAGGCATTCGCTCCAATTTGCGGCTCGAGGAGATTTCATCCGATGCCGCATCGACTTCGTTACGCTGGATTGGCGATTGTTGGGTTAGCCGGGGCCGTTGCGGCCACGATGGGCCTCAACCAACCGTCGCCGCAAATTGCGCCGGATCAATTCGCGCAGCCGTCCGAGCTGGCGCCGACGACGACCGACGGCGCGCGGGCCGAAGCGATCTTCGCCGGCGGCTGTTTTTGGTGCGTCGAGGCTGATTTCGACAAAATCCCGGGCGTGGTTGAAACGATCTCCGGCTTTGCCGGCGGCCATGTCGCCAATCCGTCTTATCATGACGTGGTGGAAGGCGGCACCGGCCATTTGGAAGTCGTCAAGGTGATCTACGACCCCAATTTGGTGACCTATGGGACGTTGGTCGAGAAATTTTGGCGCACAGTCGATCCGATCGACGCCGGCGGGCAATTCTGCGATCGCGGCGAAAGCTATTCGACGGCGATCTTTTACAGCTCGGACGAAGAGCGCGCTTTGGCGGAAGCTTCGCGCTCGGCGCTCGACGCTTCCGGCGTCTTGCCGGCGAAAGTCGCCACGAAAGTTTTGGAATTCAGCGCCTTCTGGCCCGCCGAGACCTATCACCAAGATTATTACATGAAGAACCCGGTGCGCTACCGGTTCTACCGGGCCGGCTGCGGCCGCGACCAGCGTTTGGCGTTTTTGTGGGGCGCGCCGGAGCAGGCGGTCGCCTCGTCAGAAGAGGCGACGACGGTCAGGCCCTAAGCGCTTTCACAGCCGCCTCGACCCGATCAAACACATCATCGGCTGGGATCGATGGCCGCGGATCGTTGAGCGATCGTGCGACTTTTGCGCGCACAGCCGCCAGTTTGGCGCCGTCTTGCGCCTCCGGCGCGTCGAGCGCCTCTCGCAACGTCTCAATCACGTCCGTGGACTCGCCGCTATCGACGCGGGCTTTCAGTTTGGCGGCGAGATCGGGAGGGAGTTCGATCAATAGGGTCATTGCGTTTGCGTACCCTAAGGCGTGTTGCTGTTGAAGCGCGACGGGCGATCGACAGCGCGCCAGTCTGGCCTCTTGTGGGATATAACATGCATTGATCCTGCGCGCCGCGATACGCATACTTCCGCCCATTGACCGAAAAATAGCCCTGTAAATGCGCCTCTTTCTGGGCTTTAATACCGGCTTCATGGCTGACACCGCCGCGTTTCGTTCGATAGACCCACTCTTGCGTTCAGCGCTGGCGCGCACGCGCGCTTTGCTCGCGTGGGAACGTTACGCCATTCCGGCCGCCTTGGCGTTGGCGCCGCTCGCGATTTATGCTTTTTTGGGTCTTGGCGGAGCGTATGATAATTGGGCGCTGGCCCCGCCAATCGCCGCGCTCACAGCGATCTTGGCGGCGGCGGGGCTGGCCGTCGCGGGACTTCGCGGAAAGCCATGGCCGAGCCTAAGCGAGGCGCGCGCGCGGCTCGCCGCCGACAACCCATCGGAATTGCGCCCGTTAACCGCGCTCGGCGATCCGCCGCTGTCGCAAGATCAATTGTCCTTGCATTTGTGGGCCGCCCATCGCGCGCAAGTGCTGGCGGCGGCGCGGGCGGTAAAGCCCGCCAAAGCGCGACCCGTTCTGGCGCGCGCCGACCGGTTTGGACTGCGTTATGGCGCGGCTTTGGCGATCGCCATCAGCTTTGCAGCGGCCGCCTTGTTCGCCCCGCAACGGATCGAGCGGCTATTCGCCCCCGATTTTGGCGCTTTTTTGGGCCTGGATCGTCTGGCGATCGAAGCTTGGGCGACGCCCCCGGCATTTTCCGGCGCGCCGCCCATTTATCTGACCGCCGCCGCGACCGAGGCGCCGATCCTCGCGCCAAAAGGCTCGCAAATCACCATCCGCGTGCGCGGCGGGGCGATCGCCCCGCATGTGCGGCTGAACGGCCAGCGCGTCGACGCCGCGTTCACGCTCGGCCCTGATCGTTGGCGCGAAGCCAAGTTCATTTTAAACGACAGCGGCCCGCAAGTTCTAACACTGAACGCCTGGGGCCGACGCGCCGCATGGCGCTTTGCGATCGGCGCCGATGCGCCGCCGGAAATCAGCTTTGTCGAAACCCCGATGCGCGGCGAGGAAGAACATCTCGACTTTGTCTACGCGGCGAAAGACGATGTCGGCGTCGCTGAAACCTTGTTGGAAATGGCCCTTGTCGCGCCATTGCCGGGCGAGCGCGCGCTTCCCGCGCCCAAACGCCTCCCCATCGCCAGTTTTGGCGGCGGCGCCCGCGAGATTTCCGGCTCGCCGAGCCTTGATCTAACCACCCACCCCTGGGCGGGACTTGAGGTGCGCTTGCGGGCGATCGTCATTGACGGCGCCGGCCAAGAAGGCGCGACAGAGGCGGTCGATTTCACTTTGCCTGAACGTTTGTTCTTGCAGCCCTTGGCGCGCGCCGCCCAGGACGTTCGCCTGATGATCTTGCGGGTCGAGACGCCCTATCCAGAGCGCCCGCCGCAACCAAAATTATTCGCTGCCGACGCCGCGCGCGTTTCCGACATCCGCGATGAAGGCAACGACCCGCGTTTGTCGATCGCTCCCAAGCCGATCAAGCGCGCCCGCCGCGCCCTCTTTGCGCTCACCCAGGCGCCGGAATATTACCGCTTTGATCGGTTGTTATTCATGGGCTTTGCCCGGGCTGGCGACATATTGGACCAGGCGCGCTCGCTGGAAGATGTGGGAGAGGCCGCCGACTTGTTGTGGGAAGTGGCGCTGCGCGCTGAATTTGGCGATGTCGCCGATGTCGAAGCCGCTTTCGAGCAGGCGCGGCGCGCTTTGCAAGAGGCGCTGGAAAACGGCGCGGACGAGCAAGAAATCGAGCGTTTGTCGGAAGCCTATCAGCAAGCCTTTCGCAACCTCTTGGACTTCAAACGCGCCCAAGCCCAGCCGGGCGATGGCCAAGGCGGCCAAGGCGAGCGCACGCTGTCGGGCGATGAACTCGAAGAATTATTGCAAGCGCTGAACGATCTCAGCGAGACCGGCGCGACCCAAGAGGCGCTCGCTTTGCTGGAGCGGTTATCGGAGCTCTTGCGCAATCTGCAATTTCAGCAAGGTGGGGCCGGCGAGGGCCAAGGCCAACAGGACGAGCCCGATCCGAGCGAACAGGCCTTGCGCGAGTTGAACGACATTTTGGGCGAACAGCGCGGCTTGCGCGACCGCACGTTCGACGAACGCCGCCGCGACGCCAATCCGGGGCAGCGCCGACAACAGCCTGGGCAGCGTTCCGGACAACAAGGCGAAGGGCAGGAGCCAGGGGCAGACCCGCAACAAAATGGCCAAGGCGAAGGACAAGGACAAAATGACGGCGAGGCGCTCGACGAGGCGCAGCGCGGCCTGTCCGACCGGCTCGGCGAACGCGCCGATCGCTTGCGCCGCGGTGGCGTTGGGGCCGGCTCGCGCGATTTGCAAGCCGCGCAAGAAGCAATGCGCGAGGCGGCCGACGCGCTGGCGCGCGGGGATCTCCGCGGCGCCCAAGATCGCCAAGACGCCGCCATCGACGCTTTGCGGCGCGGAACTGAAAACGCGGCGCGCCAGGCTGAAAACAATCGCGATGGCCCCCGGCGCGACCCCTTGGGCCGGGCGTTGGCGGAAGGCGGCGAAGGCGGCGGCGATAGCGGCGATGTTGACGTGCCGACTGAAGCTGAACGCAAACGTGCTCGCGACGTGCTGGAAGAATTGCGCCGCCGCGCTGGCGACCGCCGCCGTGCGGATACCGAACGTTCTTATTTAGAGCGCCTGCTCGATCGCTTCGGGGCTGGGTCGTAACGCTCGCCAAAAATCTATCGGTTGTTGACCTGCCTTGCGACGATGGACCAATCCCAGCATTCCTGCATCAATCAATTGTCGTGGTGCGCGGCGATGTATTTCGGCATTACTGGCGTTTTGATGTCCTTAAAGCTGATGCCTGCATCAACAATGATATTGTCCATTTCCCGACCCAATTTCCGTAACGCGGCAATCTTACGCGACGACCGATCCCGCAGTCGCTTTTCCCGATCGCGTAGCTTTTGTCGCTCGATCAGCATAAGACGGCGCAGTCTTTCGCGCTTTCGATCCAATTCCGCATCTGCGTAAATCAACGATTGAAGGCGTCGCGTCGGCCCCGATAACATAAAAGCGGATATTCCACGCACCATGTCGATCGCGATCGGCACTAGCAATGCTGCAGCAATCAGAAGCACAATTCCCGCGCCAATCAGTATAAAAATGAACGAAAAAAGCGCCGTCAAATATTCTCCGCCCCGATAATTGCTATAGACAAGTGGCGGTACAAATATGACAGTAAAAGCAATAAAACAAATTAGGAATCCCCAAATTCCTGTTTGCAGGTTCGCGGCCTGCTCTTCGTTGTTGCCTGTGCTCATCCAATTGCCCTAGGTAAAAAACCGGTAACGTATACGCACGCGAAAAGCAGGTTTGACGCGCAGCGACGCGCGCACATGCGTGCGCCAACCAAGCGCCCTTTACGCTTCATAAACTTGAGCGCTCGCCCATGACCCCGACCAAGCGGGGTTGCCGATGGTGTCGCCCAATCACAGCTTACGGGCGACGTCAGAACCATTGTCCAAGAGGGGCACGATTAAGAAATTCGCACTCCGTTCTAATTGTATTCATCACAATAAAGAACAAAAGTAAACCCATCGGCGCATTTTGCCGCAGGCGGCGCCTTACGACCCGAACACGATCGCGCCGACTGTCCCGATCTCCGCGATCGAGCGGCGGTTTTTCGTCGCAACCGCGTCATAGCTCTCTTGATAAGCGCGCGTCGCCTCGGTTTTCAGGCGTTGCTTTTCGGCCGCGATGATCCCTAAAATTTCGTCGCGAAATTGCGCGCGGTTGAGCGCTTCATCGGCTTCGACAATCGCCTTGTCGGTCAACAGCCAACCGGCGAGCGCGAAAGCCGGCACGCAGACCACCGCCGCCGGCCCACAAATCACGCCGGCCGAGCCGCCCGCCCCGGCGCCGGCCGCTTTCCCGGCGAGCTTTGCGCCGCCTTTGGCGGCGGCTTTGACGAACAGGGTGCGGCTCAACATCCTGGCGGCCAGCAAAGCCGCGCCCGCCGCCG
>DHHV01000073.1:8640-11867 GCA_002403455.1 Hyphomonadaceae bacterium UBA4763 | reverse complement strand
GGGTCGGCCCAGGGGGCGGCGGCGATTGCGGCGCGCGCAGATTTTTCCTCGGCCTTGGTCAGCCCCGCAAAAGCGTCCCATTCTTCGCCCTCCGGCACGCCCAATTGCGCGCGCAGCGCGGCGATCTGGCTTGGGTTCATGAGGCCGGCATGGTTGTCCTTGTGGCCCTGAAACGGCAGGCGATAGCCTTTGATCGTATAGGCAATAAAAAGCGTCGGGCGATCATGCGTCGCTGCTTCGGCAAAGGCCGCCAGCAGCGTGTCCAGGCAATGCCCGCCCAATTGCGTCATCAACGCGCCAAGCGCGGCGTCGTCGAGCTTGCTTAACCATTTTTGCGCCGCGCGATCGCTGGCAAGATCCTGCTGGAGCGCCGCACGAAACGCCGCCCCGCCCTCATAGGACAGCGCAGCGAACACGTCATTCGGGGCCGCCTCGATCCAGGCTTGGATCGCCGCTCCGCCCGGTTGGGCAAAGGCTTTTTGCTGCTCGGTCCCGAATTTTAAGGTTTTGACGTCCCAGCCGCAGGCAGCGAACATGTCGCCAAACCGGGAGAACATGCGGTCCGCGCTGACCGCATCGAGGCTCTGGCGGTTGTAATCAACGATCCACCAGCAATTACGCAGATCATGCTTGGCGCCTTCGATCAGGCATTCATAGACATTGCCCTCGTCAAGCTCGGCATCGCCCAAGGTCGCGATCATCCGCCCCTGCGCTTCGGGCGCCAGCAAACCTTTACCGGCGAGATAATCTTGCACCAGACTGGAAAAGGCGGTGATGGCGACGCCAAGACCAACCGAGCCGGTCGAGAAATCGACCCCGGTCTGGTCCTTGGTCCGCGAGGGATAGGATTGCGCCCCGCCAAATCCGCGAAATCGTTGCAATTGATCTATACTTTGGCGGCCAAACATATGCTGTAACGCATGAAATGCCGGACTTGCATGGGGTTTGATCGAGATGCGGTCTTGCGCGCGCAGCACCTTGAAGAACAAAGCGGTGAGGATCGTTGTCATCGACGCGGTGGAGGCCTGGTGACCGCCAACTTTTAGGCCATCGCGGCTGTCGCGCAGGTGATTGGCGTTGTGGATCGTCCAACACGCAAGCCACAGCGCGCGCTCTTCAATGGTTGTCAGCGCCGTGCGCGCGGCGCGGGTGAGCGCGTAAGGATGAGGCAAGGCGTTTCCCACTGTTTTTTGTGCGGCGGGCTTACGCAAGGGCGCCTATTTGGTCCAGCGCCTTTTGACCAAAATCGCAAAAGAGACGCCGTTCGCCGTCAAACAACGATCAGGCGCATTGGCCGCTTTGTTATTCGGCGGCCTGACCCATGTTTTCGCGGTCTTCAAACGACTTGATCTGCTGCGCGTTCCACTCGGGCGATTTTGTAAAGCGCGCCAAAGCGTTGTAAAAGGCCGGCACGATAAACAAGGTCACCAAGGTGGCGAAGGCAACGCCAGCGAAAATCGTCACGCCGATTGTGAACCGGCTTTCGGCGCCCGGTCCCGTTGTCAGCATCAGCGGCAACGCGCCCATAACGGTCGTCAGGCTGGTCATGATGATCGGGCGCAGCCGCAAGCCGGCCGCTTCGATAATCGCCTCGCGCACGCTGCGGCCTTCATCGCGCAATTGATTGGCGAATTCGACGATCAAAATGCCGTTCTTGGTGGCGATGCCGACCAGGATGATCAGCCCGATTTGGCTGTAAATGTTCAAAGTCGATCCGGCCATGAACAAGCCAAACAGGCCGCCGAAAATGGCGAGCGGCACCGTCGTCATGATGATTGCCGGGTGGATAAAACTCTCAAATTGAGCGGCGAGCACCAAGAACACCACCAACAGCGCCAAGGCAAAGGCGATCGCGATCGCATTGCCGGCCTGCTGGAAATCGCGCGCCGCGCCGGACCACGTATAGCTGACCTCGGGCGCTTCGGCCCGCAAGGTCGTTTCCATGAACGCGATCGCTTCGCCCAAGGTGTAGCCCGGGCCAATATTGGCGTTGATCGTAATGGCCCGCAGCCGGTCGGTGCGGCGCCGATCGGCATTGTCGCCGACGACTTTGGTGTTGATCAGATTGGTCAGCGGCGCGAGTTCGCCAGAGGCGGTGCGCACATGCACGTTGACGAGGTCCTCTAAACTGCGGCGATTTTCGAGCCCGGCTTGCAGAAGCACGTCATATTCCTGGCCCTCGCGCAAATAAGTGGTGACGCGGCGCGAGCCAAACATGGTTTCGAGCGTGCGCCCAATCTGCTCGACCGAGACGCCCAGAGCGGCGGCGCGCTCGCGGTCGATGTCGAGCACCAAACGCGGCGCGTTCGGCTCGTAGGAGGTGCGCACCCGCGTCAAACCAGGATTGGCCCGGGCGGCTGCGACGATCGGACCTGCAGCTTGCGCCATTTGTTCGAAATCGGCGCCAAGCAGCACGACCGACACATCGCCGCCCCCTCCCCCGCCGCCGCCTTGAGAGAAGGCAGCCCGCGCCGAGGCCACCGCCCGCGCGCCGGTGACGCCGCCCAAATCGCGCTGCATGTCATTCAGAATGGTTTCCAACGAGCGCGCGCGTTCTTCCCACGGCGACAACACGACAATGCCGCGCGCCGTTGAAAAGCGCGTATCGCCGAATGAGGGCGCCACCATGATGACCCGGAACACATCGCCCGTTTCGGTATATTTCATCAGACGTTGTTCGACGTCGAGGAAATGCTCGGTCATCGCGTCAAAGCCGGCGCCTTCCGGGCCATTGATGCTGATATCAATGCGGCCGCGATCTTCGATCGGCACCAGCTCAGAGCGCACCACTTGCAACAGGCCGATGGCCGCCGCGCCAATCGCGCCGGCAATCAGGAATGAGGCCAGCGGGCGCTGCACCACAAGACCCAACGATGCCTCATAGGAGGCCCGAAAACGGCTCATCGCCCAATCGACGGCGCGGGCGACCGGGCCGGCGCTCTTGGACTCCCGCAGGAGTTTTGAGCCCATCATCGGAGTGAGGGTCAGCGCCAGCAACGAGGAAATCGCCACCGCGCCGGCAATGGCGGCGGCAAGCTCGATGAATAGGCGGCCGACATAACCGGGTAGGAAAAACAACGGCGCGAATACCGCAAAAAGGACCAAGGTGGTCGCGATAACGGCGAAATAGACCTGATTGCCGCCGCGCATCGCCGCGACCATGCGCGGCTCGCCCAATTCGACGCGGCGCTGCATGTTTTCGGTCACGACAATCGCGTCATCGACCA
>DHHV01000073.1:7882-8322 GCA_002403455.1 Hyphomonadaceae bacterium UBA4763 | reverse complement strand
CGACAATCGCGTCATCGACCACGAGCCCGATCGCCAAAACGATGGCGAGCAAGGTCAGCAAATTAATTGAAAAACCGAAGGGCGCCAGCGCAATAAAGGCGCCGAGCACGCAAATCGGCGCGACAATGGACGGCATCAACGCGGCGCGCCACGTCCCCAGAAAGATGTAATTGACCAGCGCCACCAATCCAATGGCGACGATCAGCGTCACCCAGACTTCTTCGATTGCGCCGCGCGTGAACACTGTGCCGTCGAAAGCGATCAAGATCGACATATGCTCGGGCAAGGTGACGCGGATTTCGTCGAGCCGCTGATAGACTTGATCGGCGATCAGAATGTCGTTGGCGCGGCTTTGCCGGACGATCCCCATCCCCAATTGCGGGACGCCATTGCCGCGGAAAAAACGCCGCCGCTCATCGGGGCCTTCTTCGACGCGGGCG
>DHHV01000073.1:7119-7553 GCA_002403455.1 Hyphomonadaceae bacterium UBA4763 | reverse complement strand
CGTCGCCCAAGCGAACCGCATAGCCAGCCCCTTGCGCGCCGGGCGCAAACAACGGCAAACGCGCGAAATCCTCAGGCGATCGATAGGTGCGATCGGCCCGCACCGTGAAATCGACGGAAGCTGATTCAAGCGATCCGGCCGGCATTTCGACATTTTGGCGCCGCAACGCCGCTTCGACATCATCGACCGTGACCCCACGCGCGGCCATGGCTTCGCGATCGAGCCAAATCCGCATGGAATAACGCGGCGCGCCGAAGACTTGGGCGCGCGCAACGCCGTCAATCGTCGACAGCCGATCAATAACATAGCGATCGACGTAATCATTCAGCTCCAGGGGGGAGAATTGCGTCGAGCTGACATTGATGAACATGATCGGGACGGCGCTGGAATCGGCCTTTTCGACCTGTGGCGGGTCGGCTTCGACCGGGAGTGCG
>DHHV01000073.1:0-6796 GCA_002403455.1 Hyphomonadaceae bacterium UBA4763 | reverse complement strand
GCGCCCGCCACGCGGGCGACCGCATCGCGCACGTCATTGGCGGCGTCGTCGAGATTGCGATCCAATTGGAACGTGATGGTGATATTGGAGCGACCGTCGCGGCTCGAGCTTTCGATGCGGTCGATGCCTTCCAGCCCCGAGAGCTGGTTTTCAATGACTTCGGTGACGCGCGTTTCGACGACTTCAGCCGAAGCGCCGCGATAAGCCGTTGAGACCGACACGACCGGCTGGTCGATATCGGGCAATTCGCGCAGAGGCAGGCTGAAAAAAGCGCCGAACCCGATCACGACGATGATGAGGCTCATCACCGCCGCCAAAACCGGCCGCTTGACCGATAATTCGGGAAGCGTCATGAGCCGCGCCGCGCGGTTTGTGCGCCGGCGAGCGGAACCGCCGCGCCTTTGTCCGCTTCGTCCATGATTTGGACGGTCTGATTGGGCGAGACGCGGTTGAGACCATGCGCGACAATCTTGTCGCCGGGCGCAAGGCCATCAAGCACTTCGACGCTTCCATCATAGCGCACGCCCAAGCGCACATAACGCTTTTCGGCCGACACTCCGCCAGCTTCGTTATTGCGCAGCGCAAAGACAAAGGCGCGGTCGCCTTCCAAGGCGATGGCGCTTTCGGGTGCCGCGAGCGCGTCGCGACGATTGCGCTCGACCGTCACCAGCAACAACATGCCCGGCCGCAAGCGCCCATCCGCGTTGTCAAACACGGCGCGGGCCTGGAAGGTCCGCGTCACCGAATCGATCCGACTGTCGACCTGGGCGATCGAGCCAACAAAGCGCACGTCCGGATAAGCTTCCGACCGCGCAACAAGGTTCAATCCTTTGGAAATCACGCCGAGAAAACGCTCCGGCAGCGGAAAATCCACCAAAATCGCGGAGACATCATCGAGCGTCGCCAATGAATCGCCTGGGCGGGCGACCGTGCCGGGCGAGGTGTCGCGCAGGCCGATGACGCCGGTAAACGGCGCCCGGATTACGCGGTCGGCTTGGCGGGCGTTGATCGCGTCGATGCGCGCTTTGGCGCGTTCATAAACGGCGCGGGTTTCCTCGGCGCGCTGCTGAGGCGCAATGCCGCGTTTGGCGAGATCGGCGAAGCGCTCGGCGTCGAGCCGGGCGATTTCCAGCGCGGCGCGCGCGTCAAGAAGATCGGCTTCTTCCTCTTTGCCTTCTAATTCCAACAACACCTGCCCGCGCGAGACGCGCTGGCCGCTTTCAAAAAGCACGCGTGCGATGACTTCGGTCTGCGAGGCGGAGATAATGACGCTTTCGCGCGCTTGGGCGGTGCCGATCGCCTCAATCCGCTCGGCAAACGGGGCGGCTTCGACCACATGGGCGCGCACGAAAAGGGCCTGGGCGCTTGCGCCGGCGCCCGTGGGACGCGCTGCGCTCTTGGCGGCCTCGCTTTGCCACTTGAAGAACCCAAGAACGCCCATCAGCGCCAGCGCCGCCAGCGTTGCGATCAAAAACCCATAACGCAACAGCGCTTGCATGGCGCACCCCAAACGAAAACATGGCAAGTTTAGCGGCGACAAGGCTTGCCCCGCATGCTGCGCCGGATATGGCCGCGATTTGTTAAAAGTCCATACGACTAATAATGAATTTCCTGGGCTGCGGCGCCCCTAAAAAGCACCCCAATCATGCGTCATAGCCCGGCGATTTCCGATCCAATCGGCGTAACAAGGCCGGCCAGGCCAGCGCCTCGCCGATCATCGCAAAGCCGGCGTTGGACTGGCCGCCGACTTTGGCTTCCAAATCCGGCGCGCATTCCAATAGGTCGGCGCCGCCCGCCATCGCGAGCGCCTGCATGGCGCAAGCGCGCTCGAGGAAATAAATCCGCAGGAAGGCCTGCGCGGCGCTTTCGCCGATCGCCAACGTGCCATGATTGCGCAGCAACATTACATGGTGGGCGCCTAAATCGGCGACCAAGCGCTCGCGCTCATCCAGATCAAGCGCAATGCCCTCATAATCGTGATAAGCAAGATCGCCCGAGACCGCCATCGCCGTCTGGGTCAACGGGCGCAGCCCGCCTTTTTGCGCCGAAATCGCAACGCCCGCATCGGTGTGCAAATGGATCACGCATTTGGCGTCTTCACGCGCCGCATGGATCGCGGAATGGATGGTAAAGCCGGCTGGATTGATAAAATACGGCGTCGGCGCGACGATTTGTCCGTCTATGTCGACTTTCACGAGGCTTGAGGCCGTGATCTCCTCGAAGAAAAAGCCGTAAGGATTGATCAAGAAATGATGATCAGGACCGGGGACGCGCATCGAGATGTGCGTAAAAATCAGATCGTCCCAGCCATAGAGTGCGACTAGCCGATAAAGCGCCGCACAATTGACGCGCGCACGCCACTCATCTTCTGTCATTGTGGCGCGTAATTGGTCGGACCCCAACGTGTCGGCCGGCATGTTTTTCTCCCATCGTTCAAGGCTTTTAGCATGTCCCTCGCGCCCCTTCGCGTCAATGCGCCGCAAGATCGCCCGCATTCCCGACCGCTCAGCGCCATCGATCCGGCGCAATTGCGCGTGTGCTTTGTCGCGAGTCAACGACCCGAGGCGCAAAGCGCGTTGCGGCGCTTGGCCCATATCTACGGCAACTCCCCATTCGTTGACGCCGACGTCGTCGTCGCCTTGGGCGGCGATGGCTTGATGCTCGACGCGCTGCGGCGGAGCCTCGACAATGGCCCGCCGGTGTTCGGCATGAACCGCGGCACAATCGGCTTTTTGATGAATGATTTCAGCGATGAGGATTTGCCGCACCGGCTAACGCAAGCCGAAGCTGTTTGGATTTCGCCGCTACTGATGCAGGCGCAGACCAGTCAAGGACACGCGATGGCGCGCCTCGCGATCAATGAGGTGTCGCTGCTGCGACAAACCCATCAAACGGCGCGGCTGCGCATTCGCGTCGACGGGGCGGTCCGCATGGAGGAATTGGCTTGCGACGGCGTTTTGGTCGCGCCCCCCGCCGGCTCGACCGCCTATAATTATTCGGCGCATGGGCCGATTTTGCCGATCGACGCCAATCTGCTGGCGCTCACCCCGATTAGCGCGTTTCGTCCGCGGCGCTGGCGAGGCGCTTTATTGAACCACGATGCGGAAGTCGAAATCGAAACCCTGGAGCCGGAATTTCGCCCTGTCGCCGCCGTCGCCGACAATCAAGAGGTGCGCGATGTGGTTCGCGTCACCATTCGCGAAGCGCGCGATCGCCAACTCTGCATGCTGTTCGACCCCAATCGCCCTTACGCGGAGCGGGTATTGCGCGAGCAATTTGAAAGCTGACCGCGCCAAGGTCCAGCAGGGTTAAGAATGCGCTTAGATTTCTGTGATTTGCTCCGCTGTGGTTATGTCATCGAAGGCGCGTTCCATGAATAAATCCGTCCCCGTCGAAATCATCACGCCGCCGAATGTGTTGAAACACAAGATTGGCGGTCCGCTCGGCGCGCTCGATCCCGAAGCGATTGCCCGCGCCGAAGCCGCGTTAAAATCACTTGGTCCACAATTTGATGCATGGATGGATGAGGAACTGGAGCGGTTGGAGAACGCGCGCCTCAACGCAGCAGCAGCCGGCTATGATCCGAAATCGCTCACGGACGTGTATGCGCGCGTTCATGACATTAAAGGCCTTGCCGGGACATACGAATTCCCGCTTGTAACGCGCATTGCACATTCGTTGTGTCGGCTTATCGATGATGAAGCCGCTCGCGCCACGGCGCCAAAGTCGCTTATACTCGCCCACCTCGACGCCATTAAAGCCGCAATAAAGCGGCGAATCCGTTTGGAGACAGATCCGGTTGGAGGACCGTTGGTCGCCGAACTGGAAATGCGCGTTAAAGAGGTGTTGCCAAACAACTAACCTGTGTTAATGCGGGAATAGAAACAATTAAGTGCATTATGCAAACGTAGATCTAACGACAATCAAATAACATCTGGCTTGAATTACGGCACAGCGTACTTTTGCCGCGTTAGTAGCTAGGTGACCCATGCAACAGAACGTTGACATTCGGGATTTGGTTGGGACACATGTAAACCTGCAATTTGATGCGCAAAGCGGCGCCCCAACACGACGCGTCGTTTGTGTTGATCCAATCAATTTACGACGGCCGTTTGCTTATACACATGATGAGGTCGACGCGGCGTGTTTATGGGCCCTGCTTAGCGCTGTTGAAGCTGCCAGCACGCGCTTTCAGTCGGATGAGCCAAGCAAGTTTGCCGTGGAGATAAGCGCTGCGGCTCTTCGCGACCCTATGGTGGCCCCAGCTTTGCAGGCTGCCTGTGTAGCAGGCGGCTCCAGCCCCGAGGCCTGGACTCTCGTTGCTAATGAACATGTTTTAACCGCATTGGGCGGCACTGCGCAACGGCGCTTGCTCACTGCAAAAGCGTTCGGCTTCGAGATTGCCTTACGTGTGTCGCCGGTAACCGCAATTCCCATGGGAACTGAGGCGCGGGCGCTGTTTTCCCAAATTTGGGCGTCCTATGGCGCTGTGATGGAAGCTGATGAAGACCCGGGCGTCGGGCTTTGGCAACGATTAATGGCGGCCGATCGCGCAAATGCAAGTCTATGCATCACGGATACGCCAACGATTGCACCGATAGATTTCAAGCGATTGCCGCCCGCTCGGACGCTTCAACCGCGCCGACAACCAGCAATCGCCCTGTGGAAGCAATAAGCCGACGTGAAATTGCCCAGAAAATTTTCTGGGGCCGACGATGTTCAAGCCGACGCTACACCCAAAACCATCTTTTCTGAGACAAATTCAACGCACAACGTGTCCCGAATATGTCTTGACCTGCCAAAAATTACACCTTTACGAAGTTTCTACAACCTAAACAAAACCACGTTGCACTAAAAATTAATTTCTGCTTTCTTCAACCTCTACAATGTAAGTCGAGAAGCGTAAGTCAAAAGTTCGATGAAATCCTCAGATAACAGATAGACAGGTGTCTAACCTGCGCTCGATAATTCCTGGCGCTGACGTCGCGCGATTGCGTAGTAATCAAGCTTTTCAAACAGATAATCCAGCTCGACACGCGGCAATCCTTGAAACTGCGACAATATACGCTGTATCATTCGTTCAGACATCTTCGTCCGATCAACAGGCTGAGAATCGCGGCTAAGCTCGTGAAAAACATCCACCGCGACGCGCAACCCCGGATAAATCATCATCGGCAATCCGCAACGCTCGTAAAGCGCCTTCAATCCCAAACGACCGGCATCGTGAACCATTAGCCATGCTCGCGAATGAGGTATCCCCGACAGCTCCGCCAAGGACCATTCCACGAAAGACATATGACCCAAACATGCCGCGCGCAGCAAAAGGGAGGGACTCAAACGGCCGTTCATTTGTAATTGTTGGACGAACCGGCGCATATCCTGCTGCCGCGCAGCTTGCTCAACGAGATCAAGTGTCGTTCGCTCACGCGCGCCGGACGCAATTTCTATTGCCAATTGTGGCGGCAGCGCATGTGTATTGACAAGGTGGTCGAAGACGGCGCCTGAGACGTGGGTTATCAATCGCTCGACGATAGAAACGGGCAACGATTCCCGGAATGCCATAGCGCCCGTGACCGCCGCGTCATCCGCAAATCGATCCAGCGTCTTGCGAAAGCCCGTTTCTTCAATTGCTGCGCCAGAGTTTTGCATGAGGTTGATCACGGCTTCACGCGCGCCGAATTCGCAAATCGCTTCGCTGACTGCAGTGGTTAACGACTCGCGCCGCGCAATTGCAGATTGTTTTCGTGGCGGCAGAGCTCGGATGAGCTCAATAAGATCAGAGTCTGAAAAAACTGGCGAACGTTTTAAGATGGGGATTGCAATTGCTTCAACATCACGCGCCAACCGCATCGCAACGTCATAGGGTAACTTCGGCGAATTTTTTAATGTTACCGCGAGCGCAAGACGAACTTGCACCGCTATGTCCTCCACCACAAGACGAATGACCTGATCTGCATAAGCGCGTTCGGCGTCCGTCAGATCAGATTGGTTGACGACAGCACAAACCTTCTGGGCCGCAGCCGCCCTCTCCTCAGGAGTTGCGCCCTTGATAAGTTGACGAATATCAGTTTCGGTTAATCGTGGTCGGAATTGCACGATGGTCATTGCCGCCTACTTTTCTGAGACGCTGCGAATCATCTGCAGTTTGACCTGTTACCTACCATCGGACAAGCGAAACAGCTAACCTTGATAGGGCGGAATCCTCAATCGTTTATTCGCGCTGATCGACGCGGATGCGCTGGCGGCGATTTTTTGTTGGCGCTCAAGGGCATTCAGGCAGGCCTTGCCGACGACGTCATACGCTTCTTTGCCGATCCGGCGCTCGGGGCCAATTATGCGCAGATCGCGGCGACCGACGCCGGCCACTGACGCATTGAGGAGCGCCGCATCTAGCTCGCCGAATGGGCGGGCCTTCGATCGATCGCCGCGGTCACCGCCCAGTACCCTGAACCCAAAGTTCGTCTGATAATTGGGTCAAGCCTTTAACGAACTTTTGGTTCAACAAGGACACTCTAACTCATTGGTTTTGGGTGTGGCTGTCATCCTGAGATTCGCTCAGAGTATGCCACAATGATGGGGCGAATTTCAGAACCGCCACACTCGCGCACCGATCGACCGGGCACATCGCACCGATGTCAAATAGCATGAAACGGGGCCGGGCAATTCGTCCCCGAATGCCGTTGTCGGTCCGGTCACCCGCCGGTTGCGCGATGCACTCCTTCAGGTGAATGTTTCGAAGAGGATCGCTGGCGCCTCGCGGCGCTCTTCAGCCTAGCAGGCTGTTGAAAAAGGCTCG
>DHHV01000054.1:5298-14138 GCA_002403455.1 Hyphomonadaceae bacterium UBA4763 | reverse complement strand
TGGCGATTATCTGCGCTGCGGAGCGATGGCGGCGTTGTCGCCGATCACGGCGGCGGTGAAGGCCCGCGCCGATGAAGGGCGCTTTGTGCTGGGGATTTGCAACGGCTTTCAGATCCTGACCGAAGCCGGGATGCTGCCTGGCGCGCTGCTGCGCAATGCCGGGATGCGGTTTATTTGCGCGCCGGTCGCGCTCGAGATCGCCAATCCGCACACAGCTTTCACGCAAAGCTATGCGCTGGGCGCGCGGCCGGTCCTGCCTGTTGCGCATGCCGACGGTAATTATGCGGCGGACGACGAGACCTTGGCGCGGCTGGAGGGCGAGGGCCGAATCGCGTTCCGTTATGCCACCCCGATTAATGGCGCGCAGCACCGCATCGCCGGGATCACCAATGCGCGCGGCAATGTGCTCGGTCTGATGCCGCATCCCGAACGCGCCGTGGATGCGCAAGCCCGCCGCACCGACGGCATTGCCCTTTTTCAGAGCTTGCTGGCGCGGATTGGTTAGGCAGATTGCTGGTTGCGCGAGACGCCGATCGCGAAATGCTTGCGCGGCGGGAATGAACTTGCCATGCCTGCGTTATCGGCTTGCGCACCGCATTTTTCTGGGAAAGCCCTGATGCCCGACCAATTTCACGCCCGCCCGCTGCAATCAGCGACCCTTGCCCGGGTCAAGCCCTCGCCGACTTTGGCGATCACGCAAAAAGCGAGCGAACTCGCCGCGCAAGGGCGCAAGATCATCTCGCTGTCGGCTGGCGAGCCGGATTTCGACACGCCCGACTCAATCAAAGCGGCGGCGATCGCAGCGATCCAAGGCGGCAAGACGAAATACACCGCCGTCGACGGCATTGCCGAATTGAAACAGGCGATTGCCGCCAAATTCGCGCGCGAGAACGCCCTTCCCTATGGGCCAGCGCAGATCAATGTCAGCCCGGGCGGCAAAGCCGTCATTTACAACGCGCTGATGGCGAGCGTTGATCCGGGCGATGAGATCGTCATCCCGACGCCTTATTGGGTTTCCTATCCGGACATGGCGATCATGGTTGGCGGCACGCCGGTTTTTGCCGCCACCAGCGTTGAGACGGGGTACAAGCTCACCCCTGCTGCGCTCGATGCGGCGATGTCGTCGAAAACGCGCTGGTTGATCCTCAATTCGCCCGGCAATCCGTCTGGCGCGGCCTATGAGGCGGAAGAATTGGCAGCGCTCGCCGATGTACTGCGCAGCTATCCGCACGCTTTGATCCTGGTCGATGACATGTATGAGCATTTGTTGTTTGACGGCCGGGCTTTTGCAACTTTGGCGGCGGTTGCGCCGGACCTTTATCCGCGCATTTTGACCATGAATGGCGTCTCGAAATCCTATTCGATGACAGGTTGGCGGATCGGTTATGCCGGCGGACCGCCCGAATTGATCCGCGCCATGGCCAAAGTGATGTCGCAGACAACCTCGAACCCAAGCTCGATCAGTCAATGGGCGGCGGTGGCTGCGTTGTCGGGGCCGCAGGATTTTATCGCCGAACGATGCGCCGTGTTTCAGCGCCGCCGCGATCTCGTGGTCGCAGGCCTAAACGCCGCCGCAGGCATCGACTGCCCGGTTCCGCAAGGCGCGTTTTATGTCTATCCCTCGCTGGCCGGCGTGATCGGCAAGCGCACGCCGGATGGGCGGGAAATCCAGACGGATCAGGATTTTTGCGAAGCGTTGTTGGAAGCCGAAGACATCGCCGTCGTGCATGGCGAGGCTTTTGGGCTGTCGCCGGCGTTCCGGCTCTCTTATGCGACGTCGACGGAATTGCTGACGGAGGCTTGCGCGCGTATCCAACGGTTTTGCGCCAGCCTGCGCTGACGGCGTGATCACATCGCCGACTGGCTCTCCAGCGGCATGGCCATGCCGTCGACGGCCGCGTTGTCGTCGTCAACCCGCGTCCACACCTGTCCGCGGCAGAGAACGGCGACGCAGCCCTCGACGCGGATCGATTGCGAATCGATCACTTTGACGCGCGATTTATAAGCGCGGCCCGAGCGCGGATCGACAATCCGGCCATCGCGCAAGCCATCGCCCGTTGGGAAAAACCCCGTCAGCAACAAAAAACCGCGCTTGGCTTTGCGCCCGACGGCGCGCCCGGCGTCGGCGGCCTCACTGGCGAGCCACACGATCGCGCCGCACAGCGCGCCATCATCGCATTTCTTAATCTGGACGCGGATTTCTTGATTTTGCGTTTGCCAGACGGAGCCTTCTTCGATCGCCGCTATGGGCGTGGCGGCGGCGCGCGCGTCAGCGGCCGCGACCGGCGCGTTGCCAAAAGCCAGCGCCATCAACGCGAGCGCCGCCCCCAAACTCCGATATCGCCAGCGCGCAGGCATGTCGAAATAATCCACAAACAGTTAACTACAGCTACATGAGATGAGCTTGATTGCCTCAAACACAAGTCGCGGTCGCGTGACAATGGCTGTGATGAATGGCCTGTTGCCCATTTGTCACATAGGCGTTTGGGGGGCGGGGTCAGAAAATCCAGCCGAAGGCGCGCTTGAAAAACCCGCTTTTCTTCGATCCCGGCGGCGGCAAAATGGCGTTGCTCTCGCCGGTCACGAGGCCATAGGAGCGCTCATACCAGGCTCCATCCGGGTAATTATAGCCCAACACGGCGGCGATGCGGTTGGCCTCATCGCGGACGCCCAACGTCAAATAGGCTTCCACCAATCGGTGCAGCGCTTCTTCGGTGTGGGTGGTGGTTTCAAACACGTCGATCACGGTCTTGAACCGATTGATGGCGGACAGGGTTTGCCCTGAGCGCAGATAAAACCGGCCAACCGCCATTTCCCGACCCGCCAATTGATCGCGCGCCAAATCCAATTTTACCTGCGAATCGCGCGCGTAGGCGGTTTCAGGGAAACGCTGGATGACGTCGTTAAAGGCGCGCAAGGCTGCTGCCGTCGAGGCCTGATCGCGCGATACGTCCAAAATCTGGTCAAAATTGCAAATGCCGATCAAATAATAGGCATAAGCGGCGCTCGGATTGCCGGGATATAGGCTGATGAAGTTCTGGGCGGCGGCAATCGCCTCTTCATATTCCTTGGCGCGGTAATGCGAATAAGCCAGCATGATTTGTCCACGTCGCGCCCATTCGGAGAATGGAAATTGCCGCTCGACCTCTTGAAAGGTCTGGACAGCCTCTGGCCATTGCCGGCGATCAACGAACCGCGCGCCGGTCAAGTATAATTGCTCGACAGGTTGCTCGACGAATTGCAAACGCTCGCGCCGACCGTTTTGACACCCGGCGACAATCAGGGCCGCGCCCAGGCCAGCGGCCAGCAACAGCGTGGTCCCTCGACCGCCCGACCGGATATTTTTTGTTTCGTCTCGACGCATCACGCCCTCAAACCAACACGACACAGCGCCCCCAGCGCAGCTTTTCGCGGCGCACGAAAGCCCAAGCGTCGCGAAACTTCAAGGGATTTTGCATTGCGACCGAGCGAGAACTCACCACGCCGTCCCAGCCGCTTCTCACCCTCGCGCGATCACGAATCACACAAACACACACAAACAGCTAAACAATCGACAGATTTTATGGTAGCGCCACACAATGCGAGGTTGTGTGGCGTTGCGTTGGTAAGTTTATTCGTCACAATGTGCTCGTTGGCGTAATGGGGCGTATCGATTGATGGACCAGGTTTCGTTTAAAGGCGCGCGCAGCGCCGCGCGCATCGACGCCCATGTCGGCGAGCGCATTCGTCGTCGGCGCACGCTGCTCGGCTTTACCCAAGAGCAATTGGCTGACGCTCTGGAAATTTCCTATCAGCAAATTCAAAAATACGAGAACGGCGCCAATCGCGTCAGCGCCGGACGGTTGCTCCAGATCGCGCGCCGGCTCGATGCGCCGATCACCTATTTCTTCGAGGGCCTGGAAGGCGCCGTCGATCCTGCTGAAAGCGCCAATGGCGTCAATCGCGCCACGATGGATCTGGTGCGCAATTTCCAAGCGATCGCCGACATGGGCATTCGCACCTCGATCTTGCAATCGATCAAATCGCTGGCGGGCAATGTTGAGACGGAGGCGCCCATGCCGCGCCCGACGTCCGAGCCGTCGCGGCCGATGATGGAGCAGCGCAGTTTCGCGCCGCCGCCGAATGGGCATAACGGGAATGGGCTTGGCGCGAATGGCCACAACGCGAACGGCCAAAGCAATGGCCGCCACGCCAATGGCCATGGGACGAATGGCCATGGAACCAACGGCCACGGCCATAACGGCCACAATTTCAGCGCCCGCAATGGCGAAGGCGACGGATCAGCGGATTAACCAATCCCGCAACGCCAGAGATTTCCACAAAACCAGGAAATTTGTGCAAAATTCAGGGATTTTTTTAACGCCCTGTTTCCGCCTCGCAGTTAGTTAACCATTCTGGCTGTTTTACGAGACGCGCGCGGCGCGATCCTTGTTTTCGGGCGCGGAAGGTTTCCCTGACATGTTAGTGGCGGTCCTTCTTGGCGGCATGAGCGCAGAGCGCGCGGTGAGCCTGGTTTCAGGCGAAGCGGTCGCGCAAGCCGTTGAGCGTTTAGGTCATCGCGCCATCAAAATTGACGCGCAGCGCGATCTTTATTTGCGGCTCAGCCAAGAAAAGCCGGAGATTGTTCTCAATCTGCTGCATGGCGTTTGGGGCGAGGATGGCCGCGTCCAGGGCATATTAGAGTTTTACGGCGCGCCTTATTCACATTCGGGCGTGCTATCCTCGGCGCTGGCGATGGACAAGGCCAAAGCCAAAACGGCCTTGGCGGCGGCGGGACTGGACGTGCCGGCCGGGCGGCTTGTTAACCGTTTTGACGCCGCGCGAGACCATGCGCTTGCCCCGCCTTATGTCGTCAAGCCCAATGCCGAAGGCTCGAGCGTGGGGGTGTTTGTGGTCACCGATCGCGCCAACGGCCCGCCGCATCGTCTGGCTGGCGATGAATGGACGCATGGCGATCTCGTGCTGGCGGAAGAGTTTATCCCTGGCAAAGAATTGACCGTCGCAATCATGGGCGATCGGGCTTTGGCCGTGACCGAGATTTTGCCGACGACGGCGTTTTATGATTATGAGGCAAAATATGCGTCGGGCGGCTCGCGCCATCAATTGCCGGCCGACCTGCCGGCCGCGATCACCGATTTGGCGATGGCGCAGGCGCTCGCGGCGCATCAATGTTTGGGGTGCCGGGGATTGACGCGGTCTGACTTTCGCTATGACCCGGCGACCGGGCGGCTGGTGATCTTGGAGGTCAATACCCAACCGGGAATGACGCCGACCTCGCTTGCGCCGGAGCAAGCCGCATATTGCGGCATTTCGTTTGACGCGCTGGTCGGCTGGATGTTGGAGGACGCCTCATGTCCTCGGTAAGCGGATCGGCGGCGCGCAAACGCCGCAAGAGCGCGGCGGCTCCCCCCGTCCGACCGGCGCCGGGACCCAAGCTCGGCGCTTGGACGCGGGCGCGCCGGGGCTCGGCCAAATCGGACGCCAAAACGACCTGGATTGGGATCGGCGCGCTGCTCGGCGGCTGCGTGCTGTTTGCGGCCTTGGTCAGCGGATCGGCCGGCGCTGCGGCGTCCGGCCTTCATCGCGGCATGAACAAGGGCTTGCTCGCCGCCGGCTTTCAGGTGCGCGAAATTTCGGTCCCCGGCATTGACGGCGAGCGCCGCGCGCAAGCGCTGGCGCTGGCGGCGGTGCCGGATGGGGCGATGATCTTCGCGGTTGATCTCGACGCGGCGCGCCGCCGGCTGGAAACCGCTTCTTGGGTGCAGCGGGCCCGCGTTGCACGACGCCTTCCCGACCGGATTGTGCTCGAGATCGAAACGGCGCAGCCGCAAGCAATTGTTAGAATCGGCAAAGATCATGCCGTGGTCGATGCGGATGGCGCGGTCCTTGACGCAAGCCCGGCGCAAGCCCGCCAAGAAGGCGCCGGTCTGCCGGTGATCGAAGGCGATGGCGCGGCCGACGCTTTACCGTCTTTGCTCGAAGCGATGGCGCCCTATCCCGATTTGCGGGCGCGGATCGCGTTGTTTTCGCGCGTCAGCGGCCAGCGCTGGCGCTTGCATCTTGCCGGCGGTTGCCAAGTCGAATTGCCGGAAATCGGGGTCGAGGCGGCGTTGGCGGGGCTTGCGCAATTGTGCCTGCGGCCGGATTTGTGCATTGGCGAAGAGAAATTGCAGATTGATCTGCGCAAGGCCGGCCTTGCCGCGATCGCGCCGCTCAGCCCACGCAGCGCGCGCCCGGCGGCGTCGGCGCAGCTTCGCGGAAGCGATATCTGATGTCGAGCGTTGATCACCGCAGCTTTGGCAAACCCTCAAATCAGCCGGTCTTTGCCGCGCTCGATATCGGCGGCTCGAAAGTCGTTGCGGCGCTGGCGCGCAGCCGCCCCATCGTCGATCCCACCAGCGATGGGATCGAGATCCTCGGCGTGCATGCCGAACCCTGCCGGATCGTCGTCAACAATGCCGTCCAAAACGCCGAGCCGCTCGAGCGCGCCATCCGCGCCGCTTTGGACGAGGCGGAAAAGCAGGCCCGCATCCAAGTCAGCGCCGTCACCTTGGGCATTTCGGCGCCTGGCATTCGCGGTGAATTGCGGACTGGCGAAGCGCAATTCTCGGTCCAACGCGAAGTCGATGACAATGACGCGCGCCAGGCGGTGCAAAACGCCATGGTCGAGTTCGCGCCGCAGGGACGTTCCCTGCTGCACGCTTTGCCGATCTATTACGCGATCGACGGCACCTCGGGCATTGTTGATCCGCGCCGTCTGCATGCCTCGCGGTTGGGGGCGGCGGTCTATGCCGTCACCGCGCCGAGCGGGTTCCTGAATAACGTCAAGGCCTGCGTGCAGCGCGCGCATGTCGAGGTTTCGACGGTGTTGGCCGGGTCTTACGCCAGCGGCCTTGCAACCTTGTTGCCGGATGAAAAAGCCATTGGCGCGCTGGTGATCGATATCGGCGCGCAGGCCTGTTCCATGGCGGTGTTTGCGGACGGCGCGCTGGTGCATGTCGACGCCATTCCGCTCGGCGGCGCGAAGATCACGGCTGATCTTGCGCAAATCATGTGCACGAACGAGCCGGTGGCTGAAAAAACCAAGACTTTGCATGGCGGCGTCATCCGCGTTGACGATGCGGACCCCTCCGTGACGCGCCGCATTCGCACCGCCCGCATTGGCTCGGACGGGCGACTGGAATCGGCCGAATTTGAGCTGAATTTGATCCGTGACGTCGTCCGCGCCCGCCTCGAAGAAACCTTTGAGCTCATCCGCAAGCGAATTAACGCCAGCGAATATGGAACCCGCAACGCGACGATGCGCGTCGTGCTAACCGGCGGCGCCAGCCAAACGCCGGGCATTGCCGATTTGGCGCAAACCGTTTTGGGGCGCGCCGTGCGCTGTGGCCGCCCGCTCGGCGTCAACGGCGTGGGCGCGACGCAATTGGGACCGGATTATGCGGCGGCGGTCGGGTTGTTGCGGTTCCGGGCCAGCGGCGCGCGGGCTTTTGCTGCGCCGTCAAAGCGGCCGTTCAGGAACTTGTTCGCGTGGGGGGGAAGCGGTGATTAAAATACGCAGCTTTAAGATTATCTATACAATCGTTTTCTGTTTATTGCGTGACTAAAATTTATCCAATATTCAGCTGTTTTTCGAAGTAATGCGATCTTTTTGTATAAAAGACTTTTTTATTTATTTATATATTTTTTTTTACTTTTTGTATTAAAATTTCAGACATTTCCATTGCGCGCTTTGTAAATATTTTGTACTTATTATTATCTACGTTTACATTCTTGTTTTAGGCGAGTTGTGAATGAGTGTTGAGGATGAACCATTAGAATTGAAAATAACTAAGCTAGGTGCTCGTATCAAGAATACGTCCACAGTAAGGTTTGCGAGCTCAAAACGAATACGTTTTAATCATACTATGGCAAACGTTACCGTTGTTTGCCTTTCTCTTTGGTCTATATTTATTTCATTCGCACTGACTTCAACTTTAAGCGAAAGAATTGCTCACAATAGAGAAACTCTCGAAGTTGTCGGTGTAATTTTACCCGTTTTCATTGTCGTTTTTAGCTTGATCGAAAGTGGTGAAAATCTTGTTCGCGCGCATTTACTCGAATTAAACGCTCGACAACTTCGTGAACTTGGTGATAATCTTTTTTCGGCGCATGTAAGGGCAAAGAATAAAGAAAAAGAGAAAAATGAAAGTGATCTCGTCGATGTATTTGAGAAATTCAGCAAAGAATACAATGACGTTCTAGAGAGATCGCCCGTGAATCATGACGATATCGATCATCTAGGTAAGCATTATCTTGCGGAGAGAGCCAGATATATTAAAGATTTTAAAAAATCTACAAAAGTAAATGATAAACCATCAATTTCAAAATTTGATTTTTTGATGAAGAATATTTTTTTTAGAATTATTATATTTGCCATATGGATTCGTCGACAATTTATTCGAGTTACCTATATCAGCTTATGGTTTATACCAATTGTTTTTTTCTTGGTTTGAATGAATTTATTACTCTTAATCAATCGATTAATCATCGCAGCGATTTTTCACTCATTTTTGTTGATAATTTCCGAAGGCGCTGGTTATACGATCCCCGCAATCTCGGCGCGTAGGGCCTCGAGCCCGGCGCCGGCATGCGCTGATACCGCCAGCACAACCGGATGGGCGGCCGGGCGGCGACGCAATTGCGCGGCGACCTCGGCGATTCTTGCGGCGTCCTCGCCGGCTTTGCGCAAAGAATCAATCTTGGTCAGGACGATCTGATAGGAAACCGCGCTCGCATCGAGCGCGTCCATCACCGCGCCATCATTCTCTCTCAGCCCGTGGCGGGCGTCGATCAGCAAA
>DHHV01000054.1:0-4968 GCA_002403455.1 Hyphomonadaceae bacterium UBA4763 | reverse complement strand
AAAAACCCCCCGCCGCAAGGTGGGCCGCCCGCGCAGATAATCTTGCACCAATTCCGTCCACCGGGCGATTTCGGCCTTGGGCGCGCGCGCAAAGCCATAGCCGGGCATGTCAACCAGATAGAGCCCGCCCGCGCCGACGTCGAAAAAGATCAATTCGCGGGTACGCCCCGGTTCGGCCGAGGAGCGCGCCAGATCGCGCCGACCGGCCAGCGCGTTGAGCAGGCTGGACTTGCCGACATTCGAGCGTCCCGCCAAAGCGACCTCCGGCCGATCGGCGTCGGGCAAAACGTCCATGGTTGGCGCGCTGGCGCGAAACAGCACTGGCCGCGCAAACAACAGCCGACCGCGCTCGATGGCCGCGGCGTCATCGGAGACGGAATGAGCGTTCACGTCTGCGGTTTCGGCCGCGACAGCGCCCGCAATTTCGCGATCGTGGTGTCGATGCCGGTCTCCACTCCATGCCGGCGCATGATGACATATTGCTGCACGATGGTGAGGGCGTTGCTCCACACCCAATAAAGCACCAGCCCGGCCGCGAAACTCGCGAACATGAAGGTGAACAACCACGGCATCAGCCGGAACATGGTCTGCTGGATCGGGTCGGTCGCCGGCGGGTTGAGCGACATCAGCACGAACATGCTCAAGCCATAGAGCAAGGGCAGCACGCCGACCCAGAGGAGGCCGCCGACCAGCGGCCAGCCGGTCGGGTCAAAGGGCAGCAGGCCAAACAAATTGAACACGGTGGTCGGATCGCGCGCCGACAAATCATTGATCCAACCAAAGAAGGGCGCGTGGCGCATTTCCAGCGAAATATAGAGCACTTTATAGAGCGCCCAGAACACTGGGATTTGCAGCAACATGGGCCAGCACCCGGCGATCGGATTGACCTTTTCGCGCTGGTACAGCTTCATGATCTCTTGCTGCTGGCGCACTTTGTCGCTGGCATATTGCTCCTGCAGCTCTTTCATCATCGGGGTGATGCGCTTGAGCTTGGCCATCGCCGCGAAAGAAAAATTGGCGAGCGGGAACAGACACGCCTTGACGATGACCGTCAGGATCAGGATCGCGACGCCGTAATTGCCGGTCAGCTCGCCAAAATAGGCCAGCACAGAAAAGAACGGGCGCGTCAGGAACCAGAACATGCCCCAATGCACGGCCGCGTCCAATCGCGGCGCATTCAGCGTCTTGGAATAGTCCGCCAGCGCCGCGACCCGCTTGGCGCCGGCGAGAACATGCGTCGTGGTCTCAAGTGTTGCGCCGGGGGCGAGCGTGCGCTCCGCGCCCAGATAGCTCGCTTCATAGAGCCGTGCGCCCCCTAAGGCGCGCATTTGCGTTTCGGCTTTGACCGGCTCGCTTGCTCCTGGGATCAGCGCGGCGAGCCAATATTTGTCGGTGATGCCGGTCCAGCCGCCGGTGGCGTTGACGCTAAAGGTCCGGCCCTTATCGAGATCGCCATATTTGGTGTGGGTCAGCTTGCGCTCGAAGGCCGAGATCGGCCCTTGGTGGATGACGCCGTCTTGGCGGTAATCGGGCCCGCGCCCGAGCCGCCGCAAAACGCCATAGGGCGCCATAGCGACGGCCTTGCTCCCCGCATTGACAACCCGGTCGATCACCGTGAACAAATACTGCGCGTCAACCGCGATCGTTCGCGTGAACACCAGCCCATTGCCGGCGTCATAGCGCAAGGTCAGCGGCGTCGCCGGCGTCAAATCGCCAGCGCCTGTCTGCGTCCACAGGCTGTCGGGACCCGGCAGGCTGGCGTTGACGCCGGGATCGAGGCTTGCCCAGCCATGGCTGGCATAAAAGGAATGCGCCGCGCCGTCGGGAAAGAACAGCCGCACTTCTTTGGATTTATCGGTTAGATCGGTTCGGTAGGCTTTCAATTGCACATCGTCGATGCGCGCGCCGCGCAGCAAGATCGAGCCGTCCAAAGATGGGCTGTCGAGCCGCACGCGGGCGCTTTGCCCGGCCGCAAGGGCCTCATCGACGCTCGCGGGCGCGGCCGGAGCGCTAAAGGCTGGGTTGGGCGTTGCCGTTGCCTGCTGAGCTGCTGTCGCCGCCCGTTGCGCGGCGCGCTGGCGCTCTTGCGGGCCGGTCACAAAGAATTGGAACCCGAACAATAACAGCATGGAAAGGCCGATCGCCAGGAACATGTTCCGGGTCGAGGCGCCGTCTTGATCGCTGGGAGACATCGAATTTCCGTTCGCTACGCGCTAGTCTGGACTGGAAGGCGGTTCCAGCGAGCGCCCGAGCCTTATCAAGGCGCGTTTCAAATCGTCAAGCAAACGCTGCCAAGCGAGCTCTGCCGTGGCGGGCGTTGCAATCAACACATAATCGCACCCCGGTCGGGCAAATTGCCTTGCCAACAGCCGAAACGCCTCGCGCAATCGGCGTTTGGCGCGATTGCGGATCACGGCGCCGCCAACGCGGCGGCTGGCGGTTAGGCCAATGCCGATATCGGATGCGCCGGCGCGCGCCATGGCCAGCACGACGCACGCCCCGCTTGAGGCCTTTGCCCCGCCATTGACGCGGGTAAATTCAGCGCGCTTGCGCAAGCGCCGCAGCGGCGGCGCCGTATTTAGGCCGAGAGGCTCTTGCGGCCCTTGGTGCGGCGCCGGGACAGCACCAGCCGGCCGTTCTTGGTGGCCATCCGCTTGCGAAAGCCGTGGCGCCGCTTGCGCACGAGACGGCTCGGTTGATACGTCCGTTTCACGGCCCGCTCCCAATCATTCTGGTCCGACAGATCGGCCGTCGAGGGCGCTTTGACGGCGCTTCGTCGACCCAGCGAAAGGATTTTCGCTAAAAATGAGCGGCGGCTGATAGACGAAACCAAGGCGATTGGTCAAGACCCGCAGCGGCGCAACCAACGCAATTTTTGCATTTGACGGGAGTTGATGGCGTTTTGACCGGCGTATTGCAAGTTCTCCCCCGGCTGCAATCCGGCGGCGCCGAGCGCACGACGCTGGAGATCGCCCAGGCGCTGGCCGCAGCCGGCGAGCGCGCCCTTGTCGCCAGCGCTGGCGGTCGTCTGGTCGAGGCGCTCAAGGCGCTGGGCGCGCGCCATGTCGCTTTGCCGCTCGACCGCAAGGACCCCTGGACGCTGTGGCGCAATCACGGCCTGCTGAAGGATTTGTGCCGACGCGAGCAGATCGATATCGTGCACGCCCGCTCGCGCGCGCCGGCCTGGAGCGCCTTGTGGGCGGCGCGGGCGCTGGGCCTTGGGTTTGTGACGACCTGGCATGGCGATTATGCGGCGAAGACGCCCACCAAGCGGCTCTACAACAGCGTTATGGCGCGCGGCGATTGTGTGATCGCCAATTCGCATTACACGGCGGCGCAGATCCAATCGGTCGCTCCGCAAGCGGCCGACCGCATCGTCGTTATCCCGCGCGGCGTTGATTTAACCCTGTTTGACCCGGACGCCATTGCGCCGGAGCGCGTCGCGGGGCTCTTCCACGGGCTGGAATTGAATGACTGGCGCCGGCCGGTTCCGTTATTCGTCCTGCCCGCGCGATTCACCCATTGGAAGGGCCATTTGCTCACCCTCGAAGCGGTTCGGCGCATGCGCGCCGCAAATGCGCCCGACTTTCAGGCGATCCTCGTCGGCGATGATCAACGCAACGGCGAGGTAAAAGCAAGCGTGACACGCGAAATCGCCGCATCTTGCCTCGCGGCGGTCGTCAAGACAGCGCCGCATGTCGCCGACATGCCCGCGCTTTATGCACTGGCCGATGTGGTCCTGTCGCCGTCGACTGCGCCGGAAGCGTTTGGCCGGGTGGCCATCGAAGCGCAAGCCATGCGCCGGCCGATCCTCGCATCGGATTTCGGCGGCGCCCGCGAAACCGTGCGCCATGGCGAGACCGGCTTCCTCGTTCGCCCGCATGATGCGAACGCCCTGGCGGAAGCGATGGCCCAGATCCTGCAAGCCCCGGCGGCTGAACGCGCCCGCATCGGCGGCGCCGGCCGCGCGCTCGTCGCGGAGCGTTTCAGTCTGGCGCATTTGCAACAAGCGACGCTTCGCGTGTATCAGCAGGTTAGACAAGATCGGAAAAAAAGCGATTACGGCCAAATCGCCGACCGCCATTGGGAACCCTGACGAGATGTTTGCTCGCGCCAAATTGCAATTGCCGGCGACCAGCCAGCGCCTCTTGGTCTCGATCGGGCTGGGCCTGGTGGATTTTGTCGAGGCGCTCGGCGCCCTAAAGACCATACGCGCCGCGTTTCCCGGCGCGCGGATCACCGGACTTGTTGGACCGGCTTGCGCCGATCTCGCCAAATTATGCCCTTATCTCGATTTTGCGGAAGCTTGCGCGCCGTTGGATGGCTCCAAAGCCAAAAGCATCGATGTGCAGCGCCTGCGCGCCAGCAATTTCGACCTCGCTTTGGTGGTGGATGGCGGCGTCGGCCTAGGCCCGATGGCAGGGAAAATCGCCCCGAAAGCCCAGATCGCGGCGGTCGCGTCGGCGCATCCCAATCGCCTCACCGCCTTGGACGAAGGATTGTCGATTTACGGTTTGCCGCGCCCATTCGCGCCAGAGCTTGGCTGGGTGCGCCAGCGTTTGCGCGATCCGCCGCGTTTGCAGCCAAGCTTTTACAACCTGCCGGCCTCTTATTTGCTGCTCGCCCCGTCGACGAACGCGCCATCGCCGCCAGCCATGGTGGATTTTTTTCGCGTCGCCATCGAGCGTGCGCTGCGCTAAGGCCAAGGGGTCGCGGTGGTCGGCTCAGGGCTCGAACATGGGATCGGCGCCATGCTCGGCCGGGAGGATCGCCGCGTGCTTAACCTGTGCGCCCGCGCCGACGTCACCCAGATCATTTCCCTGATCGAGCGGGCGGCGTTTGTGCTGGGCGACGACGCCTTTGCGCTGAGCGTTGCGCGCATTTTCGGCAAACGCGGCGCGATGATGGCGGCGGCGGACGCGCAGGTCGACGCCTTCCCCGGCGCTGGCGCCGTCTGCTTGTTGCGCG
>DHHV01000032.1:28859-40088 GCA_002403455.1 Hyphomonadaceae bacterium UBA4763 | reverse complement strand
AAGCAAATGTCAGGAACGAACCACTAGGTTCTTCTAGAGGATTCTATTGAACCATCCGAGGGTCGATCCCTGTCCTCGTCAACCGAAGTCGCAATTGCACCCCCTTCCGGATGAAGTTGTATGCGACGCGTCCTTCCATATCGCCAAAGTCATGAAACTCTATCCATTATCAAACAACGCGGTAAAATTAAAGTACTTTTACTTCACTTTTAAAAACTAAACTGATATCACAAAAAGACATTGTGCGCCATATTGATTATTAAATTGTACTTTTAATCACAATAATAGACATTTACACACATCAAAGGACATATTCGAGCATATAAATTTGAAAAATGTCACCGCACCCGTCGTCGCGGTGGGCGCAACACACCGGCGCTCCGAACTCAATCCTTACCTCCCATACTCTAAAAGCGACAATGCTCAGCTGGACAACCCATGAGGCCAGCTGTATGGCCTCGAATGTAGAGCGAAACGATAAGGGGGCGAGATGTTGCAATCGACCGCAATTGATGGTGTATACCTGCTGAAACCATCTCGCTTTTCAGATCATCGCGGCTTTTTTTGCGAATCATTTCGACAAAGTTGGTTCAGCGGCATAAGCGACTCTTATTTCATTCAAGATAACCATTCCTACTCTAAGAACAAAGGCACGCTGCGCGGGTTACATTTCCAAATTCACCCGTTTGCGCAGGCAAAGCTGGTGCGTTGCGCGCGCGGCTCTATCATCGATGTGGCCGTTGATATTCGGGCGGGATCGCCAACTTTTGGCAAATATGTAAAAGCGGTTCTGTCTGCAGAGAACGGCGCACAATTATTCGTCCCGGTTGGTTTTGCGCACGGCTTTCTGACCCTTGAGGACGATTGCGACGTCCTCTACAAAACGTCTAATTATTATTCAAAAGAATGCGATCGAGGACTGGCCTGGGACGATCCTACAATTAATCTGGATTGGGAGCTTGACGGCCGTACGCCCATCTTGTCCGAGAAGGATATGGCGCAACCGAAGCTTAGCGATTTAGGTCCGCTGTTTCACTACGCGTAATCTTGGGGGCGAAATGATGAAAGTCATCATCACGGGCGGCTGCGGGTTTATTGGATCTGCTTTGGTTCGGCATGTCTTTGACACGACCGATTACGACATCCTGATCATCGACAAGCTGACCTATGCCGGCAATATCGAGTCGGTCCGCGATCTGTTGACCTCGCCGCGCGTCAACTTGTTGCAGGCCGATATCTGCGATCAAGCGACGATGACGGATGCAGTGGCGGGGTTCGCGCCAAACCTCATCCTGCATTTGGCGGCGGAGAGCCATGTCGATCGATCGATCCACGGCGCCCGCGCCTTTATCGAGACCAATGTCCTGGGGACCTTTTCCTTGCTGGAAGCGGCGCGCGGCTTTTACGCATCGCGCCCGGACGGGCATTTCTTCCGATTCCTGCATGTCTCGACCGATGAGGTTTATGGATCGCTCGGGCCGATCGGTCTGTTCACCGAAGAAACCAAATATGATCCGTCTTCACCTTATTCCGCGTCAAAGGCGGCGTCCGATCATTTGGCGATCGCCTGGAGCCGGACCTATAAATTGCCGGTCGTCGTGTCGAATTGTTCCAATAATTACGGCCCACGTCACTTTCCTGAGAAGCTGATCCCGCTGATTATTTTGAATGCGCTGCATGGCAAGGCTTTGCCGGTCTATGGCGACGGGTCGAATATTCGCGATTGGCTTTATGTCGAGGATCATGCTCGCGCCCTGCTGCTGATCGCAGAGAAGGGCGAGATCGGCGCGACCTATAATGTCGGCGGCCGCAATGAGCGCACCAATCTCGCCGTGGTCGAAACGATTTGCGATTTGTTGGACGAGTTGCGTCCCAAAACCGACAGCCATCGCAAGCTGATCACCTTTGTGCGCGACCGGCCGGGCCATGACCATCGTTATGCGATTGACGCCTCCAAGCTGGAGAACGACCTCGGCTGGCGCGCACAGGAGCATTTCGACAGCGGCATCCGCAAGACGGTCGAATGGTATCTGGCCAATGAGGCGTGGTGGCGGCCTTTGCGCGACAAGGTCTATGGCGGCGAGCGTTTGGGCTAAACCCGACGTCTCAGAAGTCTTAAAAAACAGGGGGCGCGGATGCGCATTTTTGTAGCGGGCGCCGAGGGTCAGGTCGCGACGTGCCTGAAACGCGTCGGCGGCGAGACAGTAGAAACTTTTGGCCGCGCGCGGATGGATTTGCTGGACGCAGATGCTGTGCAGGCCGCCGTCGACGCTTATCAGCCGGACGTTGTCATCAATGCGGCGGCCTATACGGCCGTCGATAAGGCCGAGACCGATCGCGACGCTGCGTTTGCGCTGAACGCAACCGGCGCAGAGACCTTGGCGCGGGCGACCGCTGCGCATGGCTGCCCGATCCTGCATCTGTCCACCGACTACGTCTTTGACGGGTCAAAACCCGCGCCTTATAGTGAGACCGATCCGACCGGACCATTGGGCGTTTATGGCCAGTCGAAATTGGCGGGCGAGCAGGCCGTCGCCGCCGCCAATCCACGCGCGTTCATCTTGCGCACGGCGTGGGTGTATAGCCCTTATGGCGCCAATTTTCTGCGCACCATGCTGAATTTGGCCGCGAGCCGGCCGCGCATTGGCGTCGTCGCCGATCAGCTTGGCAACCCGACCAGCGCGCTGGCGATCGCCGAGGCGCTGCTGGAAATGGCGCGATCTGAAAAGCTGGCCGACCCCGCTCATGCCGGCGTCTACCACCTGACTGCGCAAGGCGAGGCCAGTTGGGCGGATTTCGCGACGGAGATTTTTCGTCAATCGGCCGCTTTGGGCGGGCCGGCGGCCGAAGTCGACCGCATTACGACAGCCGAATTCCCGCGCCCGGCGCCGCGCCCGGCCAATTCACGCTTGAATTGTGACAAACTCGCGGCGGTGTTTGGGCTGCGTCTGCCCGATTGGCGCCTGAGCATGACGTCTTGCTTGAGAGACCCGATATTCCGATGACGACCGCCTAACAAATTTTTAGGCGAACTGCTCGGTAACACGTGCGGGTTTCCGCTGATCTTGGTTTCATCAATATAATATGAATTTTTGATTTGGATTAGCCAATGTTGAAGTTAATTATTTGATTAACATCAAAGGTCATTTATTGCGTATTGTATCGAAAATCCGCTGCGTCGTTCGGGCGCACAAATCTTTTTCTCTCAACACTTTTCTAAACACCGCCGGCGTTGACTGGAGTTCCAACAACAAGACCTCATGTGTACTTCGGCGTCATTTGATAATATCTCGTCGACCAATTTGGCGCAGCCGAAAAACGCCCAAAATGCTTTAGGGCCTCAAATGAAAAGTGATCGTCACCAGAGCAGACACCAAAGCCCCAATCGCAGAAGAAATAATTGCGATTAAAAAATTGTTTTTTTGACTAATTTTGAATCTGAGGAGTTCGATCTCAGAATTGTGCTGATCTCGCGCAGATGGATTGCCGAAGCCGGAACCTGCTGACTCTTTTATTTTTCGATCCAACTCGTGTTCTAATTTGCCCATGCGCCTCCCCCTTGTTTTGGAAAACACTGGCGCACCGGTGAGGATGAAACTGGGAACTGCTATGTCATTGTCGCTGCTTTGTAATTTTCGAGTGACGGTCTTGCAGCAACATACTTGATTCACCGATCAGCGAGACGGCCTAATGCTCCGGAGCAGCTCAACAACCTCATGAACGAGTGTCACTGGGTCGTCTCCTTGGCGCGGGTCGAACCTGTGCTTAAGACGCCTGGCACGTTCCATCGCGAGTGCCAACATGGGCTCGGTCGCCGCGTACACCCCCTCCAATCCCTTCTCGTAGCCCGCGATGTGCGTGGCGACACGCTGTATGATCTCATGACGGTGGGAGAAAGCGTGGATTTCGATGAAGTGCAACAGCAGCCACAACTCAAAGCACGGCACTGATGGGACGGCGATGACGCGGACCTTTTGGCCGTCATTGTTTTTGAGTTTTTCGTCTAATGCGGCCGCTCTATTCAAGGCGTCGAGATAAGTGGTATGGGCGTCACGATCGAAAACGGCAAATACCCACTCGTATTCCTTGGACTCGCGAAATGTCGCCTCTGCGAAATCAACAACTTGGCGCGGCTGCGTTCCGTTCGCAGGTAGCACCCGGATGTGGGCGGTCGGGACGCGGTTTTGTTTGCGTATGTCGTCGAAATATAGGGGCTCGGTCTTCTCACCCTCGCAGACAATCAGAACGCGCGGGAAGGGCGATTGACTTTCCTTCTTGCGCTTAAGTTCGCGTGCCAGGCGCTCGCGGCGGTGCTTATTTTTTGCCACGCCCGCTCCTGGCTACCAGCTTTTGGTCGAGGATAGGCACGCCACCATAGCGGCCACTAAGATATCCCCGTTCCAGTGCCTCCCCCTTGCGCGGTGAAAAACGGGTCAAGGGAACGAGAGTCGAGGACTGGTCAAGGTTCTTTTCAGTCAGCCAAATCTGGTCGCGGCGCAAAAGCTGATGGTCAAGCAGGCTTGTGTCGTGGGTTGTGAAGAAGAGCTGCGCACCGCGTTCATTAAGGACATGGTCTTGGAAAGTATTTATGATCTGTCGCACCAGTAAGGGATGAAGGCTGCGGTCGAGCTCGTCGATGACGAGTATCTTCCCATTCCTGATGATATCGAGCAGCGGACCTGCCAAAGCGAAGAGCTTTTGCGTACCCTGAGATTCATCCTGAAATTCGAAATCAGCGCGTACCTCACCAGCTTTGTGCGTAAACTCGGGCACAAGGATTTCGCCCTCTTCACGGCTTGCTTCGGACGCGCCTGTTGCCAAGTCGAACTTGATAGCTTGCATGATGCTTTTCTTGGGAACTGCGCGAATTTCGGCTATGGCGATATCTGCGGCGGTCATTATTGACCGGATAGCGCTCTCACCACCGGGATGGCGGACCATGTCGGTCGAATAATTGAATGGCAGCATACCGCCGTCCATTAGGACGATCAGTGACTCTGTAAACCATGAATGGATCGGCTTTAGCTGCTCACTGTTAAGCTGGACGGCCGTCGACAGGAAAAGAGCATTGGGGCGCGTGGCATCCTGCCAGGCGCGTTTCTGACCAGAGAGATGCGAACTGAACTCGAACGACTCTTCCTGCGTCTTGGGGTCGTAGCGACGGTCAATCCAGCGCTGCGGCTTGGCTTTCTGGTAGACAAGAAGCCATTCGCTGATAATCCTAGCCGGGGTGAACTCAAATCCATACTGGTGACGAACGCCGTCGAGGACGAACGTCATCTCGAAGAGCGTTGGCTCTGATTTCAGCTTCTCACTGAAGCGGAAGGGCTGAACGTTAAAGGTCTGGTCGGGCTTAAGGACGACTGACTCCAGGACCACACCCCTCATCAACTGCATGGCGCGCAGCAGGTTCGATTTTCCACTCGCGTTCGCGCCATACACGACCGCACTGCGGACAGCGCGGGGTGGCGACGCGATTCCGGTCAATGCGGTGTTGGTCTCCGCAAGCTCACTGTCGGTCGAAGCGACAAGCGACAGGACACTTTCTTCGCCGAAGGAGCGGAAGTTGCAGACCCTGAACTCTAGTAACATGCGCACCTCATATGAGTTCAATATGCGCACATAATCCGCAAAAAATCAAGATATTTTTGGATATGGGTTGTGAATGGCTGGGCGGAGCGCGGACTGGACGGCGAGTGGCGTTGGCCCCGCTTTCGCCCGCGGCAGGCCCCCGGGGCTTTGGCACCTTGCGCCGGAGCGCAAGAGCTGGCCGTCATCCGCCAGCCCGTGCCGCCCCCTTTGTGCCCTATGGTTCTGTCGTGCCTCCATCGGCCGATACTGGATCGGTGCGCGGCGCTCAGCCGCCGGCTGGCGCGAACACAAGCTTGTTCGATCACTTCAAGAGCAACCTTGACACGGCCGTCACACTAAACCTGTTCTGAACTTGGACCATGAGAACGGGTTAAAATCGTTAACGATATAGCCCTGAACTACGACCGATATTCCCACGGCCCTATGCTACGCGTTTATCGTCTGCGCCGCCGCCCGCGTTTGGGGCCTTCCGGCTTCATGCCGTCGTCCGGCGTATCGAAGCCATCGTCACCGCTGATCCCGCCGCCGCGCTTCCACTCCTCGTAGAATTCATCAAGCGCCGCGTCCTCGGCTTCGTATTTGCGCAGGGCTTCGGCGTCGCGTGCTTCGTCGGTATCGCGTTCAAGCCCGCCCGCTTGGTTAAATTCCTCAGGCACGTCGCCGCGCCGCCACTCGCGGTGTTTCCATAGCTGCTGATCCTTCGCGGCGTCGAAGAACTCCTGCCGCGCTTTGAGAGCGGCATCCTGCGCCGCCTCATGCGCGGCATCGTGCGCGAGGTTTCGCTCCAGCTGCTGACGCTGCGCGCGTTCGATTGCCCGTTCCATTGACCGGGCCTCGCGCCGCTCCAGCCGATCAAGCACGCGCTGCTCTCGCTCGATATCGAGTTTCTCGCGGGCATGACGGCGGGCGAGCGCTTCGGCTTCGAGGCGCTGGCGCTCGCGCGGATCAAGGCCGGTGGTCTGCTGCAACGGACGCAGCACGCTGCGCAGTCCCGGCGTGCGCTCGATCAGATCGGCGACGGCGCTGCGCAGCCGGAACAGCAGCCGCTTCTTGTCGGCTTCCTGGGCCGCGTGCAGCGCGAGGCGCTCGGCCTGCTGGCGGGTCAACAATTCCTGCTGCCGGATCGCGACGGCAAGGCGGCGCTTGGCCTGTGTTTTCGACACCGCTTCGCGCAGCAAAGCTGCCTGTGCGCCGCCATCGGCGGCGCTGTCGCTCTCGCCCGATCCGGCGCCTTTGGCGGTGTCGCTGCACGCCTGTTTGCGCTGGCGGGAAAGCTCCTTCGCCTGTTCGACGGACGGCAGGTCTGCGGGCGTGAGCGGCGCAAGGCGCGCCTTGATCGCCGCCGCCTTGTGGCCTTTGACGTAGCGCGAGAGCGACAGGACGTTGCCGTCCTCGTCGATCACAACGAAGCCGCGCTGATCCCCCCGCGCCAGGATATAGCCGCGCGCTTCCAGCGCGGCGCGGAAAGCGTCGCCATTATCGGACTGCTCGAACGCAGCCGTGATGGCGGCGCGCCGCTCTTCGGCGGAAACGCCGGTGTCCTTTTCCTGCGCGACTTCGGCGAGGCTCGGCTCCAGCTTATCCTTTTTGAACTTCTGCTTCGCCTCCCACGCCTCCAGCCCCGGCGGCAGCTTGAGGCCGTATTGCCGGGCGAGCTTGCAGGACATGTCCATGAGGCGGCGATGGTCGTGGTTCATCGGCACGGCCTTCATCGCGTTCGCATCGATGCGCGACCAGACGACGTGGCAGTGCTCGCGTCCGTCTTTGATATGAAACACGATGGCGCGCGGCTGGCCGGATAATCCGAGGCGCTGCTCGATCGCATCGACCGCCTCGAAATACTGCGCGCGCGTGATCGGCGACGGCGGGGATATCGACAGGCTGTAGAGATAATCCCGCGCCCGCGTGCCCGCCGCCACGGCTTCGAATTCGGCAAACGCGCCGGCAAGGTCACCTGCCACGGCGCCGCGCACCTGCGCGATTTCGACGAGTTCGTTGTCGAAGCCGTTCATCAGGTGGATGGCGAGATCGGCGCCGTTGGCGCGCTGGTTGCCCTTCAGGATCACGGCGCACGCCCCATCGCCGTGAACAGTGCGTTGCGCATCTCGGCAAGGTCGCGCATCGCGGCTTCGATCAGCGCGCCGTTCACAGCCGGATTGCCGGCCGACGCCGCCTGCCGCAGCGCTTCAGCGCATGTTCCGAGCCGCGCCAATAATTGCGACGCCTGCATGCGTTCCACGGTCGGGCGGCGCGAGGCGCGCAGCGGTTCCTGATCGAGCAGGGCGAAGCGGATGAGCGCGGCGACGGACACGCCGGCGCGCTCGGCCTGCGTTTCGATCAGAGCCGCTTCGGCTTCCGTAAATCGCGCCTTGAGCGTGATCTGACGCTGGCGATTTTCGCTGCCTCTGCCGGACATGGCCGTACTCGCAAGGCTCCTTTTTGTGCGCGGGTGCAGGGACGCTTCCCTGCTCGCGGTCCAGCGGCGATCCGCTGGTCGATGGGGTTCCAGGGGAGAGCGAATTCTCCCTCTGGTCGTCATCCAAGGCGCGAAAGCCTTGGTCGTGGTCCCGGACGCGAAAGTCCGGGCGCAGGTTCAGGCGGCGCACGCCTGGCCCTACGGGTTCGAAGGGAGGGGGACCTCCCTCGTCAGGTTTCCCAAGGGCGCGAAGGCTCTTTGGTCGTGGTGCAGCGACGAAACGCTGCGCTCGGCTGGGGAGGGTTCAATACCCGCACCGGCCGACGCCGGGGGGATGCAACGGGGGGCGGCTTTAGCGCCCCCTTGCCAAGATGGCGCGGGGACCCCGCGCACATCTTGTATCCGGCCGTAACGACCTATTCACTCCAGTATGCGCCTTCAATATTAAGGAAGCCTTAAGCAAGCTTAACGCGGCGCAGTACAGGCAGGAATGCCTTTAAGTACCGTGGATTAAGAGCGCTAGTCAAGTTTTGGACACGCCCCATCAACGACGGAAAAACTCCGCCTTTCAGGGCCGTGACATGATGATTTGAAACTCTGTGCGGAAGGGTTCGGGCAGTCCGGGGATAGCCACATCGAAGAGGCTGGGCGCTTGCAACACGCTGCCCTCAAGCCGGTCCGGACCGCCGCCGACTTGAGCAACAACATAAAGGCGCGTTTCGAGATAGCTGCGCAGCAGCAGAAGCGCGCCCCGGCCCCATGGGACCAGAAGGCCGGTATTTCCGAGCCAGTCGGTGTTCGTGTTAGAGCTATCCGGCTCGGGTGAGCTTTCTGTAGGAGCCTCATCCTCGCTGCCTTCTTCGTCGGCGAAGCGTTCGCCGCGGGCGAACACGTCTTCGGACAGAGCAAGCCGTTCCTGCGCCCGCAAGAAGCCCAGCGACGACGTTCCCGTCACCGTCAGCGTTGACCAGGATATTTCGGTATTAGGCGGCGGAATCGGCACCACGCGGACCTGTCCGGGCAATCGCGGCGCCTGACTTATTGGCTGCTGCGGCAGAGCCCGCAGCTTCGTGCGCCACTTCCCCAGAAACCCGGTCAGATCGGCGCCCGGGCGCGCCAGAAAGCTCGCGAGCGGAGCGGCGAGCGACTCCGCCGGTGATGGCGGGGCGACTGACGACAAAAACCGCACAAAGAGATGCACGGTCGGGTCCGTCGTGCGGTGCGTATCGGCGAGGAATCTCTGGATCGTTTTTCCCGGCAGACGGTCCAGCTCCTTCTTACTGCCTGTCAGGAATTCGACGATCCGCGCCTGAAGCGTCGGTACGCCAATTCCATGTTCAGCCTGATAGCGCTTGAGCGCTTCGCGAATGCGCGCGCGGGCAGGTTCATCGTAGGTCGGCCGCTCGCCCGCCATGCACGCAATTCCCCTCCCTTGGTCCGGCTGGCCCTCGCCCGTGTCCAGAACGTGACCGAGACCCCCGGCAATTCCTTCGCCTCTATGCGGCGCTGCGTGCCTCTTCGGTCGCGCGCACTTAAGCAAAGGAACCAGGTTATGGAACACTGGATGGGCGGCGCTGCAACTGTGATTGCGGCAATCATGCTGCTCAACTGGCGCTTTGGCAACCAAAGCGCGGGCGATACCTACGGCACGACCCGCTGGTCGAACCCGTTTGAGCTGTTTCACAAAGGCGCGTTCAAGAAGGGCGGCATCCGGGTCGGCGACATCGCCGGACGCAAGAGCGTCTTCTATCACGGCTCGCACAGTGTCACGATCGGCGCGACCGGCTCGGGTAAAGGTATTGCGGCAATCGTCCCGGCCTCGCTTGAGCGCGACTACATCTTTCTGATCGATCCGGGTGGAGAGAATACCGCCATCGCCGCCAAGCACTGGCGCGCGAAAGGCTATGCTTTCTTCTGCATCAACCCGTTCGAAGAATTCACGGAAGCGCCGTGGGCGCTGCCGGTGCACGGCTTTAACCCGCTCGGCATCCTCGATCCGGCCAGCCCGCGATTCCTTGCCGATGTGACGATGATCGCGGAAATGCTGCTGCCGCAGCGCTCGCACGAGAGCGCAACGGCGGACTTCTTCCGCATGCGGGCGCTCGCGGTCATTCGTGGCATGATCGTCTATATCGTGACGGCAGAGCCGACGGCACGCCGCCACCTCGGCACGCTCTATGAGTATATGACGCTGCCGCGCGATGGCTGGGTCCGGCTGCTGCGCCGGATGCAGGGCAACGCGAGCTTCGGCGGCATCATCGCCGCAACGGCCGAACTGTTGATCGCCGGCGAAGTGCGCGCGCCGGAAGAAACGCAGGGCGTGCTCAGCACGATCAATAAGGCGCTTGGGTTCCTCGACGATCCTCAAATCCGGGACTTTCTCGCCCGCAGCGAGGTCGATTTCGAAGTCCTCAAAGGCATGGGTGCGGGCACGCGCGGCGCTGTCATCAGCGTGATCCTGCCGCTGAAGTATTTGAACTCGCACATGGTGATTCAGCGTCTTGCCGTCGCCTGCGCGATCAAGACGCTGCAATCCAAGCCGCTCGCAAAGTCAAACGTCCTGATGCTGCTCGATGAAGCGGCATCACTCGGCCGCATCGAGGATTTTCCGGTCTGGCTTGCGACGCTGCGCAAGTACAATGTCAGCATCTGGAGCATCTGGCAGAACATCGGGCAGATAAAAGAGCTGTATGGCCGCTCGTGGGAGGTTGTGCTTGGCAACTGCGGTCTGAAGCAGTTCCTGAGCATTGGCGATCTTGAGACCGCCAAATATGTGGAAGAGCTGATCGGGCGCGCCACGGTTCACTCCGTGTCGCGCAATCACAAGGGCGAGCGCTCTCTGAGCCAGTGCGCCCGGCCGCTCAAACTCGCTGAAGAGTTGCTGCGCCTGCCGAGCGACCGGCAGATCGCGCAAATCGACAACAATCAGCCGTTGGTGCTGCGCAAGACGGCGTACTTTGAACGGCCAGAGTTCGCCGGGCGCTACGAGGATAACCCGTATCGTCCCGGGCAGCCATCAAGCCAGCCGGGCGTGCGCGACGCGCTGATGGCGCTGTGGGGCGATGTGTATGGCGCGCTCGTGTGGTGGATGGCCCCGTCGAAGCCGGCGGCGCTCGTGTACCTCCTGCTCGCTCTCATCGCCGCGCTGAAGCTTCAGGCGGTGCTGTGATGGAGCTGCTGTTCCTCATCGCAGTGGCGGGGGGGGGCTTTTCGCTCCTGCC
>DHHV01000032.1:1283-28555 GCA_002403455.1 Hyphomonadaceae bacterium UBA4763 | reverse complement strand
GGGGGGGGCGTCTTTTGCGCTCCTGCCGCTAGCCGTAGAACTTCTGGCCGCCCTGATCGGCCTTTTGTTGCAGGCGCTACTGCGCCTGCTCGCCTATGCCCTTGCGCGCGCCGGTGAGGGTTTTCGCTGGGGCATGAGCGATGGCCTCGATGCGACCTGGCACGTGGCCAAGCGCATCGCCAGCGCCATCGGCGACGCCGCGACCTGGGCCTATGCGGCGGTCGGCATCTTCATCGAAGAGTGGAAGATATCCCGCGATCCCGAGGCGCTGGCGCGACGCGAAGCGGAACGCCGCGCTTACGAGCAGGCGATGATGGATGAATTCGACCGCCGCTCCCGCGAAGCTTTCGAGGAGATGCAGGCAAAGGCGCGGGCGCAGGAAGAAGCCCGCGCGCGCGAAGAATGGGAGCGTGAACAGCAGCGCCAGCAGGAAGCGCATCAGCGTGCGGAAGAAGAGCGCCGCCGCCAGCAGCAGGAACAGGCTCGCGCCAAGGCGCGGGCTGGCGCTGGCGCGGGCAAGAAGTCGGCGCCGCCATCACCGTACGAACAGGCGCTCGCGCTGCTCGGCCTGAAGGCGGGATTCACGCAGGACGACCTCAAGCGCGCCTTCCGTACCCGGATCAAGGCCGCGCACCCGGACGCGGGCGGGAGCACCGAAGCCGCCGCCGCGCTGAACGCCGCCTATGAGCTGCTGAAGAAGCGCACCGCAGCCTGAGACTTCGGGCGTGACCAGCTTGTGGCCAAGACGCTTTGCGTCCGAGCGAGCAAGAGTTCCCCTGTCATTCACATGGGATGTGAGCGAGATGAGCGACAACAAACTTCCTGACAAGTTCAATCCGATCGGGTCGCCGAATCACAGCAAGCGCCCTTTGTTCGGCGCGCTTTCGCGCACCATGGAACGCTTGAAGGAACGCGGCGCCGCGCTGGCGCAAGCCAGAGAGGAAGCCGCGCTCGCGCTGATCGAGCGCCGCTTCACGCCGCATCTGTGCGCGGTTTCTGGCGTGCGCTGGCGCGAGGAATGGCGCAAGGGCGCCGGTGATGCCCTGTTCCGCCTGTACGTCGATGATTTCTCCACCGCCTGCGGCGGCACGCCGAAAGCAACGAACGAGGCGGTGTGCGATCTCGGTGCATTCCCGGTCGGTGATTTTTCGTGGGACGATCTTTGGTGCCGAGGCTGCGGCGATACCCGCCTGCGCATGATGTGCGGCTGCGGCGTCATCGTGTGCGGTGGCCGGACGGTGTTCCGGCCGGGCGAAGTGCCGTTCTTTCACTGTCATGCGAGCTGCGGGAAATCCTTCCCGGGGGGAACGCCTGCGACAGTGGCTCCAGGCCAGTCGGCAGCGCGCGAAAAACATGCGGCGCTTGCCGCGAGTGCGCCCGTCGCCGGGGCGCTGAGCAAGCCGGGAAACGCTCTTTTGCTTCCCGGCCCCTCCACCACGAAACGCTGAGCGTCTCTAATCCAAGGAACCTTGCACCATGAGCAATGACGAAGCCCTGCGCCGCGAATTCTCGGCGGCGCAGTCGGACGCCCAAAAGCCGGAAACGCCGGAAGTGCCGGAGCGCATCCGCAAACACGCACCGCAGCCGGTGCTGCGCCCGGACGGCGCATGGCGGGCGATGGCCGATCAGGTCGATCAGCAGGTCCGCGAAGAGCTGGATGCGCAAAAGGCCAAACATGAATGGGAACAGCGCCTCGAAGAGGGCGTGCGCCGCACGCGCAGGCGCGGCTGGTAACGATGAGGAGCAAATATCCATGCCGAAACTCACCATCATCCTGAGCGAAGACGAGCTTGCAACGCTCAAGGAAGAAGTGCGCAAGGGCGCCGCCAGCAGTGCGGCCGACGCCGCCGCCGGCTTTGTGCGGCGCGAAGTTCAGCGCCTCAGAAACCATGAGCCCGAATGGCGCACCTTCGCGCGCGGGCTGAATCGCCAGCTCAAGCGTAGCGAGCAGCGGTTCGATATCCTCAAGGAGATGTTCGCCGAGTCCATGATCGAGGGAAAGTACGAGCACGTGACGCACGCCGCGCCGTTCGACGACGAATTCGATGACGAGGAGATTCCGTTCTAATGGAAAACGAAACCGGTATGACGACGCCGTACCCGGCGATTGATGATCTGGATACGGAGCGCCTGCGCACGCTGCGGTCGCGGATCGATACGCTGCTTGCCGAGCGCGAGGCGCAAGCAAAGCGCGCGGCTATTGCCCGCATTCGCGCGCTCGCCCGCGACGCGGGGCTGGGCGTCAGCATCGGGCCGGCCCCGAAGAAACGCGGCCGTCCGCGCAGGGGCGAGACGGCCGCGCCTTAGAGGCGGTCGAGAGCGCTTACGCGCTCTCTTTGCCTTCGTCCTTGGGCTGGTAGGCGCGCAGGACGATGCGCCCGGAGGTCACCGGGATCAGGTCGAGCTGGAGGGTAAAGCCAGCGCCGTCCTTGTGATCCCAGGCGGCGCCGATCTTGGTCCACGGCGCATTGCTGCGCTCGGGCACATGGTAGGCGATCAGCGCCGGGGCTTTGGTGTCTTCGGTCTTCGGTGTGGTTGCTTGCTCGGTCATCGGTCTTCTCCTTTTCAGACGCGTTGCTTTCAACATGCGCATCGGGGAAGGCGCAGGCCGCAAAGCCGGCCCGCACCGCGACCTTCGCGGGGAACTGGCAACACGGACCCTTGGAGCGGGCAGCCGGTTGCGGGGCGGCGGGCCTCGCCTAGAAACCCGTGTCCATGGCTTGAAAGCACGCAAGCTGAAGGGAAAGGCCGCTTCTGACCGGGCATCCGCGCCCGCAAGGCCGATCATCAAGGCCAGCGGATCGCAATCAGCATTGCTCAGGACGCGGCAGGTCTGCCGAGGACAGCGGATCGTGCAACTGGGTTATGGCAAGCGGACGGTAATTGCATTCTTGCCTTCAGCGACCCTGATCCCGGCCCCGCCGGGTTCTTTCCCTTGGACAGTCATTAGCACCGGACCGGCGAAGGCAGCGCAAGCGTGCTCATCGGCAAGCCTTCTTTGCGCGCGCTCCTCCTCTTCGTTGCGGCTGCGGTTTCCGTCCTGACGGACGGGCAGTGCGCGCCCCCGCGCGGCCCGGCTGCGTCTCCTGCCGGCATGAAAGACCCGGACGGTCCGGGTCAGGACATCGCCAAGGAGGCAACAATGATCCGGCTTACCATCACCTTCACCTGCACCGTGCAACCCCCAGACCTGAGCGCCGCACTGCTGCTCGCCATGCTCGCGATCAACGATGATCGTCAGGAGCGGGCGCGCAAGGCCCGCAAGAAGCGGCAGGACCATGCCGCCGCAGCGGCCCCGCGTCCGCAAGGCAAGGACAAGGGCATGCGCCCGTGCTGAGGCCCGCCTCCCGGCCGCCCTCTTGCGGCCGGGAATGCCGCAGTCACCGTGCCCGTGACCAGATCATGACCTGCGCCGGCCATTCCGCTCGCGTCCCGGCGCGCTTAAAACATCTGTCAGCGTCCACTGACGCACGACAAAAAGGAGTCCCTGCAATGCTGCGCCGCCTGCAAATGATGGCGATCTCCGGCTCGATCAAAGCCGGCCTCGGCCTTGTGTGGATCATTATCATTCTGCTGGTGGCGACGCCGCTCGATCTGCACGCTTTAAGCCGTCAGATGCCATGGGATGTCTGGGTCTGGGGCGCAAGCGCGGTGCTGTTCGTGGTCTGGTATTTCCCGCTGTCCTACGCGCACAAGCGGGTCATGAAGCGGCTTGGGCTTCATGACCGTGACGGCAGTTCCAGCTGACGTTCGCCAGCCAGGAGTCAGCCGTCGCCAATTTTGCGTTCCTTGATCGTCAGTAGCCGGCCTTTGAGCGACCGGCGGACGTATTCGTCGATCACACCGGCGACGAACGCATCCGGCGTAGTGTTGGCGGCGATGGAGGCCTGCACGCCAAGGAAGCTGCGATAGCCGGTTTCGCTCAGGAACGGCGCGCTGCGATCAATCGCATGGGCGGAAAATCCCGGCCAGAAGCCAGAACTCGCGCCGATGCCAAAGACGCCATCGAGTTCGATACGGACGCGCATCGCACCGCGCGTGACAGTGAAGCTGCCGCACTGGCCCCAGAGCGGGATGCTGCCGGGAGCGGCGGCGGTCTCGCGTTCCAGCACGCGCCCGGCGCTGTCTTCACCGGCAAGGATGCCGCTGTCATCGCCATTGAGTTTGCGGGCGAGCAGATGCGCCTCCTTTCGAAGGCGCATCGTCGTTTCGACATCGGCGGCGAGCATCGCGGCATGGTGTGCGTCCAGCAGCCCCCGGAAATGGGCGATGCCGTCCGCCCGTCCGGCCGGCAAGTGCGCGGTTTCGCGGGCGGAGATGCGGGCCGCGTTGTCGGCGGCGGCGCTCTCCAAGAGCGCCGCGAAGCCGAGCTGTTCAGGACCGTTCGCGCTCATGGTTCACCTGCCAGCGCAGCGGCGCGCAACGCACTTTCGTCTTCGGTGATGGCTTCCGCCCGCCGTGCGGCAGCGGCGTAGACGCTCAAGGTGTGCATCGGGGCAAAGTGCAGATCGCGCTCCACCGGCAGGCCGAGCCTGCCGCGCAGGGCGCTCAGCTCCCGCAGCGACACGCTGCCGAGTTCCGGAAAGCCCATGCCGAGATCGCAAAGCCCGAAGGCGATGTCGTAGTCGTCGGGGTCGATTTCGGTGAGCAGCCAGGTGCAGCCAGCATCGGGCGTGAAGAGCTTCACCACCGGGATGAAGTCGGCGTCGGCGCGTCCTTCGGCTTCGAGCGCCTGCCGGATGCGCCCATTGCGCAGCAGTTTCTCGCGGATGGTCTTGGTCAGAAATGTCATGTCCGTCTCCTTTGTTCGCGGTTTCTCAAGACGCGATGGAGAGGGACGAAGGCGGCGGGCCGCGCGGTCATGCCCAACACGGTCCTTCCCTGCTTTAGGGAAGGAGTGGTGCGGGCAGCGGCATTGACCCGGCGGCGCCTTCGGCCAGAGTCGCGGCTTGACTTGAGAAACCCGGCAACAAAGGGCGGATCGATGCCTGACCCGGCCGATACGAAATCTGTGTCAGTCGGCGCGGCTTGGGAGGAGCCGGGTTATAGGACGTGCAAAACGTTGATCCCGGCGGTCTGCGCCCGCGCGATCAGATCGGCGGACACCTCGCCGCCCGGAAAGGCGAGGATGAGATCGGGGCGCTGCTCGGACAGCATCCGGGCATTCAGATCGAGGAAAGCCTGCGGGCCTCGGGCGAGATCGATGGCGGCCCGATAACGGATGAGCGCAACGCTGCGCTCACGCGCCCATTGTGAGGCGAGAAGATCGGCGCCGCGCGCACCGCCATTGATGATCGCTGTGACCGGGGTTTGCGCGTGAAGTCCGTCGAGCACCTCGAACAGCTGCCGCTTGTCCTGAAACCGGCTTGATCCGCAGACGATCACCTTCACGTTCGCACCTTTGGAAGCGACAGCCTCTAAAGACTGCCTCCGTCGGCGTAGCGTGGAAGGCGCTCCTTCAGCAGCGCGATCAGCTCCGGCTGCATGAACTCGTACTCGTCCGGAATGCCGAGCACGATAATGGGCCGGTCGCCCAGCACTTTCTTGAACTTCTTCCTGATCTTTTCGCGATGGTGGTTCTCCATCACGTAGATTTTCTCGGCCCAGAGCAGCAGCGCTTCATCAAGGCGCGTCGGCGCTTCCGGATCAAGCCCGGCCGAACGCACGGCGATGTCGGTGCGGTGCGCGAATACGGCCTGCGCCGTTGGACTGCGCAAGCGGTTCGCGGTGCAGACGAACAGGATGTTGGTGACGGCCTCCGTCACGGCGGCACTCCGAATAGACAGTCGAGCAATCGGGTCATCATATTTGCACAAATCGCCCGAAGCAAAATGCGCGCGATGAAGGGGCCGCCTAAGCGGCGGCCCCGGCGATCTGGGCGGACTGAAGCCCGTGCAGGTAATCGGCGGCGCGCTGCGCGTGCGCCGACGCGGTGAAGATGACGCGCTTGTCATCGCGAAGGGCCTTGAGCCAGGAGGCGATATAGGCGGCGTGGTCCGGGCGGTCTTCGAGGGCAAGCCCGAGATCGGCGCACAGAAACGCAGCGCCAAGCTCGGCGACCAACTCTTCCTGCGCGTAACCTGCATCGCCAAAGCGCTTCTGGTCGAAGGAACGATCAAGGCGGCTCGGATGGCGCGTCCAGTGGATGCTCTCATGCGCGAGCGTCGCGTAGTAGTCATGGGCTGAGAAGAACACCGAATAGCTCGGCATCTGGATGTGGTCGGACGCCATGCGGTAGTAAGCGGCATTGCCGCCGTGCGCCAGCTTCGCGCCGGTGGCGGCAAAGAAGCGCTCGGCGTGTTCGATCGGCTGATCCGGGTTCGGATGGGCGTTCGCCGGGGCATAGAAATGCGCCGGCAGACCATCGATCTGCTCGACGTTAAAGACGGTGTAGCCCTTCAGGAACGGGATCGAGACCTCGGCATCCTCGCCGGTGGCGTCATCGGTCTCGGTTCGCGTGAGCGTGTTGGCGTAGACGACGGGTGAGCCCTTCTCGCCCTTGCGGACGGCGCCGCCGAGTTCGAGCGCTTGCTTGAAGGTCATCCAGATCGGGGTGGCATAACCGCGCTCCATCGCGGACGCCCAGAGGGTCAGGACGTTGATCCCGGCATAGGATTGCCCGCTCCAACGCAGAGGCCGCGAGACAGGGCCGGCGGCGTGTCCTGCCGCCCAAGGCTGGGTCCACGGCTTCACGCCGGTTTCCAGAATGCGGATGATCTGATCGGTGATGCGGCTGTAGATGTCCTGCCGATTGTCTTGCTTGGTCGTCATGTGTCTTCTCCTTGGCTGCTGATTTCCTCAAGACGCGGAAGGCCAGGGCCGGGCGGAGAAGACGGTCGGTCACCGCCTCACGGAGGCTGGTACGGGCAACACGGGCCGCAAAGCGGCTGGCGCGGGCAGCCCGTTGACCGGGCGGCGCGCCCGGCCATGTTCAGCGTCAGGTTTGAGGAAACAGCGCCGCAAGGAGGGGCGCGGAACGACCGCAATTACATTGGCAGAAGTCGAGTGCGCAGTGATTTAGTCTCTTCAGGCGAAGGGTGGCGCGTTCATCCGGTTCTGGCCCAACACAATCACGGTGCAATGGTTCTGCGCGCGCGTGATGCCGTTGTAGAGCAATCTTCGCAGATGCTCGGCGCTGCCTGTTGCCGTGTGCGGCCAAAGCACAATGACGTTCGGGAACTCGCGGTTTTTGGCACGCTGGATTGTCATGGCAAGATGGCCGCGTTGCAGCCGGAAGCCCAGACGCGAGTGGTTGCGCACGGACTCCCGCACAAACTCGGTGACTTGTGCGGCGGTGAAGGATGCTTGCCCGTGCGCGCGGCGCAAACGGTCCATGCGGCTGAGCGCCTGCGCGATGGGTGCGTGTCCAGCCAACGGCGTGAGTAGCACGCGAAGATCGGCGCAGGTCGCGGTTTCCGGCAAGGCGATATCGGCCAGCAAGGCGCTGGCTTCTTCGTTGTCGTGACGGTCCCATGTGTGTGGATATGGCCCGAAGGTCGCGCCATTATTGCGTTGCCACTGTCTCGTCTGCACAGTAGCAAGCGCACCGCGGATGATCGCATTGCTTCCATCCGGCGTGAGAATAACGACTGGGCCATGGCGTTGCGCAATGTCGTTGGCAATCGCCCATGCGAGAAGTCCCGTATTCGCCTGCGTTGCTGCCGCATCTTGAAGCCGGAAACCCGCGCCGTTCCATGATGTGCGGTTGTTGAACGTGTTGGCTGTCAGAACGGCCTTCATATCCCGGCCTTCGCGCACGGCCAGCGCGGCGGCCAGAAGCCCTTGCTGCGTGGTACGCCGAACCTGCGTGAGACGGTGCGATTGTCCCGCGCCTTCAAGCCACCCCATGAGGGGCGCGGTATCGCGTCCGATTTGAAGGCATTGGAAGGCGTCCGCTGCCGCGACAATCCGGCAAGAGAGCGAAAGCCTTTGCAGGATGCTCAGGCGGTGTTCGTCGAGGTCCTGCGCTTCATCGACCAGAACCAGCGGGAAGCTTCGCGCGACCCATTGGCGGACGGCGTCATTTTCCAGAAGGCCCGCTGCCAGCGCGCACGGCCCGTCAAATTCGCTCAGCGCGTCGGCCTGCGCCTGCATCTCTGGTGTAATCAAGCTCCTGCGCCGTGCCGCCAGCGTCCGGGCGAACACATCGAATGTCTGGCAATCAAAGCGCCGGCGGAAGGTCGGGTTCTCGCCAAGCCGCGCATCCAGACGGCGGCGCGCGCCGTTCATGAAGGTGAGTGCCAAAAGCTTGTGCCCTTCACCTAGCGCGCCGTCCCGAACGATCTCTCCCGCGCGGCCAACGAGATTGTGGGTCTTCCCTGTCCCCGCCGCGCCCTCGAAGAAATCGAATGTCATGCAGGGATAAACCGGAAGACGTGCATGTCGGCGGTCGACTCCTCCGCGATTCGCGCAAAGCGCGGCGTGTTGGCGTTTGCAGGATCGCGCAGCACTTCACATAGGGCATTTAGCAACTGCGCGGCGCGCGCCCGGCAAGCCGCATTCCCCATGAGCGTGACGGCGGCGCTTTCATGCACCGGCACGTAGGATTTTTTTGCGAGTAGATAGGTGGTGAGTGCTGTAAGGTCGGTAAATGCTGCTCCCAACGAGTCTCCCAGCGCGGCTAGCATCGCGGCTTCGTCTATGCTCGCAATCCATGAAATGACGTTTTCTATCGCCCAGCCCTGCGGCCAGAATACCACGACGCGTGGCGGTGGATTGCTAGCCTTCACCGCGTCGAAATAGCCGCTCCCGGCCGCATCTCCGTCCACAAGGATGCAGGGCCGCGCGTGAACGGCACTCACAAACGCGAACGTGTCGGCAATCTTGGCGTCGATAGTCGGCACGACGCCAATGAACGTGGAGAGAAGCGGCGCGGCATCTCCAGCGTCCTGCCAGCCTTGGTGCAATTCAAGGGCCGTTTGCAACGCCTCAATCCATGCCACGTCCGAAACCCCTTCAGGGATCAGAACGCATTCGTGCATGAGCGCTGCCACCAGCTTCTGCCGCCATGCAAAGAGCCAATGCTGCTGAAGATTACTTGGCTGCGCTGGAACAAGGCCCATGAGTGGCTTAGCAGTCAGCGTGCCCCCGCGCGTTTCGATGAAGAGCGTGTCGGGCGCGGGAAACATCGCGGCCACGATGGGCGAATGCGTGGTCACGATTGTCTGGTTGCAAAGCGCATTGAGGCGGTTGACCAGCCGCTTCTGCTGCGAAGGCTGGATGTGCAGTTCGGGTTCTTCGACGGCCAGCACAAAGGACTGGCCCGTTTCAGCGCGCGCCTTACCGAATTGCAAGAGCAAGAGAAGGCTTTGCAGTGAGACCAGGCCCGTGCCCTGCCGCTGCGAGGGAAGGGTTGGCCCCGTGCCGTGCGCGAAGTGCGGGACCACGCTCTCCAGAACGGCATCGCTGTCTGTCGAAGTCAAACGCAGCTGGAGTTTGGGCGCGCTGGCCATGAGCGCGCGCAATTCCTTGTTCGCCGCACCGACGATCTCGGAAAGCCCCGGCTGGTCTTCAAGCCGTTCGCCTTCTGGCGGCGTCCACAGGCGTTGGCGCTCGGCGCGGACGGCCTGCGCGGGTATGTCCCCGCGTGTCGCCACTACGCGGCGGAACAACTCGGACGAAAAGGAAATCCACTTATCCCAGGTGCGTGAGGCCGGGACCAGAAAGAAGCCTAACTCTTGTAGTACCTTGGTGTGGATGGTGCGCAGGTGCGCGTCTTCCGCGAACGGATCGCCCAGCGTGGCTTCATCGTCCACGAAGAAGCGGATGGTCTCGGATTCCAACTCGTCCAGATCGAACCGCGCGGCGAAGCCGATCTGCACGGCCAGGTCGGTGTGCTGCGCGTCCGGCACGGCGCTCAAAGTCTTAGCGGTCGAATCGTACCATTTCTCCACGCCGCGTTCGAGGCTGAACCAAGAGGAATGGTGCTGCGGGTCGTTGGGCGTGAAGCCCGTCACGGTGGCGATGCACAGGATTCGCGCGGCCTCATTGGGCGCACTGCCGTGAAAATCATGCTCGGTAAGGCGGCGCACCAGACGGTCGCGCCCGAATAGCAAGGCCAGCGCCTCAATGATGGTGGTCTTGCCGCTGTTGTTTGGCCCCACCAGCACGGCGTGGCGACCTAAACTGATTGATCCCGATCGTACTCCTCTAAATCCGGAGATCGTCAGCTTGGAAATGTGCATCAGTCTGCTCCACGCCCAAAATCGGCCAAGAACGCAGACGCAGGCGACGTTCCGGATACAAGCAACCGATCTCTCGCTCTTGTGCACGCGACATAAAAAAGTTGCCGCTCGGTCTCAAACGCCTCTTCAAGCTCGGCCTCATCGGCGACGGCTTCCAAGCGCTCGCGCAGCGGCAGGATATCGTCATCGCACGCCATGACCGCGATAGCCTTGTATTCGAGGCCCTTGGCGAGATGCATGGCGCCTATTGCGATCCTGCCCTCTGGCGCTTCATGCCGCTCGGAAAGCTCAAGCTGTGTATGGCCCGCAGCTCTTACCGCTGCCCGCGCGCGGATCAGCTGGTCCTTGGACCTTACGAATATGCCGATCTCCGACGGTTCAACGCCGGCCTCGACCACGGTCTTGATCCACGCAGCAACGCCGTCAGTTTCGTTCTCCGGAGAGGGAAATATGCCAACTTCCGGCTCTGGACCATTGAACACCGACACGGCGCCCCGCCGATCCTGTACGTCGCCATCGGCGTCCTGCTGCGTCTTCGGCATAAGACGATCAGCAGCCTGCCGAATCTGGTGCGAGGTGCGGTAATTCACTTTCAGTGTCCGGGATCGCCCACGAATATCGACGCCTACGGCCTTCCAAGAGAAGGCCTCGTTGAAAATGCGTTGGCCGATATCGCCTGCGAAGAAAAGGGCGTCGGGTTGGTCGAGCGTGATGGCCGCAAGCATCCGCAATTCGGGCACGCCAAGGTCTTGCGCCTCGTCGACAATTGCATGAGTGAATGGCTTCTCTTTCTTGGTGGCAAAATGCGCAGTCACCTTCGCAAAGATCGCGGGCCACGTGAGCACACCTTGGCCTTCCAAGACCTGCCGCGCACGCACAAACACCGGCCACAACTTCTCGCGCTGCTTTGCGCCAAGTCGCGCCTTGCGTCCGATGCGCGGCACATTCTGGTATTCGTCCAGCGTGCTCACCTGCCACGCATCGACGAGGTTCAGCCATTCAGAGACCAAAAAGCGCAGCGTGAAGCCGGTAAGCCCCACCTCATCCGACGCCGTCTTGAGTGCTCCCCGCACCTGGTCGTCTGATGCCGCCTTCGGGTGATAGCCAACTGCCAGCGTGAAAAGATCGCTGGCCACGCCTCTGAACGGAAGGATCGTAACACGATGGACAACGCTGCTCGCCTCGCCCGTCAGGATCGCGAGCTTCTTCTCCAGTGCGTTGGCGAGTGGAAGTGAGAACGTTGTCAGGAGCAGCTTCGCTTGCGGTTCCCGCTTCAGAATGTTGGCGGCGCGATGAAGGGCGACAACCGTCTTGCCCGTCCCCGCCGATCCCGTCACGCGGGCGGGGCCGTTGAATCGCTGTTCGACGACCTGACGCTGCGAGGGGTGCAGGAAGACAGTCCATTGATCCCAGGGGAATTCCAGCGCTTGCTTGAGTTCGTCGATGTTCTCCAGGACGCGGAAGCGACGCTGCGCGTCCGGATGCTCGAACGGGCTGACGGTCGCAGGAATCGGCGGCGGGACAACGGGCTTCTCGCCAACCGCGAGATCAAGCAGGGCTTCGGCCGCTTCGCGCGGCAAGTGTTCGGCTAGATCGAAGATGGAATCTTCAGTGGCGGCGCGAACGTCAGCAAGCCATTCCGGTGGTACGCCGTAGTCCAGCAGCTCATCGTCTGAAACCGCAGAGAATAGCGCGCGCGGCGCTGGCTTGGGCGCCTCAGGCGCGGCCACAACGACGGGCCGGTGAACGATGATCTCCTGAACGCGCTCGCGCACTTCGACGATCTGCGCTGCGCCCGTCTTGGGGTGCGTCTCGATCTTGCGGCGTTCAGCCCAGGCGTAGGCGTCGTCATGGTGATCGACGTAGCAGAGAAGGAAACTGTCGTCCGTCTTGTGCACGATGATGCGGATGTCGCGGCTGACGCGCATCGACCAGAAGTTCGGGTCTTTGGATTTGTCGATCCGGTGGAATTGCAGGCCCGGCGCGCCGGGGTCGGTCTGGAGGTCGTACACGGTTTCCTTCACCGCCTTTTGCTCTTGAGCGGCAAGCCGGCGAAGTGAGTTTTGAAAGCTGTCAGCGATTCGGAATTGCATGGCCTACACCGCAAATACCTTCATCACTTCATCGCCGAAGTGATTGATCACCTTCACGGCAAAGCGGCCGGTGTCTGGCCTTGCGAAGGGGCGCGAGGTGTCGCGGTAGAGCGTTGACCACGCGTCTTCGTCGATCTCGGCTTTCAGCGCGGTCTTGAGCGACTTGTACGGATCGTTCGCGCCCATGAAGTAGGCGTGGCGAACGAAGAAGCTCTCTTCGTCATAGTCGGTGTCGATGAACCATGCGGCGATGTCGTCCTTGCCGCTGGCGCGCACCTCGCCAGTCTTGGGGTCGAACACGTCTACGCCCAGCACTTCGACGACGATCTCGCCATCGCTGTTGAACGCCCATTTGATGTCCGGCTCGCCGAACACGACGAACAGATTGCCCGCGCCGGTGTTCTTCAGCTCCTCCGACATATGCAGCTCGGGGTTCATCTTCGCCTTCAGGATCGGCAAAGGCCCGAGCTTGTTCAGCTCGGACGTATGCGCCTCGAAATTGAAGCCGCAGGCGATCAGCGCATCGAAGCCAGCATCTAACGCCTCACGCGCGGCGGCGGTCAGGTCGGCGCGGCTCACCGTGCCGAATTCCGGACCGATGAAAATGGCCGCGCGCTTCTCTCTTTGTGTCCCTGTCGCGCCTCCGGCGCTCCCCGCCTCTTGCTCGCCTTCCATGAAGCGTCCATCGGCATTGATCCATCTGCCGGGCCAAAGCGAGATGGTCTCGAAGGCGATGCGATCGGCCTTCTTCGCCTGTTGCACGCCAGAGGTCTTGAGGTGCTCCAGGATCATGGCGGCGAAGTCGTTCGACTCTTCCGTGCCTTTCGGGAGCTTGCGTTTGCGCTTGCCTTCGGCGGCGTCAATATCATCCGCCAGTTCGTAGTCGCTGGATGGGATGACACGGTGTGGCGACAGGCTTTCCACCGTGAACGGTCCGGCCACGCGCACGCGGGACTTGTCCTCGAAAGGACGATCATAGAGCAGTTCGACATCCGCCTTCTTGGCGATGGACTCGTCTATCTTTTTCTGACGCGCGATGCGCAGCTCCCACCACGCTCTGTGCAGGCCTTTGATGTTGTTTGACCAGCCGGACTCCGCCTCACGCGGAATTTCCCATTCCTCCCACTCTTCGCCGAGCGCAGAATTGAGATCGCGGCGGATCGGCTCCAGCTTCGCCTGAAACTCCTCCGAGATCACATCAATCTCAGCGTTGTTGGCGATGGATTTCAGCGTGATGTGCGGCGCGCGGCCATAGACAAAGCCCTGGCGAATATCGCCATGCGTTGGCCCGTCCACGGGCGGCTTGCCGGTCAGCTCGCCTTCTTTGAGGCGGCCTTCCTTGCTGTCGGCGAGCAAGTAATAGGGATATTTCGCGCCCATGACGCGCGCGCGGGCGAGCGCGAGAGCGACACGAGACGTGTCGATAGTGATCCAGCGGCGACCCCATTGCTCGGCTACGGTCGCCGTCGTTCCAGAGCCGCACGTTGGATCGAGCACGAGGTCACCGGGGTCGGTTGACATTAGGATGCACCTTTGGACCGCCCTGAGCGCCGTTTGCACCACGTAGATCTTGTCCTCTGAGCGGCTAGAAAAAGCCGTATCTTGCCAAAGGTTGTTTATGGGGCGGATTGGGAAGTCTTCTAGAAACCGCCTGAACCGAACATCATTTTGTCGAGCGTGGAGCCTGCCTGCTTGCCCGAGACGTCGGAGACTTTCTGGGGGATTTCCCCACCATCTGTTGCCGCTGGTGTATTTTCTTCCTGCGTAGTGAAAATCATACTTTCTTCCGGGCCCCGGCTTTGTCAGGTCGCTAAGACTAAACGGCTTTGAGGCGGATGGGATTGGAACCGATCCTTCCTTCTCCTCGGCCGTCATTGACCTCCAAGAACCATCTTGGTCTTCCAAATAAAAATACTCGCTGGCCGCGTTCGTCTCCGCTCGCTTATCCACGTACAAGGGTCGGAACTTCGATAGCGCAGCATTTTTCCCATACTGGAAAACGTAATCGATCACATGTGGTAGCGAGCTCCCAGACTGAAGTCCGGATGTCTTTACGATTCCGATGGTCGCGATGAGATTTGTCTCACCAAACACTTCATCAAGTAGCGCGCGAATTCGGTGCACATTCTCATCGCCAATTTGCACAAAAATGCTGCCGCTCTCGGTCAGCAAATCCCGCATCGCGGTTAGGCGGTCGCGCAGATAGGTGAGGTAGGAGTGGATGCCGTCCTTCCACGTATCGCGAAACGCACGCACCTGCTCCGGCTCACGCGTAATCTCCTCGACCTTGCCATCTTTCACGTCACGCGAGCGCGTTGAGACCTGCCAGTTCGAGTTGAACTTGATGCCATAGGGCGGGTCGAAATAGATGCACTGCACTTGGCCACGCAGGCCCTCGCGCTCGGCGAGGCTCGCCATCACCTGCAAGCTGTCACCCAGGATGAAGCGGTTCGACCAGTTCTGGTCGTGCGCGTAGAATTCGGTCTTGGCTTCGGGGTCGATGCCGTTGAAATCGTGGAACAGGTCGAAAATGCCTTCATCCGCTTCGCGCTTGTCCTTTGTTCGTCGCGCGAGATCGTCGATGATCGCTTTGGGATGCACCTTCTCCTGGATGTAAAGCGGCGGGGCATGCACAACGAGATCGGACCAATCTTGCTGGTCCTTGCCGCGCCAGACGAGCTGCGCATCATCGATATCAATGTAGCCTTTGGTAGCCGCCTCCTTGATCTGCTCCGCCGTTAGCCGAATGCGCGCGCCCTTCCACACGATCTGCGGGTCGAGGTCCCTGTCGCGCGGGCGCGTTTCGCCCATCGCCAAGGGGGAGCGGCGCGGATAGATCACTGGCTTGACGGGCGCGCTCTCTTCCGCACGCTGCGCCGCTGACTGCAATTCCGCCGTCGGGATGTTTTTGCGCTTGGCCTGCTTGTGCGTCAGCGCCTCGACCTGTTTCGCCGCCCCGCTTGCGGCCTTCTTCCCCCGGCTCATGCCTCACTCACTTTCTTTGTATCGTTGTCGCCTGCGACTGCCTGATCGATCAGCTTGGCGAAATCCTTCTGCATCTCGAACACGTCGGTGAATTCGACGAACGCCCAGCGCCCGAAAGTTCCCAAATTATTGACGCCCCTGATCCATTGCTGGCGCATCGTCTCGGACTTCAGCTTCACATTCTCGCGGCGATAGCCCTTGACCTCGACGACCACGTTCAGGAGATCGTCAGGCCCGCGCCCGTCATCCACGCGCACGATGAAGTCCGGGATGTAGGTCTTGGCGGTCGAACCGTCCTTATAGGGCACTTCCAGCCCCAGCCCCTGGTTCTTGACGTAGGCGACGACGTGCGGATGCGCTTCCGCCGCGCGCGCGAATTCCGCCTCCCAGCCGCTGTCGCAGACGACGTAGTTGACGTGGCTGCGCTTCGGATCGGTGGCGTAGAGGTCCTTGCTGGTCATAAAGCCGACATGGCGACTTGATCCCTTTGGGTTGTAGGGGTCGAGCACGGCGCGGATACGCGTTTCGTCGCCGATGGCGGCCGCGATGGCGTTGTAGATGCGCTCGGCAGCCTGGCTCGCGATGGAGAGGATGCCGAGCATCCAGCTTCCCGTGTCGCCTTTGCAGACGAGATAACCCTCGTCGATCCAGCGCCGAACGATGCGCTGGATCTGGTAGAAGAGATGCAGCTTCGGCTCCCCGTCGGCGTCGCGGAAATAGGTGCGCAGCATGTACGACGCCAGTTCGAACGAGACGGTGCTCGGTCGCTTGTCCTTCATTTCGGCGGCAGTGAGCATGACGCCTTCGCCGACGATGCCTTCCATCAGCGTTTGACCCGGGCCAACAAGCTCTGGCGTCAGTATCAGGCGCGAGTCTTCGGTGAAGTTGGCTTTGAGCATCTCTTCTGGAAAGTCGATCCGATATCCAACGACACGCGGGAAGATGATCTCCTTGTCGGCGCGCTCGCGCGGCGCGGCGACGCGCGTCATCTTCTTGGGCGGCTTCACCGGCGCAACCGTCGGCTTCGCCGTGAAGTCGAAGGGTATGCCCATCACGTCGGCATACTCGACGTTGAACAGGCCCTCGTCATTGAGGTCGTAGGAATAGCGCCGCAAACCACGCCCGACGACCTGCTCGCAGAGCAATTGCGTGCCGAAAGCGCGAACGCCGAGAATATGGGTGACGGTGTTGGTGTCCCAGCCTTCCGTCAGCATCGAAACCGACACGACGCAGCGCACTTGTTCACCGAGGCGGCCCTTTTTGCCGACGGTGTTCATCACTTCGCGCAGGAGGTCGCTGTCGGAAATGTCGCCGACCGATCCCGCGCCCTGGCGCTGCGCGATCTCGCGCTTGTACTGCTCGATCTCCAGGGAAGCGGCGCGCCGGAAGTCGTCGTCCAGCGCCTCGCCGGATTCAAGCTGCTTGGAGTCGATGAGAAGTGTGTTCGGGCGCGCCAGCCGCTCGCCATGCTCATTGAAATTGGAGAAGAGCGAGAGGTGTCCCTTGTGCACCATCCGCAGCTCCTCGGAGTCCTCGGCCACTGGGCGCTGCCAGCCGGAAATCCATTCGTAGACGAGCTTCGAGCTTGCGGTGTTGTTGCACACCACGATGAAGACCGGCGGCGTGTCGATGCCTTCCTGCCGCCATTTCTCGTGCGTTTCTTCGTAGTGATTGTAGAGCGCGACCAGCGCGGTCTGGAGCTTGGCGGGGAGCGATAACGGGTCAAGTTCACCCGACTTGGCGCGGCCCTTCTTGGGCATCTCGTCGCGGATGTGCTCCCAGAGATTGCGGAACACAGGCGCCTCGGCCTCAGCAATGTAGTTGTCGGCAGTCGGCACGCGCGGGAGCTTCACGATCCCGCACTCGATGGCGTCCATCAGCGAGAAGTCGCTCACTGTCCAGGGGAAGAGGGTGCCCTCGGCGTAGCCCGAGCCCCGCAGGAAGAAGGGCGTAGCGGAAAGATCGTACACGGCGCGCACGCCGAGCTTACGCTTGAACGCCTCGATACCGCTGATCCACAGCCGCGCGGCTTCGTTTTCCTTCTTGGCTTCGTCCTTCTCATCGCCCTTCAGATCTTCGAGATCGTCGTTGTCGGGCTTCTCGCGGTAGCAGTGGTGAGCCTCGTCGTTGATGACGACGATATTCTTGAGGCCCATGAGTTCTTCCGCGACGCGGCGGACCATCTGGCCTTCGTTCTCCTTCGTGACGATCGGCTCGTGCCTGCCCTGCAAAAGGGATCGGCCGACTTTGTTGACCTCCAGCATCTCCCGGGGCTGAAGCGCGTGGTAGTTGGTGATGACGATCTTGGCTTTCTGGATGTCATCCAGCATGTCGCTCGGCACGAGTTCGCGCGACTTGTAATAGCTGTCCATGTCGTTGGGCAGCAGGACGCGCAGGCGATCCTTGATCGTGATGCCGGGCGCAATGATCAAAAATCCGCGCGTGAAATTGTTGCTCGTCGGCGAGCGAACCGCGTTGACTGTCTGCCACGCGATCAGCATCGCCATGACGGTCGTCTTGCCCGCGCCCGTCGCCATCTTCATGGCGAGGCGAAGCAGTTCCGGATTCGAGGCTTCATTCGCGCCGCGTACGTGCTCCCAGATCGAGGCGTATTGTTTTCTGTTCCGGGCAACCTCCGTCAGCCAGATGACGGTTTCGACTGCCTCGATTTGGCAGAAGAACGGACGCACGCCCTGAAACTGGTGCGACCGCCAATGCTGAAGCAGTCTCGCTGTTGACGGGCTAACCCCCCAGCTGGAAGCGGGAAGGTTCCGCCACGTATTCAAATGCCCCCTGATCTCGTTGATGATCGGGGTTGGGTTGTACTCTTGATCCTCCGTCGAAACGCCGTCGCCGGTTTCGAGGCCAAGGCTCCCCTGGTTCTTGGATGTGCGCTGACGCTTTTTGCGGGGCTTCGGAACGGGGGTAATGAATTCTGATCTTCTACGTCCTTGGCGCGATGGTTCCTCAACCGGCTGCCCGTCCGCATCAAGCGCGTGGTGTCGCGAGGGCTCCTCGTAGGGGGAGTTGAGGATGGGGTTCTCAAAAAAGGACTGGGCCGAGTCGCTCATCTCATTTTTCTCACGTTCATGGGCGCAGCCCCAGATGCGGCCCCAGCAGGATCGGCATGCTGTTTGACGTAATCCTGCATGAACTCCCGCAGCACCTGGGCGGCGGGCTTGTCGTGCGCGCGGCAGGCGACGACGAACGCTTCGCGCAGCTCGCGGTCGATCCGAATCCTGAGGCCAGCGTCTTTGGTCTTCATGGCGGGGAGTTTATCTGATGGATACACAAAAGTGTATCCAAAATGCCGTGAGTCGGCTTGCCCATCCAGCCTGCTTCGGCGGAGCCATCCGTCGCCCTCACCGGGAGGGGCGACGGTGGAAACGACGAAGGCAGGGCGACCTGGTTTGGTGGAGAATCCAGAGCCCTCAATGCCTTCAGAGGGGTGCGCGAGTCACAAATGAGTCACACGCTCAAATGTGCGCAGATGCGTAGCGGCGGGTTTCTGCGGGTTACGGCGGGGGACAGTTTTGTGGATAAATCTGGGGACGATTGCACCGAAAAAGGGCCAACCCTTTGATTTTAAATGGTGCCTCGGGGCGGATTTGAACCACCGACACAAGGATTTTCAGAACAACTTTTTAGCGCCCCAACCTATTGATTTTACTCGATAGATATCCCCGCGAGTCACAAATGAGTCACACGCTCACCAACTCTTGCAGGATTCGGTTTGCACGCTCAGCGCGCCGGTCTTCATGGTCCCGGAATAAATGACCGTACACGTCGTACGTGATCTTGATCGATGAATGGCCAAGCAGCTCCTGGATTTCCTTCGGATTGGCTTGCTTGTCGATCTCAAGGCTTGCGCGCACATGGCGAAGCTCCTTGAGCGGATATTTGGGCGCGCCGTCCTCTGTAACGAGACCAGCCGCGACTTGGATCGTGTACCAGCAGCGACGATAGATGTTCTGTATTTTCTCGGGTCGACCCTGCCAGTTGGGAAACACAAGATCGAGGCGGCTTTCCGGGCACTCGTCCTGCCATTGCCTCAGCATGGCCATCACATCATCCGGCATTTTGATGGTGCGATACGCATTGCGCGATTTGGGCCGCCCGATTGTGCCGTCTTCGTCGAGGTCCTGATCGACGCGCAGCGCTGCCTCGTCGAACAGCACATTGCGCCAGGGCAAGCCCAGCACCTCGCCGGGCCGCATTCCGCTGAACACTGCCACGTACAGAAAGGTGCGGTAGCGGCTCCAGCGCTGGCGCAGCTGCCGGTTCGGGCTGCGCGCGCGTTCGTCCGCGAGTTTCAGCACAGCGCGAATCTCCTGAAGGCTCGGCCAGGCGCGGTGACGCGGCTGAGCGCGCTCGGAAAGGACGATCCGCACGTTCTCGCAGGGATCGGATTTGAGCCAGCCTTGCGTCCGGGCCTCGGACAGAATGCCCTTGAAGGAGGTCAGAATTTTGCGGGCGTAGGCGCGGCTTGAAAATCGTTCGAGCAGCGAAGTCTTGAAGCGCTCACAGGTCAGCGCATCAAGCTGGTTGAGCTTCAGACCGCCAATCATCGAATTGATGTAGCGAACATGGAGCCGGTAGGGCTTGAGCGTGGATTTCTCAACCGGCTCGCGGCCTTTGCGCCCGGTTGCGGCGCATACTTCAAGCCAGCAATCGGCGGCCTGCGCCACGGTCACGGTGTCCGTGTCATGCAGAAAATCCGCCTTGGCGACATTGTCCCGGAAGTGCTGCGCTGCCTTCATGCGTGAAAAGTTCTTGCAGCGCCGCTTGCCGCTCTGGGGCTCTCTGTAATGGACCTTGTAGATCGGTCCTTGTTTTCCTTGCTTTGTCTGAATGAATGCCATGTGCAGAGTCTATTTTATACATTGCCAGTATTGCAATGATTTCATCTGACCTTCTCTATATAGGTGGCGAATAAAGCCTTCGTCGATGAGTAGCTTTCCGTTGGCGGGGTCCTTGAACCATGGCCATTTTCGCTGACCTTGATGATCTGGCTCCGCCGTCCAGTCGATCTGTCGCTGCGTCCAGTGAATGTTCATGGATTCCAGAAGTTTAAGCGCTCCTTGCTTGTCGACGTAACGCCCTGAGAGATAGCTGCCCATCAATCCCTCACAACTCGTAATCCATGCAGCTCGGCCGGTAGTGGTGCGTGTCGATGCGATAGACCCGCCCCCCGGTCGGGCGCATCACACGGACTTCCTCGCCATACTCATTGGTCGGCGTCAGCCGCAGGCGCGGACCCGTCACGTAGTGGATGTTGTAATTTTCTTTGAGGGCGATCAGGTCGGCGACGATGGCGTGGGCGAGTTCTTCAGTGCTGACTGTTCCAAGCATCTGGTAATCGATGGTAAAGCCTTTTGGATCGAACGATCCCTTCTTTTTACTCATAAAGACTACGCGCAATACGTTACTCTATATCTTCAGTATATCATCCAAGTTGCACGTCCTGCAACTTTGCGATCCTCGGAAACCCTTGTCTCGCGCGGGTTTCGCGCGACTCGTGCCCTCGCGTGACCAGAACGTGGCCAATACGATTGCCCGTGACTTCGCGATCTTGCGCGCATGCGCAGGACCGCTCACCGCAACGGCTCACCGCCCCGCAAGGGGACGGGAGAACTGCACGTCGCGAGCGACCTCACGCCCGAAACGCCGATCAGCGAGGCTGAACTCGCCGCCATCGAGGCCTTCCTCTGGCAAGAGCTGCGCGAACTTCACGACGACAGCGCCTTCCCCAAAAAAGAGCCGTCCGAAGGGGGCGCCAAATCCGCTGTGCTTTGCCATAATGCGCCCGTTACTGCCGCGCGTCCGCGCCCCCGCCGAAAGTCCGCATCATGACACTACCCAATGTCACGCCCGCCAATGATGATGCGCCGCTGCGCGCAGCGCTCTACATGCGCGTGTCAACGGGACGTCAGGCGGACAGCGACCTGTCGATCCCCGATCAGCTGCGCCAGCTCACTGCCTACTGCGCCGCCAAAGGGTGGGAAATCGCCGGAGAATTCATCGACGCTGGCCTGTCGGGAACGGACGATAACCGCCCGCAGCTTCAGCGCATGCTTGATCTCGCCACGAGCGGCGAGGCACCGTTCGATGTCGTGCTGGTGCACAGCTTTTCACGCTTTGCCCGCGATCACATCCGTCTGGAAATGAACGTCCGCAAGCTGCGCAAGCACGCCATTCGCTTGGTCAGCATCTCTCAGGACTACGGCGACGACCCGATGGCGGTGATGGTCCGTCAGGTCTTTGCCGTGTTCGACGAATACCAGTCCAAGGAGAATGCCAAGCACGTGTTGCGGGCGATGCAGGAAAACGCCCGCCAGGGCTTCTGGAACGGCGCGGCGGCGCCGTTCGGTTACAAGATCATCGCCACCGAGCAGCGAGGCGCGAAAATCAAAAAGCGCCTTGCCGTCGATCCCGTCGAGGCCGAAACCGTGCGCCTGATCTTCAAGCTGATCCGCGAAGGCGACGGAACGTCCGGCCCGATGGGCGTCAAAGCGGCTGTCACCTGGCTCAACGCGAATGGCTACCGCACACGGCGCGGCGCGCGCTGGGGCATCGGTCCGCTGCACAAGCTCATCACCAGTACGACCTACAAGGGTGAGCACCGCTTCAACTGCAATGATTCAAAGACGCGCGAGCGAAAGCCGGAAGGCGAGCATATCGTCGTCGCCGTCGATCCGATCATCGACGCCGCCACTTTCGACGCCGTGCAGGCCCAGCTTAAGTCCCGCAACCCGAAGGCCACGCCGCCCCGGACGGTGACAGGGCCGATCCTGCTGACCGGACTTGCGACCTGCGCTACGTGTAAAGGCGGGATGACGCTACGCACGGGCAAGAGTGGCAGATACCGTTACTACGTGTGCGCCAGCGCGGCCCAGAAGGGTGAAACAGCCTGCACGGGCCGGGCGCTGCCGATGGATAAGCTTGACGACCTTATTACCGCCCGGCTTGCCGATGATCTGCTCACGCCGGAGCGCGTTGAAAAGCTTTTGGGGGCGCTGATCGAACGTCAGGGCGACCGCGACGCCGACCGTGCTCACAGGCTCACGAGCCTCAAGGCCAAGCTCGGCGAGGCCGAAGAGCGCCTCAAGCGTCTGTATGCTGTCATCGAAAGCGGCGCAGCCGATCCGTCTGACCCGACGCTCAAGGAGCGGATCGCAGCCCTGCGGACTGAGCGAGAGATCGCTAAAACCGCCTATGAGCGGGCGGCTGCGGAACTACGCCCCGAGACGCGGATCAATGCCGAGAAGATCGCCGCCTTCACGGAGGTCATGCGGACAAACGTCACCGATGGCCCGGTTCCGTTCCGCCGCGCTTGGTTGCGGGCGATGATCGATAACGTGGAAGTGGATGACGAAGAAGTCCGCATTCATGGCCGTCGCAGCGTCCTGGAGCGCCTCGTCATGGGCGGCGGGGCAGCTCCGGCAGGAGTGCCCAGTTTTGTTCGCAAATGGCGCGCCCGAAAGGATTCGAACCTCTGACCCTCAGATTCGTAGTCTGATGCTCTATCCAGCTGAGCTACGGGCGCTTCGCGGTGGTCCGCGGAGCCGTGCAGATACACGCGAGCGCCGACATGTGCAAGTGGTAAGCGCGCCTTCTATCGGTGCACTGACCATCCGCTAATCATGAACGCTCAGGCGTTCATGCTAAACTCGCGGGTAGAGCACTACAAGAAAGCGCTTAAAATAAAACGCATGTTACGAAAATGTAATTGCAAATTTTTTCAGAATGCAATATCCACATTGTAAAATAAATAAATGTCTTTTTAATCCTTTGATTTTTAAATAGTCTTTATTTGTATTGATAGCATTTTTATATCAAAAATTGATAATGTCAAAAATTTGACTTTTTAAACCATTGTCAGCATAATAAATCGGCTTCACGCGTTAGAGTGTTTTCTCAAAATGAAATCTTATTTTAAAACATTATCGGTGCGCAGAGAGTTAGTGCTACCATTTTGATAATCACCTCATCCTGTGACCTTGCGTCATCTGGTCAAACGGCGCGCCCTGCGGCAAGGATTGGGAATGCAGGTGTCAATCGTCATGCCGGTTTTGAATGAGGCCATTTTTTTGCGGCGCACGTTACGGGTGTTGTCGATCCTTGATCCAGAGCCGCTGGAAATCATTGTTGTCGACGCAGGGAGTACAGATGGGTCCAGCACGATCGCGGCGGAGGCTGGCGCGCAGGTGATTACTGCTCAAAAGGCCAGGCGCGCGGCGCAAATGCATGAAGGGGCGTTGGCCGCGCACGGGGAAATTTTGTGGTTCATTCATGCCGATACCTGGCCACCGGATGATTCAATTGAATTGATCCGTTCTGTGCTTGCGAACAAGAATATTACGCTGGGCGGATTTCGGTCAATTATTGAAGGACCGCGCAAGACCTGGCACGGAATAAACGCCCATCACGTGATAAAGACGTGGTATGCGCCGCTGATCTTCAGACCTTGGTTGTTTTTCCGCGGCGCGCGGCTGTTCTTCGGCGACCAAGCGATGTTCTGCCGTCGGGCCGATTATGTCGCCTGCGGCGGCTTTGATCCCAACTTGCCGATCATGGAGGAAGCCGATCTCTGCATAAAGCTTGCCCGCTTGGGGCGAGGCATCCTCGTTGACCGCGTCCTGCGCACCTCTGATCGGCGCATCGCGCGTTATGGCGGCGCGCGGGCGACGATGTTGCATCTGTTCATTGGCGCCGGCTGGGGGCTTGGCGCCGATCCTCTGTGGCTGAAGAAGTTCTATGACGATCAGCGCTGATGGGACCGCTTCAATCGGCGTTTGCGCTCAACCATTTTTGTCGAAACAGCCACCCAGCCAGCCCCGCGCCGACCAGCGGCGCGACCAGGAACAGCCATAGTTGCGCCAAGGCTTTCCCGCCAACAAAAAGGGCAGGGCCAAGGCTGCGCGCAGGATTGACCGACACGCCGGTGATTTGAATGCCGACAATGTGGATCAAGGGAAGGGAGAGACCGATCGCCAATCCCGCCAATTGCAACGGCGCGCCAATCTGCGTGACGCCCAAGATCACGACCAGAAAAATGAATGTTGTGATGAGCTCGAAAGTGAAAGCGGCGGCCATGCTGTAACCGCTCAAATATCCGGCGCCCCACCCATTTTGGCCAAGCCCATTACTGGCGAGTGAAAAACCGGGTTCGCCTTGCGCAACGAACAATAGCAAAGCCGCCCCAATTACCGCGCCGATCACTTGCGCGCCCCAATACTGAAACATCTCGTTCAAGCTCATGCGCCCGGCGATAAATGCGCCAAAGCTCACCGCCGGGTTGATATGGCAGCCGGACACTGGCCCGATTCCATAAGCCATCGCGACAATGCATAGGCCAAAAGCCAATGAAATGCCCAATTGGCCGACTTCACCGCCGGCCAATACCGCCGATCCGCATCCGAAAAACACCAAACATGCCGTTCCGAGCGTCTCGGCGATCAATTTCTTCATGTCGCGCCCCCTTAATCAATTTGTGACCAATCGGCCACGAAATGCGCCGGATGCGAAGCGCTAACAAGTGCGGACGACCGGCACAAGCCGCAACGTCTTGTGACATTTCAAAAATCGAACTTGACCCCTGTCGGAATGTGTCCGTCGCACCCTCCGTCGACGGATGATTGTGCACTTCCGTCATTGCCGCGACGGCCGTTCGCGAAAAATCATTAATGCTTTCGACGCAAATACGGCGCATCATGGTCTCAGGCAGGTGATTCGGGACCCCCTGGATTGCTGCGCCGCAGCGGGGCATGTCGCCGCGCTGCAACGGGGAACAAAGATGGTCGGCCGAAGCGACATCCGTCGCGACTTCAGCCTCGATCCTGATCGCCCGAGCTGGGCCGATCCAGCGTTCCCCTCGTTTTCGCTTTTGTGCATGCCGCAAGCCCCGCTTGCGGCGTTTTTTTTGCCCACAGCGCGCGGGGCTTTGGCGCTGTCGGCGTTTGTCGAAGGAGACGCTCATGGGTAAGCGCGCCGCCGTTCGCCGCCTTAATCAGGCCGCCGAAGCCAATGCGTTTTTTGAGGACGCCGGAAAGGTGCGCCCCTTGCGCCCGCAATTGGTGCGGCGGGACTGGGACCCGCTCGACGCCGATCCCGCGCCAAAACCTGCGCCGCGCGATCAAAGCTTTGTCAAACATGTGCGGCCCAAGAGCCCCGGCCAAGCCAAATTGATGGAGGCGATCGACCAGCATGCGTTGGTGATGGCGCTCGGGCCGGCCGGCACCGGCAAGACCTATTTGGCGATCGCCAAAGCGGTCGAAGCGCTGGAAAGCGGCCGGGTCGGCCGGATCGTGTTGTCGCGGCCGGCGGTCGAAGCGGGCGAGAGCCTGGGCTTTTTGCCGGGCGATCTGGAAGACAAGCTCGCGCCTTATTTGCGCCCGCTCTATGACGCCTTATCGGACCGGTTATCGCCAAAACGTCTCAAGGCATTGATGGCCGAAGGCCTGATCGAGATTGCGCCGGTTGCTTATATGCGCGGGCGCACGCTGAACAACGCTTTCGTCGTGATTGACGAAGCGCAGAACTGCACCTACACGCAATTGAAGATGTTGTTGACGCGGCTCGGGTGGTCCTCGACGATGATCGTCACGGGCGATCCGGCGCAAAGCGATCTGTTGCCGACCATGTCGGGCCTTGGCCCGGTGGCGGAACGGCTCGACGGCGTTGGCGGCGTCGCGGTCGTGCGCCTGCAGGCCGAGGACATCGTCCGCCACCCGCTCGTCGCCACCATGCTGGAAGCGCTGTAGAACAGGGCGATTGACAGGCCGGCGGGGATCGACCACAGCCGCCGGCCATGATCCCCATCGCGTTTCTGGCCTCGACCGCGACCTTGCCTGGCGCTGCGCATCGTCGCGATGACGCTTGGCAGCATGATTTGGAATTCGCCGAACTGGTGCTCGGCTGCCGGCGCGCCGGCATTCATTTGGACGCAGTGGCTTGGGATGACGCGCAGATCGAGTGGGGTCGTTATCACGGTGCAGTGGTTGGGACGACCTGGGATTATACGGCGCGGCCGGACTTTTTTTTGGAGCGGCTGGAGCAGATTGCGGGCGCAGTGCAAGGTCGGTTGTGGAATTCGCCCAAGCTGATCAGCTGGAATGCGCGGAAAACCTATCTTGCCGCGTTGAGTGATGCGGGCGCCGTCAGCGTGCCGACGGTTTGGCTGGATTCTTGCGCGCCCGATTTGATCGCGGCCGCATTCGACGATTTGGCGACGGACGAGTTGGTGATCAAGCCGGTGATCGGCGCCGGCGCTTGGCGCCAAATCCGTTTGCGCCGCGGGGACGATCTTCCGCCAGCAGATCATTTGCCCCCAAAGGCGGCTCTGGCGCAGCCGTTTTTGCACAGCATTGTTCGTGAGGGAGAATATTCCTTTTTGTTTTTCGGCGAGCGGTTCAGCCACGCTTTGATCAAGCGGCCAGCGCCGGGGGATTATCGCATTCAGGCCAAATATGGCGGCCGCGAAGCCGCTATTAAGCCGTTGGCGGACGATATTGCAGCGGCGGCCGAGGTGCTCGCCAAGGCGCCGGAAGCCCCGCTTTATGCGCGGGTTGACATGGCGCGCCTCGACGATGGCCGGCTGGCGGTGATGGAGCTCGAATTGATCGAGCCCTATTTCTATGTCGAACAAGGTCGCAATTGCGGAGATATTTTTGCGGCGGCGCTGCTCGATCGGATCCGGCTAAGCCTCGCGGACCGCTGATCATGCGTCCACGGACTTTTCGGGAAATCGGCACAGATCGCGCACCACGCATAGAGCGCATTTTGGCTTTCGCGCGACACAGACATAACGGCCGTGCAAGATCAGCCAATGATGCGCGCCTTTTTTGAAAGCTGGCGGCGTGATCGCCTCCAGCGCGCGCTCGACCGCCATGGGATTGGCGCCGGGGGCAAGCCCGGTGCGGTTGGCGACGCGGAAGATGTGGGTATCGACCGCGATGGTCGGTTCGCCAAAGGCTTCGTTCAGCACCACATTGGCGGTCTTGCGGCCAAC
>DHHV01000032.1:0-972 GCA_002403455.1 Hyphomonadaceae bacterium UBA4763 | reverse complement strand
ATTGGCGGTCTTGCGGCCAACGCCGGGCAAAGCCTCCAAGGCTTCGCGCGCGCGCGGAACCTCGCCATTATGTTGGTCCACAAGGATCTGCGCCATGGCGATGACGTTTTTGGCTTTTGTGCGAAACAGTCCAATCGTCTTGATGTGCTCGATCAGCGCTGCTTCGCCCAAATCCAGCATTTTTTGCGGGGTGTCGACCTGTGTAAACAGGTTTTTCGTGGCTTTGTTGACGCTGACATCGGTCGCTTGCGCAGACAGCGCCACCGCCACCAGTAAGGTGTAGGGATTGAGGAACAGAAGTTCCGTATGCGGATCAGGCCGATCTTCCGCAAGGGCAGCATAAAAGGCGTGCGCCTCGGCGCGCGAGAACGTCGTGCGGCGCGGTTTTTTGCGACTCGGCGCAGTGGTCGGCGCGGCCGCGCTTGTCACGGCCGCTTGGCGCTTTAAAGAGGAGATCATGGGCAAGGACGGTGGTCGATCGGGATTGAGGGGTCAAGTCTTGCCGTCGCCGGGGACAGCAACATGACGCGTGCGGCCGACCCGATCGCCTGGCGGCGCGTCGACGCTGCGCCTCGGCTGACCGGTCCGTTATTGATGGATGCCGAGCTTGCGCCGCACCGCGCCGCCTCGGGCCGGGCCATTTTCTGGGTCCTTATCGCCATGGGCCTTGTTTGTGGCGCGTTGGGTTTATTGTTCTGGGTCATCGGCGCATACCCGGTCGCCGGGTTTTTGGGCCTTGACGTCCTGGCATTGTGGCTCGCTTTTCGGGCCAGCCGGCGCCAAGCCTTGGCGCGCGAACGGGTGCAAGTGGCGCCGGACGCCCTTGCCGTCACGCGGCGCGATAGCGTTGGCCGCGCGCGGTACTGGCAAGCGCCCTCCTATTGGGCCAGGGTCGAAGCGCGCGAAGCGGCCGTGATGTTGCGGGTCGGTCCGAGCGCGCTGGCGCTTGGCCGCGCTTTGCCAATTCCGGAG
>DHHV01000030.1:22402-23237 GCA_002403455.1 Hyphomonadaceae bacterium UBA4763 | reverse complement strand
TTGCGGCGCAAGGCGCGCGCCGCGGCGCCTTGGATCTCGCCGCCGCCTTGCTGGCGCGGCTGGGACAAATCGTCTTTTTTGGCGCGATCCTGGCCTTGGCCGCCCAGGCCCTCTCTAGTATCGCGCAAAGCTGGCGCTTTCCCGACCTCGTTCCCAGCGCCTGGAGCCTCGATTTATGGGCGCGCAGCCCGCGTCTGATTGGCGCGCCGATCGCCAATTCCTTGAGCCTTGCCGCCTTTTGCGCCATCGCCGCCCCGGTCTTGGCGCTAATCGGCTTGGAAGCGACGGGGCAGCGCCCGTTGTTGCGCCGCGCTTTAACGCTCGCCTTTTTTGCGCCGCTGTTCGTCCCGGAGCCGAGTTTTGTGTTTGGCCTTGCCAGCTTTTGGGCGGCCTGGCGTCTTGATGGGCAATGGGCAAATGTCGCCTGGGCGCATTTGATCTACACGCTGCCTTATGCATGGCTGCTGCTGCTGGGGCCGCATGAAGGGCTCGATCGGCGGTTGACGGCGAGCGCGCGCGTCCTTGGCGCGGGGCCCTTGGCGACGTTCTGGCGCGTGCGCGCGCCAATGCTGCTTGCCCCGATCCTGTCGGCGGCGGCGTTAAGCGTCGTCGTTTCCACCGCGCTCTATTTGCCGACCTTGGCGGCGGGGGCGGGAAGGATTGCAACGCTCGTCACCGAGAGCCTCGTGCTGGCCGGCAGCGGCGATCGCCGCCTCGTTGGCGTCATGAGCGTCATCCTGGTGGCGACGCCCCTGCTGGCGCTGGCGCTCGCCGATCTTGGCCCGCGCTGGGCGTATCGCCGCCGCGCTTTGTTGCGCGAGGCCGCGCGATGAGC
>DHHV01000030.1:21937-22096 GCA_002403455.1 Hyphomonadaceae bacterium UBA4763 | reverse complement strand
GCGCGAGGCCGCGCGATGAGCCAAGGCTTGGAGATCATCGGCGGACAAGCCCGCATTGGCGCGCGCCATCTCTATGGCCCCCTCGATTTCACCATCGCGCCGGGCGAGGTATTGACCATCATGGGGCCGAGCGGGGTCGGCAAATCGACGCTGCTCGCT
>DHHV01000030.1:3625-21628 GCA_002403455.1 Hyphomonadaceae bacterium UBA4763 | reverse complement strand
CAAATCGACGCTGCTCGCTTGGATCGCCGGCACGTTGGACAAAGGCGTCAGCGCGCAAGGAACAGTACGCCTTAACGGACGCCACGTAAGGGCGTTGCGGCCCGAGCGCCGCCGCATCGGTCTGTTATTCCAAGACGCCTTATTGTTTCCGCATTTATCGGTCGGCGCCAATCTTGGCTTCGGCGCGCCGGCGCATTTGCGGGGCGCAGCGAGGCGGGCGGCGATCGCCGAGGCGTTGGCCCGCGCTGGCCTTGCTGGCTTTGAAGCGCGCGATCCGGCCGCGTTGTCGGGCGGGGAGCGGTCGCGCGTTGCGCTGATGCGGGCGCTTTTGGCCGAGCCGGCGGCGATCTTGCTCGATGAGCCGTTTTCCAAGCTCGATGCGCAATTGCGCGTGCAGATGCGGCAATTCGCCTTTGGCGAGATCGCGCGCCGGCGCCTACCTTGTTTGTTGGTCACCCATGATCCGGAGGATGCGGCGGCGGCGGGCGGGCGCGTGCTTTTGCTGCAGGCGCGGTAAACTCATTTCGACATAATGGTGAAGGCGCATTATTTGCGATCGCCGACCAAACGATGGCAGACATGGATTTTGAACAAAAGGGCCGGCGCTGATGGAAAGCATTTATTGGGTCATCACCTGGGCTTGCCACCGTAAATGCGTGCATTGCTATGACGACCGCTTTCGCCCCTATGTGCGCGACGATTTGCGCCGCGTCATTAGCGAGGGCCAGGCTGCATTTGAAAAGATCGTCGCCAATCTGCCGGAGGATTATTCCTATCTCGACCCGGATCATCTCACCCCGGACGGTTCGCCGCAGCGTCGGCGCGGCCGGCTGATCCTCGCCGGCGGCGAAGTGCTGATGGATAGCGTGCGCGAGCCGCTGTTCTATCCGATCATCGACGCGGTCCATGCCCGCTATGGCAAGGCGGCGCCGCGCATTTCCATGCAAACCACCGGCGACATCCTGGAAGAGCGCCATATCGAAGAGATGTTAAAGCGCAATGTCTGGATGATCGCGATCGCTTCGATCGACGATTACCATGTCGGCATGGAAGGCGACAAAAAGTTCCGCCTCATGGACAAAGTCCGGGCCATGATGCAAAAATTCGGCGTCGAGGAAGCCAATATCGCCGCCGCCAGCGATCATCGCATCCATTTGCCGCAAGCCCGCGATTATTTGATCGAAGACGGTCCGTTCTTTGTGTTTTTCGGCGCGCAACCGGAGCTCTGGATCGGTGAATTATGGCCGCGCGGCCGCGCTTGGGCCAATAATTTGTCAAAAGCCGATTATGGCGTCAATTTCTGCGCGCGCTGGGCCGGCGGCAGGGGCTTTCTCAACCATGGCTGGGCGGGATCGGAAGTCTCGATCGAGCCGGACGGTTCGGTCTATCCCTGCTGTCTGAAAACCAAAGCTCCGCTCGGCAAGCTGACCGAAGAACGCCTCACCGACATTCTCGACAGCTTGAAAGACCACCCGGCTTTGCAAGCCATCAATGACGGCGATCCGGAGCGGATGGGCGAATACGCCGGCTGGGACCGGCAGACCTTTGCGCGCGCTTCCCAAACCACGACGCCGAGCGGGGAGACCTACGCCAATCTCTGCATTGGCTGCGACAAGTTTTTCGAAGAAAAACTCGGCGGCGTCTTGCGCGCGCTGCGCGCCCAGCGCTTGGCGGCGGCGCTGGCTCAGGTCGGATAGATAGCGTTACCTGGGCCGGACCTCCGGCTTTCCATATTTGTTCGGCTGCCGACATCAGCGTTTCCCGTCTTCGGTCGACAGGTGAACGCAGGCGGTGCTCCGCGCTCCTCTATGCGGGATGTGTAGTGATAGAGGGATCAACCCTTTACCTGTGAAGCTTATTTTCAAGCGAAGTGGGAACCGGTTCGCGTTAAGAAAATGCGCGAAAACAAGAGCTTAGTCTGTCTTGACTGACTTAATTATCATGAAGACACGCTTGGAAAAAAGCTACGTAAAACACGTGACGCAAGCGACTTTAAATAATTAGACATTACAACAACTAGGAAAACGTTACAAATTAAAAAAATGTCGCAAAAGATAAAAAAATAAAAACATGATTTAAAACATTAAGTACGCCGTTTTGACGTTTAATTTTGAAAAATGTTCAAACATATTTGATCATCTCGATGATCATGTTTGAAACGACGCAACCAAATCAGCCCATAAATCCTCGACGTCTTCGGCCCCGATCGCCAGCCGCACCACCGACCCGTCCGGACGGGGGATCAGCTTGCGCTGGCCCAATTGCGGGTCGCACCATAAACACAGGCTCTCAAACCCGCCATAGGAATAGCCATTGCCGAACAGGCGCAAGCGATCGCAAAACGCCGCCCCGGCTGGCCCGGCGGGCGCCTCCAGCACCAGGCCAAACACCCCGGCCGCGCCGGTAAAATCGCGCCGCCACAATAAATGATCGGGGCTGGTCGCCAAGCCGGGATGCAACACCGCCCGCACGCCTCTTTGGCCGGCCAAACGCTGCGCCAAGATCTGCGCGGCGGCGTCGCTGGCGCGGAACCGGGCGTGGATCGAGCGGGCGCTGCGCTGCAAGGCGTAACACTCGTCCGGGCTCAAGCTCAGGCCCATCCAGAACGCGGTCTGGTCGAGCCGCGCCGCGTCCTCCACCGTTGCCGCAACGCACGCCCCGCCAAACAAATCCGAGCCGCCCGACACGTACTTGGTCAGCGATTGAATCGATATATCGGCGCCGAGTTCGAGCGGCCGCAGCGCCAACCCCGCCCCCCAGGTATTGTCGATCATCAATTTGGCGCCGCGCGCCCGACACATCCCCGCCAAGGCCGGCAGATCGGTCAGTTCAAAAGTCAGCGAGCCGGGGCTTTCGGCAAAGACCAGCCGTGTCTTTTCCGGCCAATCCGCCGCCAGCGCCGCCAAATCGCGCGGATCGAAATAATGCGCCTGCACGCCCAACCCGCTTAACACCTGATCGCAGAACTTGCGTGTCGGCGCATAGACATTGTCGGTGATCAGCACCGCATCGCCGGCCCGCGCATAGGTCATCAGCGCGAGCGTGATCGCCGCCACCCCGGTCGGGGCCAAAACCGCGCCGGCGCCGCCTTCCAGCTCGGTCATCAACGCGGCGAGGCTGCGATGCGGGGCAAGGCCGGAGCGGCCATAAGTCTTCAGATCGGGGCGATAAAGATCGGCCTGGGTCGGCGTTAAAATCGTCGAGGCGCGCTCGAGCGGCGGATGCACCAAACCGGCGGTGGGGGCAAGGCCGCGCCCGGCTTGCGTCAGCCGCGTTTGGGGCGCGCGCGGCCGGATAGGGGTCTCCTCAGTCATCGGCGCGCATGACGATGGGGCTCTCGGCCCGCGCGCCCCACTCAGCCCAGGAGCCGTCATAGACCGCCACATCGCGCCGCCCGAGCCTCGCCAGCGCCAAGGCCAGCACGCAGGCCGAGACGCCCGAGCCGCACGTGGCGATCAGCGTCGGGGCTTTCTCCGCGCCGTCGAAAACGGCTTGCAAGGCGGCGGCGTCCTTCATCCGGCCATCGGGCGCGAAAACCTCCGTCCACGGCGTATTGATCGCGCCGGGCATCGCGCCGCGCCGAAGGCCCGGGCGCGGCTCGTTCTCAGCCCCGGAAAACCGCGCCGGGGGCCGCGCATCCAGAATAGTCGCATTGCCAATGGCGACATGGGCGCGCATTTGCGCATAATCGCGGACCAGCTCGGCCCGCTTGCGGGCGCTGAAATGCCGCTCTTGCGGGGCAACCGCGCCGTCTTCGACCGGATGATGGCCGGCTGTCCAGGCGGGAAAACCGCCATCGAGCACCAGAACCTCGCGCGCGCCCATCACCCGCAACATCCACCAGACCCGCGCCGCCGCAAACACCCCGGTCTGGTCATAGACGACAAAGCGATGCCCATCGCCAAGGCCAAGGCTGCGCATCCGTGAACTGAACATCACCGGATCGGGCAGCATATGCGGTAAATCCGTGGTCGGATCAGCGATCTCGTTGATGTCGAAAAACACCGCGCCCGGAATATGCGAGGCGAGAAACGCTGCGCGCCCCGAACGCGGATCGCCCGGCCCAAACCAGGTCGCATCGATCACCCGCAAATCCGGCGCGCCGAGCATGCGCGCCAAATCCGCCGCCGCGATCATCGGGTCTTGCATGTTCATCGAGGCGCTCATCCGCCGGCTCCCAGGCCGGTCAGCCATTTGGGAACCGGCAGACCCTTTTCGCGCAAAAATTCCGGGTTGAACATCTTGCTTTGATAGCGATTGCCGTAATCGCACAGGATCGTCACAATCGTCTTGCCTGGGCCAAGATCACGGGCCAGCTTTATCGCTCCGGCGATATTGATGCCGGCCGAACCGCCAAGGCAGAGGCCTTCGTCGACGACGAGGTCAAACAGGATATCGAGCGCCTCGGCATCGCTGATCCGATAAGCGCGGTCAACAACGACATCTTGCAGATTGGCGGTGATGCGGCTTTGCCCAATGCCTTCGGTGATCGAGGAGCCCTCGGCTTTCAGCTCGCCATGCGCGTAATAATGATACAGCGCGGCGCCATGCGGGTCCGCAATGCCAATCGCGACGGCCGGATTGCGGCGCTTTAGCGCGCGCGACACCCCGCCGAGCGTGCCGCCCGACCCGACAGCGCAGATAAAACCGTCGATCTTGCCGCCGGTTTGCTCCCAAATCTCCGGGCCGGTGCTGTCTTCATGGGCTTGGCGATTGGCGACATTGTCAAATTGATTGGCCCAGATCGCGCCATTCGGCTCGGTCGCGTTCATCTCTTCGGCAAGACGCGCCGAATATTTGACATAATGATTGGGGCTGGCGAACGGGGCCGGATCGACCTCGATCAATTGCGCGCCAAGAATGCGGATCGCGTCTTTCTTTTCCTTTGACTGCGTGCGCGGCATGACGATCACCGTGCGATAGCCCAGCGCATTGCCGACCATGGCCAGCCCAATGCCGGTATTGCCGGCGGTCCCCTCGACGATCACGCCATTGCGGCGCAGCGCGCCGGACTTTTCCGCCGCCCGCACGATGCCGAGCGCGGCGCGGTCTTTGACCGATTGGCCCGGATTGAGAAATTCGGCCTTGCCGAAGATCTCGCAGCCCGTCGCTGCGCTGGCTTTCTTTAGCCTAATCAACGGCGTTGAGCCGATCGCGTCGATGACGCTGGAAAAATGGCGCGGCAGGTCAGGCATCAGGCGGCTCAATTTGGTTATTCTGTCCGCGCTTGTTCTGGCCTAAACGCCCGCCCGGAGGCAAGGCCGCGCGCCTGCGGCGATCACACCGCATCATCCAAACATTTGTGAATGATCCAATCGGCGCGCCGCTGCGTAAGCTGTCTGAATTTCGGAGATTTTTCCACAAAATGGCGTTAGCGGCAACGTTAGAGGCCTCTGTCGAAGAGGCGCTGCTCTTGGATTATGCCGTCGGCAATATTGCGCCGGCGCATGCGCTTGTCCTGGATTTTTACACGCGGCTATCGCCGCGCGCGCGCGAAGCGGCGCTGACCTGGGCAAGCGTGCGCCGGGCGATCCGGTCCGATCCGCGTCAGGAGCAGTTTTGTTCGGCGGCCGGGCACCCGATGTCGACGCGGCGCGCTGATTCGCATGTGATCTCCAGTATTGAGACGGTCCGCCAAGGTCTAGACGAAACAACAGGTAAGCTCTCCTGGCGCAAAAGCTGGGGCGGGGTCGAGGAAATCCGCCTGCCGGTCCCGCATGCGCGGCTGTTGCGGCTGCGCCCCAAAACGGCGGCGCCGGCGCATGGCCATGGCGGCTTGGAGCTGACTTTGGTGCTGCGCGGCGCTTTTGAAGACGAGCGCGGCGCCTTTCGCCGCGGCCAATTGGCGGTGCGCGAGCCAGGCGATCGCCACCAGCCGGTGGTGATATCCGACGAAGCCTGCGTCTGCCTGGTCGGTGAGGAATCGCATCGGTTCGGGTGGCTCACCAAGATGTTAGGGTTGACGTCGTAGCGGTGATTTAGCTTTTGCTTGTAAATCAAGGCAATAGGGCGTTCACTGCTTATTATATTCTTCGTGTGGAGTGTGTCTCATGCGTATGACCGGCGTCCTCTTCGCAGCTTTAATGGCTTTGGCGCCGATGGCGTCCGCAATAGCGGCCGAACCGGTGGGGGAAAGCGTTTCCAGACCTGTCAGCTCTGCAAAGACGCGCAAGATTGTGTTCGACGTGTATCGCCAAGGAAAACCCTTCGGCCAGCATGAAATCGTGATCGCTGAGCGTGGCGAAGAGCAAAGCGTGGCGGTAAAAATCGGCCTTCGCGCTGGTCTAGGGCCGATTACCGTGTTCGATTATCAGCATCGATGCCAGGAATTATGGCGCGGCGGCGAATTGCAAGAACTTGATTGCTGGACAAAACGCGATGGCAAGGATCGGCGAGTCACCGCGCGCCGGGTTGGCCAGTCGATGCGCGTCATCGGCCCGAAAGGCAATGTGGAACTGGACGGGAGCGTCATTCCATCCAGCTATTGGAACATGCGTCTTCTTGACCAAAACCGCATGCTGAACAGCGAGACTGGCGAAATATTGCCGATTGCGGTCAGCTTGATTGGCGACGAAGTGATCGATGTCGGCGGCAAGCCGACCAAAGCGCGCCGCTATCGCCTCCAATCGCAATTGGCGCTCGATCTGTGGTATGACGACCAGGACCAAGTGGTGCGCATCGCCTTTCAGGCGCGCGGCCAAGACATCGATTACCGCATCGCCGCGAGCACGGCTGCAAGCCGCGGGTGAGCGCCAATTTGGGCCCTAATGGCGCGTTAAATGGCGCTATCCGGCTCGTTCTGGGCGATCAATTGTCGCTTAACGGCGCGCATTTGCGCGATATCCGGCGCGATATTGACTGCGTTTTGATGGCTGAAGTGCGTGCTGAAGCCACCTATGTGCGTCATCACAAGCAGAAAATCGCGCTTATTTTCGCCGCCATGCGCGCATTTGCGGCGCAATTGCGCAGCCAAAACATCTCCGTTTGCTATGTTCGGATCGACGATCCGGCCAATTCGCACAGCCTTGAAGGGGAAATCGCGCGCCTTATCGGCGCCAATCCGGGCCGTTTTGACCGCCTGATCGCGCTGCAATGCGGGGAATATCGGCTCGATCAAGCCATGCAAAGCTGGTCTGCGCGCTTCCAAATGCCGGTGGAAATCCGCGAGGATGATCGTTTTATCGCCTCTCGCGCCGCGTTCTCGGCCTGGGCGACGGGGCGAAAAGCGCTCCGAATGGAGTATTTTTACCGCGAAATGCGCCGTAATACCGGCCTGTTAATGGATGGCGAGGCGCCCATCGGCGGCGCCTGGAACTATGATTCGGACAACAGAAAGGCCATTCCGGCGACGGTTCCAGCGCCTTTTGCGTGGCTTCCGCGCGCGGATAACGGTCGAAACGACGCGATTTTGGACGTTAAACAGGCGTTTTCTGCGCATTTTGGCGCGTTAGATGCGCTGAACTTTCCCATTGATCAGGCGGAAGCGCAGGATGCATTGACGCATTTCTTGGATTGGCGGCTGCCTTGTTTCGGTGATTATCAAGACGGAATGCGCCGGGGCGAGCCGTTTTTGTGGCATTCGATTCTATCGACCAGTCTCAATTTAGGTCTTTTGACGCCCTTGGAGGTCTGCGCGGCGGCGCAGCAACGATATTTCGATGGAAAGGCGCCACTCAACGCCGTTGAAGGATTCATACGGCAAATTCTAGGTTGGCGGGAATATGTGCGCGGTCTCTATTGGCATTTCATGCCAAAATACAAAGAAACTAACGCGCTGGATGCGCAGCGACGATTGCCGGAGTTTTATTGGACAGCCAAAACAGACATGACCTGCATGGCCGATTGCATCGAGACAACACGCCAATATGCTTACGCGCATCATATTCAACGTTTGATGGTAACGGGCAATTTCGCTTTGCTGGCCGGGATTTCACCCGCCGAGATCAATGAATGGTATATGATTGTCTATGCTGACGCCTTTGAATGGGTCGAGTTGCCAAACACGCATGGCATGGCGATCTATGCCGATGGCGGGATCATGGCGTCAAAGCCTTATGCAGCGTCAGGTAAATATATCGATCGAATGTCGGATTATTGCCAGAGCTGTAAGTATAGCCCCGATTTGCGGGCAGGAGAGGGCGCCTGTCCGTTCAATTTTATTTATTGGAACTTTTTGTTGACGCATCAGGCGCGCTTTGCGCGCATTCCACGGATGAGCTTGGCGTTGAAAAGTCTTGATCGGCTCTCAACTGCCGAAGTCGCCGCGATCCGGCGTCAAGCCGAAGCGTTTCTTGACGCTGTCGCGCCTTTGCCAAACAACGCCTCGGAAGCCCAAGAAAGCGCTTGAATTGCGGCGCATTTCGACTTATTTCTTCGGCTCCTCCTCATGAAATCAGCATTTATCGCGGCAAAGCGCCGGTAAAACCTGTTGTCGGCGAGGCGGAAGCAGGAAAGCGCGGCACTTGCGGGTCGGCGCGAGCTGTGGTTTTGATCGGTGCGCTAGGAGTGTAGCTCAGTCGGTAGAGCATCGGTCTCCAAAACCGAGGGTCGGGGGTTCGAGCCCCTCCACTCCTGCCAGTCAGGATCGGCTTTTGCGGCGAAGTCGCGTTGTAAAGCGCTGGCGCCGCCGCCAAGTAATAGACAAGTCGCGCCAAATTGGCCGATCACGGATGATGTAGGATTTCTCACGGCGATGAGCGAAACCAAACCAAAGGCCAATCCGCTGCAGTTTTTACGCAGCGTTCGCGCCGAAATGCGTCAAGTGACTTGGGCAACGCGCAATGAAACGCTGACCGCTTCGATCATGGTGTTGATAATGGCGGGTCTTGCAGCGGTGTTTTTGGGTATTGTCGACTTCGTGATCCGGATGGTGATCACGTTTGCGCTTGGTTTGTCTTAAGGAAATCGTGGAATATGGCGCAGGCGCAATGGTATGTCGTGCATGCTTTCTCGAATTTCGAGAAAAAAGTCGCGCGCGCGATTCAAGAGCAGGCCGAGAAAAAGGGCCTGACGCATGTCTTCGAGCAAGTTGTCGTGCCAACGCAAGACGTCAGCGAGACCTATCGGGGTAAAAAGCGCACCGTGCAGCGCCGCTACATTCCCGGCTATGTGCTGGTGAAGATGGCGATGTCGGACGAAGCCTATCACCTTGTCAAAAACACGCCGAAGGTGACCGGATTCCTTGGCGACGGCAATGTGCCCATGCCGGTTTCCGATCGAGATGTTGAGAATATTCTGGGCTTGACTGAGGTTGAGGCCGCAGCGGCCGCGCCGGTCATTCGTTTTGAGATTGGCGAGAAAGTCAAAGTCGCCGATGGTCCGTTCGAGAATTTCGACGGCGTCGTGCAAGGCGTTGACGAAGCGCGCCAGCGTTTGAAAGTCACTGTATCGATTTTCGGCCGGGAAACCCCGGTCGATTTGGAATTTAGCCAGGTGCAGAAACTCGACTGACCTGACTGAATGGCGGGAGGTCGCGGGAAAGTCCATTCCGCGGCCGGCGACCGCCGTCTCCCAGGCGTCTTTGGTCCGATGGTCGGGCCACAAGAGCGCCATCACGAAAGGATGGGGAGCTATGGCGAAGAAGTTGATGGGCTATATCAAGCTCGAATTACCAGCGGGTCAGGCAAAACCTGCACCGCCGGTCGGCCCGGCCTTGGGTCAACGCGGCCTCAATATTATGGAATTCTGCAAGGGTTTTAACGCCCGCACGCAGCAAGTCGAGCCCGGCACGCCGCTGCCCGTGGTCATTTCCTGGTTTCAGGACAAATCCTTTACCTTTGAAATCAAGTCGCCGCCGGTGTCGTTTTTCCTGAAGAAGGCGGCGAAAATCCAAAAAGGCGCGGCTAAAACCGGCAAAGAAACTGTCGGTTCGGTGACTATGGCGCAATGCCGCGAAATCGGTATCGCCAAGCGCAAAGACATGAACGCCAATGACGACGACGCGGCGATGCGCATGGTCGCCGGTTCGGCGCGGGCGATGGGCTTGAAGGTGGTGGAGTAAGACGATGACCGGAAAACGACTGAAAGCGCTGCGCGCAAAGCTCGATCCGAAGGCTGTCGTCAGTCTGGCGGACGCCATCAAGACGGTGAAGACCAACGCCACGGCGAAGTTCGACGAAACCATTGAAATCGCGCTGAATTTGGGTGTTGACCCCAAATATGCCGACCAGATGGTGCGCGGCGTCTGCAATCTGCCGAACGGCACCGGCCGGGTAGTGCGGGTGGCGGTGTTTGCGCGCGGGGCCAAAGCCGAGGAAGCGCGCGCGGCGGGCGCCGACGTGGTCGGGGCCGAAGACTTGGCCGAGCGCGTCCAAGCCGGCGACATGCCGTTTGACAAGGTGCTCGCCACGCCGGACATGATGCCGCTGGTCGGCCGGCTCGGCAAAGTACTGGGCCCGCGCGGGCTGATGCCGAACCCAAAGGTCGGAACGGTGTCGCCAGACATCGCCAGAGCCGTCAAAGAACAAAAAGGCGGGGCGGTGGAATTCCGGGTGGAAAAAGCCGGGATCGTCCATGCCGGCGTTGGCAAAGCCAGCTTTACCGAAACCGCTTTGCTTGAAAACGCACGGGCCTTTATCGACGCCGTTGTTCGGGCCAAGCCGGCCGGCGCAAAGGGCACATATGTGAAAAAAGTGTCGCTTGCCTCCACCATGGGGGCGGGTGTGAAAGTTGACCTGCAATCAGCGCTTGCAACCGCCTAAAAACTTTGGCATACGCCCGCGCTCAACGCAGTTTCGTGTTGATGGCGATCGTCCCGGCAACGGGGCGATCGCCTTCCTGTCCGTGAATGCGGGGCAAGCGAGAAGAACTCGCACGCTTAATCATCCGCAGGAGACAGCGCTTCGACAATGTTCGCGGGGATGGCCTCCGCGCGCGCATGGCGACGGCCTGGGGCAGGTTGGCGCAGCCAAGGATAATCGCAAAAGGCGGCTCGCCGCCTCTTCGGTTGTGCTGGCGGCGTTTGTTCCGGCGCTGGGATTGGCCCATGCGTTGGCGTTTTGGAGACCGCAATGAACCGGACCGAAAAGTCTGAAGCCATCGAGGACCTCAAAGAGGTATTCGACGATGCGGGTGTCGTCATTTTGGCGCATTACGCAGGGCTGACCGTTGCGGAAATGAGCAAGTTTCGCGCTAAACTTCGTGAAACGAGCGGCGTGCTGAAAGTCATCAAGAACCGTTTGGCGAAAATCGCTCTGGATCAACGCGCAGGCGAGGCGGCTTCGGCCCTGTTTACAGGACCAACCGCCATCATCTTTGCAAAAGACCCAGTGGCGGTGTCAAAAATTGCTTTGGATTACGCCAAAGAGAACGACAAGCTCGTTCTGCGCGGCGCCATCCTCGGCGAAACGCTTCTGAATGTTGACGGGATCAAATCCTTGTCGACGCTGCCCTCGCTTGACGAAATGCGCGCGCGCCTGATTGGCATGATCACGCAGCCGGCGACGAAAATCGCCTCAGTCCTTACCCAGCCGGGGGCGGGCTTGGCGCGCGTTATCAACGCTTATGCGACCAAAGATCAGGACGCTGCTTAATTTCCGCTGATTCCCCCTCCCTTTCTTGTTTGAAGGACCTATCTCTATGTCGAAGCTTGAAAAACTCGTTGAAGACCTCTCCGCCCTTACCGTTTTGGAAGCGGCGGACCTCGCCAAATTGCTCGAAGACAAGTGGGGCGTTTCGGCCGCTGCGCCGGCCATGGCGATGGCCATGCCGATGCCGGGCGCTGGCGCCGCCGCTCCGGCCGCTCCGGTCGAAGAACAGACCGAGTTTACGGTCATGTTGGTCGCCGCTGGCGACAAGAAAATCGAAGTCATCAAGGAAGTGCGCGCCGTGCGCGCTGACCTTGGTCTGAAGGAAGCCAAAGACCTCGTTGAGGCTGCGCCAAAACCCGTGAAAGAGGGCGTGTCGAAAGACGAGGCGAACAAAATCAAAGCCGCGCTCGAGAAAGCCGGCGCCAAAGTCGAACTCAAGTAAGCCGGCGAGCGGGCGAGGGGGCGTCGATCCTCGACAAAGCGGGCAATACGCCCGCAAGCGTCACGGATCAAAACGCCGCTCTTTCGCCGCTTTCCGCGCGGCGGCGCCGGCGGTCTGGCCGAGCCAAGTCGGCGCCGCCACGTCGGCCGTGGTGGGTTCACGTTTACGTTGCGAGATTGCTCGCAACGTTTGATCATTTCCAGGCGGTCGCGCAACCCAGGCGTGGGGCGGCGCGGCCGTCGCTGGCGTTTGGGCTTGCGGCGTGCGCAAGGACCCAAGGCTGGCTCCTCCCCGCACGCCGCACCGCTTGGACGTTGTGATCGACGCTAAAGATCTGACGCCAGCCAATAGAGAGGTGACCGATGTCCCTGTCGTTCACTGGACGCATGCGTATTCGCAAATCCTTCGGGCGCATCCCGGAAGTTGTCCGGATGCCAAACCTGATCGAAGTCCAGCGCCAGTCCTACGAGTTGTTCCTGCAAAAGGAAGTCAGAATCTCGGAGCGAACGGATACGGGTCTGCAAGCGGTCTTCAAATCGGTGTTTCCGATCCGAGATTTCTCGGGTCGCGCCGAATTGGAATTCGTCTCTTATGAATTCGACAAACCGAAATTCGACACCGACGAATGCCAACAGCGCGATCTGACCTACGCCGCGCCATTGCGGCTGAAATTGCGTCTCGTTGTGTTCGAGATCGATGAAGAAACGCAAGCTAAGTCGATCAAAGACATCAAAGAACAAGACGTCTATCTCGGCGAAATGCCGTTGATGACGGAAAAGGGCACCTTTATCGTCAATGGCACCGAGCGGGTAATCGTGTCGCAAATGCACCGCTCGCCCGGCGTGTTTTTTGATCACGACAAGGGCAAAACCCATTCGAGCGGCAAATTATTGTTTTCGGCGCGCGTGATCCCTTATCGCGGTTCATGGCTCGACTTCGAATTCGACGCCAAGGATATTGTTTATGTCCGCATCGACCGCAAGCGCAAATTGCCGGCGACCACGATGCTCTATGCGTTGGGGCTCGACCGCGCTGGCATTTTGGAATTGTTTTATGACCGCGTGACCTATAAGCGCCACCGCAATGGCTGGTCGACGGCATTTGTCGCCGAAATGTGGCGCAATGTGAAACCGGCTTTTGACGTCGTCAATGCAGCGACCGGCGAAGTTGTGGCGCCGGCGGGACGCAAGATCAGCGCGCGCGCAGCCAAGAAAATCGAAGAGGACGGCGTCACCGAAGTCCTGGTGCCGACCGAAGAATTGATCGGCCGCTTTGCCGCCGACGATATTGTCGACTACCGCACTGGCGAGATTTATTGCGAGGCCGGCGATGAGCTGACCGACCATGCGCTTTCTTCAGCGCGCGACGCCGAGCTCGACGAGATCGAATTGCTGGCGATCGACGGGGTCAATGTCGGCCCGTGGATCCGCAACACGCTGGTTGTCGATAAGAACGAAAATCGCGAACAGGCGCTCGCCGATATTTATCGCGTCATGCGCCCGGGCGAGCCGCCGACGGCGGAAACCGCCGATGCGCTGTTCACCCAATTGTTCTTTGATCTTGAGCGCTATGATTTGTCCAATGTCGGCCGGGTCAAGATGAACCAGCGGCTCGATTTGGATTGCGATGATGAAATGCGCGTCTTGCGCAAAGACGACATCATCGCGGTGCTGCGCACGCTCGTCCATTTGCGCGACGGCAAAGGCGAGATCGACGATATCGACAATCTCGGCAATCGCCGCGTGCGCTCGGTCGGCGAGCTGATGGAAAATCAATATCGCTTGGGCCTGTTGCGGATGGACCGGGCGATCAAGGAACGGATGAGCGCCGGCGAAATCGACACGATGATGCCGCATGACCTGATCAACGCCAAACCGGCGGTGGCGGCGGTGCGCGAATTCTTTGGGTCCTCGCAATTGTCGCAATTCATGGACCAAACCAATCCGCTGTCGGAGATCACCCACAAACGGCGTTTATCGGCGCTTGGGCCGGGCGGGTTGACGCGCGAGCGGGCGGGCTTTGAGGTGCGCGACGTGCATCCGACCCATTATGGCCGGATCTGCCCGATTGAAACGCCGGAAGGCCCGAATATTGGCCTGATCAATAGTTTGGCCACCTTTGCGCGCGTCAACAAATACGGGTTTATTGAAAGCCCCTATCGGCGCGTCATCGACGGCAAATTGCAGCCGGAAGTGATTTACCTTACCGCCATGCAAGAAGCGCGCTTTGCGATCGCCCAGGCCAATGCGGCGATCGATGACGAGGGCGTACTCACGCAAGAATTGGTGCAATGCCGGGTCAATGGCGAAGCCACGTTGATGCCGCGCGAGCGCGTGGAATATATCGACGTCTCGCCGAAGCAAGTGGTGTCGGTCGCCGCAGCGTTGATCCCGTTCTTGGAGAATGACGACGCCAACCGCGCGTTGATGGGCTCGAACATGCAGCGCCAGGCGGTGCCGCTGGTCAAGGCCGATGCGCCGTTGGTTGGCACCGGCATGGAAGGCGTCGTGGCGCGCGATTCCGGCGCGGTGATCGTGGCGCGGCGTTCGGGCGTTGTCGAGCAAATGGACGGCACCAGGATCGTCGTGCGCGCGACGGAGGAGACCGATCTCTCCAAGCCAGGCGTTGACATTTATCGGTTGCTGAAATTCCAGCGCTCGAACCAAAACACCTGCATCAATCAGCGCCCGATCGTGCGGGTCGGCGACCGCGTGCGTGAAGGCGATATCATTGCGGACGGCCCCTCGACCGAGCTCGGCGAACTGGCGCTGGGCCGCAATGTGTTGGTCGCCTTCATGCCGTGGAACGGCTATAATTTCGAAGATTCGATCCTGATCTCCGAACGGATCGTGCGCGATGACATCTTTACCTCGATCCACCTCGAGGAATTTGAATGCGTCGCCCGAGACACCAAATTGGGGCCTGAAGAGATCACGCGCGACATCCCCAATGTCGGCGAAGAGGCTTTGCGCAATCTCGACGAAGCCGGCATTGTGGCGATCGGCTCGGAAGTCCATCCGGGCGATATCCTGGTTGGCAAGGTGACGCCAAAGGGCGAAAGCCCGATGACGCCGGAAGAGAAATTGCTGCGGGCGATTTTCGGCGAAAAGGCCTCGGACGTGCGCGACACCTCGCTGCGGCTGCCGCCGGGCGTCGCCGGCACCATCGTCGAAGTGCGCGTCTTCAACCGCCATGGCGTCGATAAAGACCAGCGCGCTTTGCAGATCGAGCGCGACGAGGTCGAGCGGCTCCGCAAAGACCGCGACGACGAATTGGCAATTCTCGAGCGCTCGGTCTATGCGAGCTTGCGCGGGCTGCTGCTCGGCAAAGAAGCGGTCGCCGGACCGCGCGGTTTCAAAAAGGGCGAGGTCTCCGTCGAGAGCCTTGAACAATTGGCGCGCGCGCAATGGTGGAACATCCAATTGGTCGAGGAAACCGCGCAAGGCGAACTCGACGCGCTGCGCCGCCAATATGACAGCTCGAAAAAAGCGCTCGATGCGCGTTTTGAAGACAAGATCGACAAATTGCAGCGCGGCGATGAATTGCCGCCGGGCGTGATGAAGGTCGTCAAGGTCTTCGTGGCGGTGAAGCGCAAATTGCAGCCGGGCGACAAGATGGCCGGCCGTCATGGCAATAAAGGCGTGATCTCCAAGATCAATCCGATCGAGGACATGCCCTATTTGGCCGACGGCACGCAGGTCGATATCGTGCTCAACCCGCTCGGCGTGCCGTCGCGGATGAATGTTGGCCAGATCCTGGAAACACATTTGGGCTGGGCCTGCGCCGGCCTGGGGCGGCAAATTCGCGAGGCGCTCGAGACCTATCAGCAGACCCATCGGGTGGATTCCTTGCGCGACTCGCTGAAGCGCGTTTACGGGCCAGAGATTGATTTGCCCGAGAGCGAAGCCGAATTGCGGACCTTGGCCAGCAATGTCACCAAGGGCGTGCCGATCGCCACGCCCGTGTTTGATGGCGCGCGCGCCGAAGACATCGTCTCGATGCTGGAGCAGGCCGGGCTTGAGGGATCAGGTCAGGTAACGCTCTATGACGGCCAAACCGGCGAGCCGTTCAAGCGCAAGGTGACGGTCGGCTATATCTATATGCTGAAACTGCACCACCTCGTCGATGACAAAATCCACGCGCGGTCGACCGGGCCTTATAGCCTCGTCACCCAGCAGCCTTTGGGCGGCAAAGCGCAATTTGGCGGCCAACGCTTCGGCGAAATGGAGGTCTGGGCGCTGGAAGCCTATGGCGCAGCCTACACGCTGCAGGAGATGCTGACGGTGAAATCCGATGACGTCGCCGGCCGCACGCAAGTCTATGATGCGATTGTTCGCGGGGACACCACGTTCAAGGCCGGCATTCCGGAGAGCTTCAACGTGCTCGTCAAGGAAATGCGGTCGCTGGGCCTGAATATCGATCTGCCTGGCACCGATTCCGGCGGCCCGCATAATCATTGATCGTTCTTTTCGTGACGATGACGGGCGCTGCGTGCGCCTGTCATTGCCTTTTTTTCTTTGGGCGATGCCCGCCCCAACCAACGGAGCGCGTTAAATCATGAACGAGCTTTCCAATATCTTCACGCCGAACCTGCCGGCCCCGACCTTTGACGAGATCCGCATCTCGATCGCCAGCCCTGAGCAAATCAGCTCCTGGTCGTTTGGCGAGATCAAAAAGCCGGAAACGATCAATTACCGGACCTTCAAGCCCGAGCGCGATGGGCTCTTCTGCGCCCGCATCTTTGGGCCGGTGAAGGATTATGAATGCTTGTGCGGCAAATACAAGCGCATGAAATACAAGGGCATTACCTGCGAAAAATGCGGGGTCGAGGTCACCCTGACCCGCGTTCGGCGCGAGCGCATGGCTCATATTGAGCTCGCAGCGCCCGTCGCCCATATCTGGTTCTTAAAGTCGCTGCCCTCGCGGATTTCGACCATGCTCGACATGGCGCTGAAAGACGTCGAGAAAGTGCTCTATTTCGAGAGCTATGTGGTGATCGAACCGGGCACCAGCCCGCTGTCGGAAAAGGAATTGCTGTCCGAGCAACGTTACGCCGAAGCGCAAGAACAATATGGCCCGGACGCCTTTACCGCCAAAATCGGTGCCGAGGCGATCCGCGACATGCTGGCGGCGATCGATCTCGAAGAGACCGCCCAACAATTGCGCACGGCGATTGGCGAAACCACCGCCGAGCTGAAAATCAAGAAATATTCCAAGCGACTGAAACTGATCGAAGCCTTCATGCGCTCGGGCAATCGGCCCGAATGGATGGTGCTGACGGTCGTGCCGGTGATCCCGCCGGATTTGCGCCCGCTGGTGCCGCTCGATGGCGGCCGTTTTGCGACGTCAGATCTGAATGATCTTTATCGCCGGGTCATCAACCGCAATAACCGCCTGAAGCGGCTGATGGAATTGCGTGCGCCGGATATCATCATCCGCAATGAAAAGCGCATGCTGCAAGAAGCGGTGGATGCGTTGTTTGACAATGGCCGCCGCGGCCGGGTGATCACCGGCGCCAATAAGCGCCCGCTGAAATCGCTTGCCGACATGCTGAAAGGCAAACAAGGGCGTTTCCGCCAGAATTTGCTCGGCAAACGGGTCGATTATTCTGGTCGTTCGGTGATCGTCGTCGGCCCCGATCTGAAGCTGCATCAATGCGGCTTGCCGCGGAAGATGGCGCTCGAATTGTTCAAGCCGTTCATCTATTCCCGCCTGCATGCGAAAGGCCTGTCGGGCACGGTGAAGCAATCAAAAAAAATGGTGGAGAAAGAGCGTCCCGAGGTCGGGGACATTCTTGAAGAAGTAATCCGCGAGCATCCGGTGATGCTGAACCGGGCGCCGACCTTGCACCGCCTCGGCATTCAGGCCTTTGAGCCAAAGCTGATCGAAGGCAAGGCGATCCAATTGCACCCCTTGGTGTGCTCGGCCTTTAACGCCGATTTCGACGGCGACCAAATGGCCGTGCACGTGCCGCTCTCGCTGGAAGCCCAGCTCGAAGCGCGCGTGCTGATGATGTCGACCAACAACATCCTG
>DHHV01000030.1:848-3304 GCA_002403455.1 Hyphomonadaceae bacterium UBA4763 | reverse complement strand
AACAACATCCTGTCGCCCGCCAATGGCCGGCCGATCATCGTGCCGAGCCAAGATATCGTCTTGGGGCTCTATTACCTCTCGATCGCCAAGGAAAATGAGCCCGGACAGGGCAAAGCCTTTGTCGATATGGGCGAGATCGACCATGCCTTGGCCGAAGGCGTCATCACGCTGCATGCGCGGATCAAAGCGCGCTTCACGCATATGGACGAGGCCGGCAAGCTCATCACTCGGACGATCGAAACGACCCCGGGGCGCTTAAAGATCGCCGAATTGCTGCCGAAGCACCCGAAAATTAACGCCGAGCTGGTCGCCAAATTGATGACCAAGAAAGAAGTCGGCAATGTGATCGACACGGTCTATCGGTTCTGCGGTCAGAAGGCGACGGTGATCTTCTGCGACCGCATCATGGGGCTGGGTTTCCGCGAAGCCTGCAAGGCCGGCATTTCTTTCGGCAAAGACGACATGATGGTGCCGCCGAGCAAAATCGACCTCGTCGAACAGGCGCGCGAACAGGTCACGCAATTTGAGCGGCAATATCGCGATGGCTTGCTGACCAAGCGCGAGAAATATAACAAAGTCGTCGACGCTTGGTCGGCCTGCACCGACAAAGTCGCCGACGCGATGATGGAGGAGGCTGCCAAAACGCGCACAGACGTGACGACGGGCCGGTCTAGCGAGACCAATTCGATTTACATGATGGCCCATTCGGGCGCGCGCGGCTCGAAAAACCAGATGAAGCAGCTGGCCGGGATGCGCGGGCTTATGGCGAAGCCCTCGGGCGACATTATCGAGACGCCGATCATCTCGAACTTCAAAGAAGGTTTGACGGTTCTCGAATATTTCAACTCGACGCACGGCGCCCGCAAAGGGCTGGCGGACACGGCGTTGAAAACCGCCAATTCCGGCTATTTGACGCGCCGCCTCGTCGATGTTGCGCAGGATTGCATCATCCTGGAGGACGATTGCGGGACCGATCGCGGCATTGAAATCCGCGCGGTGCTCGACGGCGCCGAAGTCGTCGTGGATTTGGGCACGCGGATCTTGGGCCGGACCTTGGCCGAAGACGTCCGCGATCATGCGACCGGGGCGGTCGTTGCGCCGGCCGGGTCCTATCTCGACGAAGACATGGTCGCCCAAGTTCTGAAAACGGGGGTCGTGGCTGTTAAAGTTCGCTCCGTGCTGACTTGCGAGACCAAAATTGGGGTTTGCGGGGCTTGCTATGGTCGGGATTTGGCGCGCGGCTCGCGCGTCAATGTTGGCGAAGCGGTCGGGGTCATTGCGGCGCAATCGATCGGCGAGCCGGGCACGCAGCTCACCATGCGCACCTTCCACATTGGCGGCGCCGCGCAGGTGTCCGAGCAATCGGCCAATGACGCGTCTTATGACGGGATCGTTCGGTTTGAGAACCGCAATACCGTGACGGCGCGCAATGGCGATCTGGTGGTTATGTCGCGCAACATGATCATTGCGATCGACGATCCGGAAGGGCGCGAGCGGCAAAGCTTCAAAGCGCCGTTCGGCGCGATCGTGAAGGTCAAAGCCGGCGAGCAGGTCACGCGCGGCAAGCGCCTCGCGCAATGGGACCCCTTCGCCACCCCGATCGTGTCGGAAGTCGGCGGCCGCGTCAAACTCGAAGACGTCATTGACGGCGTCTCGGTGCGTGATGAGCAAGATGAAGCGACCGGCATCGCCAACCGCTTGATCGTCGATTGGCGGAGCTCGGCGAAAAACGCCTCGCTGCGGCCGGCGATTGTCGTGCTGGATCCGGCGACAGGCGTCCCTGTGACGTTGTCGAACGGCCAGGAGGCGCGCTATATGCTGCCCGTCGGGGCGATCTTGTCGGTCGGCGATCTTGCCGATGTCGAGCCAGGCGACACGCTGGCGCGCGTCACCAAAGGCGGGGCGAAGACCCGCGACATCACTGGCGGTCTACCGCGCGTGGCTGAATTGTTTGAAGCGCGCCGACCCAAAGATCACGCCGTGCTCGCCGAGATGGACGGCCGCGTCGAATTCGGCAAGGATTACAAATCCAAGCAACGCGTTCGCATCGTATCGGAAGACGATAGCATCGAACCGGTCGAATATATGATCCCGAAAGGGCGGGCAATCGCCGTGCAAAATGGCGACCTCGTCAAGAAGGGCGATTATTTGATCGAGGGCAACCCGGCCCCGCAAGACATCTTGGCGATCATGGGCGTCGAGGCCTTGGCCGATTATCTCGTCAACGAGATCCAAAAGGTCTATCGCCTGCAGGGCGTGCCGATCAACGACAAGCATATCGAAGTCATCGTCCGGCAAATGCTGCAAAAAGTCGAGGTCGGCGAATCCGGCGATACCGAATTCCTCAAAGGCGAGCATGTCGATCAGCTCGAATTCGACCAAGAAAACGAACGGATGGAGGCCAATAATCTGCGCAAAGCGGCGGCGGCGCCGGGTCTGCTCGGCATTACCAAGGC
>DHHV01000030.1:0-502 GCA_002403455.1 Hyphomonadaceae bacterium UBA4763 | reverse complement strand
TGTCGGCGGCGTCGTTCCAGGAAACCACGCGCGTGCTGACGGAAGCCTCGGTGGCCGGGAAGGTCGACACGCTCGAAGGGCTGAAAGAGAACGTCATTGTCGGCCGTTTGATCCCGGCCGGGACCGGCGGCGCGCAGCGGCGCTTTCAGCGTATCGCCACCCAGCGCGACGAGCGCTTGCGCGGACCGGATGGGGATGGCGGCGATGAGGCGTTGCCGCCGGCGGCGGAATAAAATGGATAACCGATCGGGCGACGGCGCCGCTCGATCGGGTCCACTTGCGTGACTTCAGTCGTCAAAAATGTCGAAAATATCGAACAGCTCATGGCGCTTGCGCCGCCGATGGCGGCCATATTCCTCGTAACGCGGATCGGGGCCATAGGGGCCGCTCTGGCCGTAAGTCGGCGGATAAGAGGAGGCCGGGTGGGGCGGCGGTGCGCCCCAAGGCGGCGGTCCCGCCGGCGGAGTGCGCGGTGGTTGGGGCTGCGGCGGCGGTTGCGGCG
>DHHV01000028.1:6984-13566 GCA_002403455.1 Hyphomonadaceae bacterium UBA4763 | reverse complement strand
CTGGCCAGACCGAAAATGAGCGCGCATCGCGGCCCACGATACTTCTTCAACAGCCTGCTAGGCCTTTGCGCGCGGGCCGATCGGGGGCAACCGCTTTTACATGTTGGTAGTAGCAGCCTTGCGTAACACCTCGACGACGAATTTCGCGTAATCGGCGGCAAAAGTTTCGCCGAGCATGTCTTTGCCGAGGGCGTCGGCGAACAAGGCTTGTTCGCTGAACAGCAATTGCGCGCCGCCGCTCAATAAGGCTTGCAATTCAAAGGCTTTGCCGGCCGGCAACATGCCTTTGGCGACAAAGGGCGCCAAAAAGCGCTCGAACCAAATCATGCTGGGCTTGATATGGCGTTCGGCGAGCCATTCGGTGCGCCAGGAGCGCTGGCTGCCCTCCATCAGCGGAATTTTGACATAATTGGGAAAGCGTGCACAGGTAAGGATGTGTTCACGCAGGAATCCTTCGAACAAATCCCAAGTGGGATCGAAATTGTGCAAAACCGGCACGTCAACTAGGGCGCTGATTTTATTGAACGTGTAATCGACAGCGTCTTTCCATAATTCGTCTTTGTTTTTGTAAAAATGGAAAATATTGGATTTGGCGACGCCCGATCTTTCCGAGATATCGCCCAAAGACGCGCCGAGATAGCCGCGCTCGGCGAACAAATCCGAGGCGGCAATCAGAATCAACAAGCGGGTTTGCTCGGCGGTGCGGCGCAAACGCTTTTGCCGGGTCGAGGGCGGATCGGCGGCGAGGGAGGGGGCGACCATCGCCGCAAAGTGGGGCGATTTCGTTCACGACGCAATCCCATCGCGTTGTTTGGCCCAAAGCTTGCGTTTACATGCCGTTAAGGCCAATAACGTGCCAGGGAGCGCGCAAAAATGAAGCAAGTTTTTTCAACTCTCGTGAAAGCAGCCTTCATCGCCGCGAGCGTGATCGCTGCTTCGGCGACCTTGACAGCGCCGGCGCAAGCCAAGATCACCTTCGCCAAATGGGCGGCAGAAGGCGGCAAATCTTGCGCCGCTCATCGGTTATCGCCAGCCATGCGGTTTCGCGGCCCGGCTTTGCGCTGCATTCCGGCGAAAACCGATGCAGAGCCGCGCCTGCGCACGGAAGAGGGTGGCGAAAGCCAACGCCGCCACGCCGTGCCGCCGCCGAATGGGCGCTTGGCGTTCGCCTAAGCAACGCCATCTGAACTTGCGGTGAGGGCCCGCCAGCCGATATCGCGGCGGTAAAAGCCGTCCGGCCAGTCGATCAGATCGATCGCGGCATAGGCGCGGGCGCGAGCCGCGGCGAGGTCGTCGCCTTGCGCGCAAATATTCAACACCCGCCCGCCGCAAGCGCGCAAGACGCCGTCCTCCATCTTGGTCCCGGCATGGAACACTTGCACCTTGTCGTCAGCGGCGGCTTGCGCCAGCCCCGCAATCGCGCCACCGGTCTTTGGCCGGTCCGGATAGCCTTGCGCGGCCAGCACGACGCAGAGGCTGGCGCCAGCGCGCAAGGTCAACGGGGGCGCTTCGTCGAGCGTACCTGTCGCGCCATGATAAAGGACGCGCGCCAAATCGCCTTCGATCAACGGCATCAGGGTTTGGCATTCCGGATCGCCAAACCGGCAATTGAATTCGATCAGCTTGGGGCCCGCCGGCGTCGCCATCAAGCCGGCGAACAACACGCCCACGAACGGCGCGCCTTGCGCCGCCATGGCGTCGAGGGCTGGCTGGACGATGCCGCTCATCGCCTGCGCTTGCAAAGCGGCCGTGGCGATCGGGGCGGGCGCATAGGCTCCCATCCCGCCTGTATTGGGCCCCTGATCGCCGTCAAAAGCGCGCTTGTGATCCTGAGCGGCGCCGAGCAAGCGGGCGGTTTTTCCATCGCAAAGCGCAAATAGCGAGAGCTCTTCGCCCTGCAGGAATTCCTCGATGACGATCTGCGCCGATTGCGCGCCAAATTTCCCCGACAACATCGAGACGATCTCGGCGTCCGCCTCCCAGCGATTGGCGAGCAGGCTGACGCCTTTGCCGGCGGCAAGGCCGTCGGCTTTGATCACATAAGGCGGCGCCATCTCGTCCAGAAAAGCGCGCGCGGCGTCGGCGTCGGTGAAGGCGCCAAAACGCGCGGTCGGAATGCCGGCGCGCGCCGCGATCTCTTTCATGAACCGCTTTGAGCCTTCCAGGCGCGCCGCCGCCGCGCTCGGGCCAAAACAGGCGATGCCCACATCGCGCAGGCGGTCGGCGAGCCCGGCGACCAGCGGCCCCTCCGGCCCAATGACGACAAGATCGGCTGTGACGGCTTGCGCCGCCGCAACGAGGCTGTCGAGATCATCGAGCCCGACCGGCAGGCAGGTGGCGATGGCGGCCGCGCCCGGATTGCCGGGCGCAACGAATAAAGCGCTAACCGACGGGTCCTGCGCCAGGCGCCAGGCCAAGGCATGTTCGCGGCCATGACCGCCGACGATTAGCACGCGCATGCAATATTTCCTTGCCCAATCAATGGCTTCTTCTGGTTGTTTATGCGCCGATATGCGATCGGCGCTTTGCCGCTATGCGCAATCGCACCCATCATGCGCGCTTGAATATGTCGGAAATTTAATCTAATGGACTCTTGACTCACGATTAGGTGAGGAAATTCAGGGGAAACTCCGATGCGCATCCTTTTTGCTTTTGCCGCCCTCGCCGTTCTCGCCGCTTGCGCCGAACAACCGGCCGCTCCGGCTGCTACCACCGAAGCGCCGGCCGTAGAAGCCCCGGCGGAAGCGGCGGTTGACGCTGCGGCGACGGCGGCTGGCGAAGCCGTTGAAGGCGCGGCCGATGCGGCGACCCAAGCCGTTGAAGGCGCGGCCGACGCTGCGACCCAAGCGGTTGAAGGCGCGGCGGACGCCGCGACCCCGCCGGCCGAAGGCGGCCAACAGCCGTAATTTCTGCGATAGCGGAATAAAAAAGGCCGCTGTGCAATCGCGCAGCGGCTTTTTTTGCGTCTTGCTATAGGCTGTGGTTCCCGCGGAAATCCGCCGATGAGCTGGCGGCGACAATATGACGGCCCCGACCCAGTGCGCGTCAACAAATGGCTGGCGCAGGCCGGCGTCTGTTCGCGGCGCGAGGCCGAGGCGCTGATCGCCGCCGGTCGTGTCGAGATCAATGGCGCGCGGGTCGAGGATTTGGGCCGCGTCATTCAACCGGGCGAGATTTTAACCATCGCCGCTTTGGCCGGCGCCGGCGCGCGCGTTACGACGGGCGATCTCCTCGGCGCGGTGACAGCGGTCTTGAACAAGCCGGTCGGCTATGTCTCGGCCCAGCCCGAGCGCGGCCAGGTTCCGGCGGCCCGGCTCTTGCACGCCGATCTTTATGTCGGCGATGCGCCGCTAGGAGGCCTTGATCTCGGTAAGCCATTCGCGCCGTTGGGAAGGCTCGATCAAGATTCGCGCGGGCTGTTATTGCTGTCAACCGATGGCGTGCTTGCCAAAGCGGTGATCGGCCCGCAATCGCGTCTGGACAAGGAATATGTCGTCACCCTGCGCGGCGAGATCACGAAAGATAAGCTCAAGCTGCTGCGACATGGCCTGCATCTGGACGGACGGGCCTTGCTGCCGGCGAAGGTGGCGGTGATCCGGCCGCAGACCTTGCAATTTGTCTTGCAAGAAGGGCGCAATCACCAAATCCGCCGCATGGCGGCCGCGGTCGGGTTGGATGTCGTCGATCTGTTGCGGGTACGGATTGGGCCGCTTAAGCTCAACGCGCTGCCGGAAGGGCATTGGCGCCTGCTGGGTGAAAGCGAGCGCAGCGCGATGATAGCGGCGGCGTGAGCTGGCCTAGGAGATCGTTATGCGGTCTGTGCGCCGAGGGCGCAGCACAAAGGACTGCTCCAAGGTTACACCGCTGGATAAAACAAAGCCGGTTATAGGTTGAAAGGGGTAGCGGACCTCGGTGACTACCACGGAACCGCCAGGCGGTATTACGATCGCATTGAGCGCAGGGGGCGTTGTGCGTCGGATACAGCCAGCAATTGAAGTTGAATTCTCGCGTGACCAATCTACAGTCAACTGATTTGAATTATTCAAGATTACAGACGTGGTAACAATGCACAATCCCGTCGTTTGAAACGGTTGAAGGACAGATGCCGCTGCGTCAAAAATGCCTGTCAATTCTGCGGCCGTAATTTGATCATCTTGGGCAACCAAGTCGCCGACCACATTTGCAAGACTGGTAATCTTGCGATCGGCGAGAAGCATTACGGATACTTCGGCCGACCCAAATAGCAAAAACGCCAGCAAAGGCAACATGAGTGCAAATTCGACCGCCGCGACGCCATCGTGGGCGCGGCGCAGGATCGAGGCTAAACGCCAAATTCGGGTGAAGCGCGCGCGGACGCGGTGCATCTCTGGCCTCATGGATCGGGGAAGGGTTCGTTGCGGAACGCTGTTGTCGCCTGCAATAAGACGCGGTCCGTGCCCAAATTGGCGACGACCGGGGCGATCAGCGGCGTTAGAATCTGCCATTCGACGAAGGCGCGAACGACGACAATCTCCTCCGCGAGGCCCGTCGAGAAGCGGTTAAGGCCGGGATCGAAAGTGGGTGTTGTTGCAATTGCGCCATTGCTCAATGTTCCACCCGTCGGCACAATGGGAGATGGTGTTGTGATGTCGCCAAACGAGCCAAAGTTCTGAACGTCAACCTCGAGATTGCTGGCGCAGGGGAACAGATCAAATACATTTTGGCAGATGATATTGCGGAACGCTTGTTCCTGCTGATCCAGCGGCTGGCCATTATTGGCGAATTGAAACTCGCCTGTGCGCAAGTCACGTGAGATCTCGGCAACGCCATTTTCGAGCGCCGATGAGATCAAAAAGATCAGCATCAGCTCGATTAAGCCAAAGACCAGAATGAACAACGGCGTTGCGATCAGCGCAAATTCGACGGCAGTGGCGCCGCGGCGATCACTCCGGAGTTTTCGAGTTGTCGGCATCCGCTTGCCAAACATGATGGTTCCCACCGAGATTTATCTATGGCGCTGCACTAAAGCCGAGAACTAAGACCGTGCCAGCCGCCGCCCCAATCCATTAGCTGCCGCCGCCTTGGGCAGGCGTCCCGCCGCCGCCCAAAATTGCGCCGGTTGCCGCGAGAGCGGACACTGCGTCGCCATTGCCTTGCTGGCGCGGCGTCTCAACGCATTTCGGCGCGCAGACATTCTCCACCCGCTCAACGCCGCGATAAAGATCAACCCGCGATGTCCCAGCCTGGCCGCGCACTTGCACTTGCGCGGAATAAACGATCGCGCCTGTCGAACTCAGCGCCACCAGATTGGTCGTGCCCTGCCGCTTGCCGGTGACCAGCAAGGTGGTGCGATTATGGGCGGTGACGACCGCCACATCCGGATTGCCGATTGCGACGCCATCGATGGGCGCGGCAAGGCGAATGACGCGGGTTTCATTGGCGTCGAGCGACAGATCAAAGCTCGGCGCGGCGATTTGCGCTGAGTCTGAACCCAAAAGGGTTTGGGCGCCGGCGGCGCTCGCCATACATGCAAAGGCCAAAGCATAAATACTGCGCATTGATCGCCATCCTTGGATTCGCGTCAAATCCTAGGGGCGAGCCGTTAAATCATGCTGAACGCGGTCTCGTTAATCTCGCGCAAATTCCGCGTTGTTCTGAACCAGCCCTGCGATCCAGGTCGCCGCAAGGTCGGCGTCGAGGCGCTGATCTCCATAGAGGTCGTGCGCCTGCATGGCTTCGTCGGCCGGGATCACGCCGCCGGCGCGGGCGCGCAGCAAGGCTTGCGCATAAGGGGCGGTGAATTCGGGATGGCCCTGAAAGCTGACAATCCCCGCGCCGTAATCAAGGCCAGCGAATTGGCAATGAGCGTTGCTGGCGAACAAAAGCGCCCCATCGGGGATTTGCGCGATCTGGTCCTGGTGGCTCGCCGCCAGGGTGATGAAGCCCGCAATGGGCGTCATCCAGTCGGTTTTTTCGACGATGCGGTACTGATGCGGGCCAATGCCCCAGCCCTTATCGGATTTGCGGACCTCACCGCCAAAGGCTTGCGCCAACGCCTGATGGCCAAAGCAAATGCCGACCATGGGCTGGCGGGCGGCGCGGATTGCGCGCAACAGGTCAAAAAATGGCGCAAGCCAATCATGGTCTTCATAGACCCCATGCGGGGAGCCGGTGACCAGCCACGCATCGGCTGCGCCCAAATTGGCGGGCTGATCGCCTTCGGCGACGCGGAAGGTCGTAAACGAGAAATCGCCCTGCGCGGCGAGCAATGCCTGCATCATGTCAGGATAGCGCCCAAACGTGGGCTGCAGCGCCGCCGGCGGCGCGCCGGTTTCCAAAATGCCGATGCGGGTCAAAAGGCGGCTCCTTGCGTGATTTAGCTGAGCGGATAGTCCCGCTCCAATTGGTAGCTCGACTGGCGGGCGCCCAACCAGCTTGAATAAAGACCAAAACGCTCGACGCGAAAAGGCGCAGCGCGAAACAAGGCCAATCGGCGCGAAAACGCCATGACCCGATCAAGATTTGTCCCTGGATCGAGATAGGCCATGGTCACGTGGGGCAGGTAATCGCGCGGCTCGCGCGCCAGCCGCGCCCGCAGCGCCG
>DHHV01000028.1:6010-6671 GCA_002403455.1 Hyphomonadaceae bacterium UBA4763 | reverse complement strand
CCAGCCGCGCCCGCAGCGCCGCCCGATCACATTTTTCCGCGAGCGCCAACAAGGCCGGATGCGGCTCGACCCCCAGATAAAGCGCATGCGGATCGGCCCCGCCAAAATGCCCGGCGCCGCGAATGACGAGGTCAAAGCTTTTGGCGGCGATCGCGCCCAATTCGCCATCGAGATCATCGGCGGCGCGTTCGGGCGCCTCGCCGAAAAAACGCAGCGTCACATGTAGACTGTTAGGGTCGCGCCAGCGGGCGCGCGGCACCCCGCGTTGCAGGCGCTGCAGCGCCTGCGCCATCTCGGCAGGGATCGCGATCGCGGCGAACAGGCGAAGGCTCATGCTTCAGGGCTATGGCGCTGCTTCGCCGAATGTCGAGAGGCGGCTTGATCTTTTCTGGATAAAGAGGAAACTCACTCTATGTACCACAGCCGGTAGTTGTGCGTTTGAACCCCATGGACACCGCTATGGCGGCCTTTCCGCCGCAAGATCATGTGCAGAGCAATGGCATCCGCGTCTATCGAGAGGACGCGTTTGAGGGCATGCGCGCCGCTGGACGGCTCGCGGCGGCGTGTCTTGATATGCTGGTCGGCGAAGTGGCGCCGGGCGTGCCGACCAAGCGGCTCGACGATCTCGCGCGGCAATTCATCGCCGATCATGGCGCGCTGC
>DHHV01000028.1:5395-5702 GCA_002403455.1 Hyphomonadaceae bacterium UBA4763 | reverse complement strand
TCGCCGATCATGGCGCGCTGCCGGCCTGTATTTTTTACAAGGGCTATCGGCACACGACCTGCATTTCGATCAATCACGTTGTTTGCCACGGCATCCCGAGCGATCGCATCCTGCTCGATGGCGATATTCTCAACATTGACGTCACCGCTATTGTCGATGGCTGGCATGGCGACACCTCGCGCATGTATGTGGCGGGCGAGGCCCCGCGCAAAGCGCAAGTGCTGATGGACGTGACCTATTCAGCCATGCTGGAGGGCATCGCCGCCGTCAAACCGGGCGCGAGCTTTGGCGATATCGGCGCGGCGAT
>DHHV01000028.1:4165-5079 GCA_002403455.1 Hyphomonadaceae bacterium UBA4763 | reverse complement strand
GATATCGGCGCGGCGATCCAGACCTATGCCGAAGCGCGGCGCTGCTCGATCGTGCGCGATTTTTGCGGCCATGGCGTTGGCCGGGTCTTTCATGATGCGCCGAATGTGCTGCATTATGGGCGCAAAGGCGAAGGGGCGGTGTTGCGCCCCGGCATGATCTTTACGATCGAACCGATGGTTAATCTCGGCAAGCCGGGCGTGAAATTGCTGGCGGACGGCTGGACCGCCGTCACCAAGGATCGCTCGCTGTCGGCCCAATATGAGCACGCGGTTGGCGTCACGCTAACCGGCTGCGAGGTGTTCACCAAATCGCCAAAGGGCTTGGATGCGCCGCATGCCGGATCTGGCGCGGCGCGGGGCCTGGTCGAAGATGCCGCCGTCACCGCCTGAGACGGCGGATGCGTCCTTGCCGGACGCGCCAGCGCCGCATTGGACCGGCCATCGGGCGCGGTTGCGGGCGCGCTTTCGCGAGGCGGGCCCCGCCGCCCTCGCCGATTATGAATTGCTCGAGATTTTGCTGTTTCGCGCCATTCCGCGCCGTGACGTCAAGCCGATCGCCAAGGCGCTGATCGTGCGCTTTGGCACGCTGGCCGGGGTGATCGCTGCGCCCGTCGAGGATTTAATGGCGATCGAGGGCGTCTCTGACGGCGTCGCGATTGATCTGAAACTCGCCCAAGCAATCGGCGAGCGCGCCGCGCGCCAAGAGCTGTGCCAACGGACGGTGATCTCGTCTTGGGCGCAATTATTGAGCTATTGCCGGCTCTCTCTGGCGCATGAGGCGCGCGAGCAATTTCGCGTATTGTTTCTCGACCGCAAAAACCAATTGATCGCCGATGAATTGATGGGGCGTGGTACGGTGGATCATGCGCCGGTCTATCCGCGTGAGATCGCCGCGCGGGCGCTGGCGCTGGCGG
>DHHV01000028.1:3343-3758 GCA_002403455.1 Hyphomonadaceae bacterium UBA4763 | reverse complement strand
AGATCGCCAAGGCGCTCGCCGTGCTCGACATCGCCGTGCATGATCATTTGGTGGTCGGACGCCAGGGGGTGGCGAGCTTTCGCAGCCTCAATCTGTTGTAGCGGCAGGCTGTTTGGCGGCGGCGATTGCTGCGATGGCGGCGTCGAAAGCCAGCAGGGTCGAAGCATGGCGCGGCGGATAATCGGCGACGCCTTTGAGATGCGCGAGCTCCCAAAAACGCCCGCCCGGCGGCGGCGCCCGTTCTTTCAGCATGGCGCGTAACGCGGCGTGCGCCGCCATGATTTCATCGACATGGGCGCCAATCGCCTGGTCGGCAAGGATCGCTGCGGCGGCTTGGCCCAACGCGCAGGCGCGCGGCTCGATCGCAAAAGCGGTGATGCGGTCCTGGTCGTCGAGCGTGACATCGACCGTCACC
>DHHV01000028.1:1845-3017 GCA_002403455.1 Hyphomonadaceae bacterium UBA4763 | reverse complement strand
CCGAGCCACAGACCCGGCTGACCTTGGTCGCGGTTCCCTGTGGCGCGCTTAAGCGACCGCTATGGCGGATATTGCCGGCCAATTCGAATACCCGCGCGTGATAAAGATCGTCGGCCATTGGCCCTCCTCCCGCGCATATAAGACGATAATAACCCGCGTGAAAGACGCGCTGATGCGCCAAGATTATTGCATCGCGGCAAAAAACCTGCGATTCCTCACCATTACCGATCGCTGAAGAGGGCTATGCATGGCCGTTATTGATCCAGCGCCGCCGCGCCGCGACCCGCCTTGGCTGTTTCGCACCTATGCCGGCCATTCGACGCCGGAAAAGTCGAACGCGCTTTACCGGGCCAATCTCGCCAAAGGCCAGACCGGCCTTTCCGTGGCGTTCGATTTGCCGACCCAAACCGGCTATGATCCAGATCATGTGCTGGCGCGCGGCGAAGTCGGTAAGGTCGGCGTGCCGATCGCCCATCTGGGCGACATGCGGGCTCTTTTCGCCGGCATCGAGCTTGCGCAGATGAACACCTCGATGACGATCAATGCGCCGGCGGCCTGGCTGCTGGCGCTTTATGTTGTTGCTGCGGAGGAACAAGGGGCAAAGCGCGCCGCGCTGCGCGGCACCACGCAAAATGACGTCGTCAAAGAATATTTGTCGCGCGGCACCTTTATTTTCCCGCCCAAACCGTCGCTGAAAATCACCGCCGATATTGTGTCCTGGTGCGCGCGCGAGGCTCCCGACTGGAACCCGACCAATATTTGCTCGTATCATTTGCAGGAAGCCGGCGCGACGCCGGCGCAAGAATTGGGCATGGCGCTCGCCAATTCGATCGCCCTGCTCGATGCAATCAAAGCCGGCGGCGAAATCACGGCGGAAGACTTCCCAGCGATTTTCGGGCGGTTGTCGTTCTTCGTGAATGCCGGCATTCGCTTCATCACCGAAATCTGCAAGATGCGGGCGTTCACGCTTTTGTGGGATGAGATTGGCGCCGCGCGTTATGGCGTTGCGGACGCCAAATTGCGGCGGTTCCGTTATGGCGTGCAGGTTAATTCGCTGGGCCTGACCGAGGCGCAGGCCGAGAACAATGTCTATCGCATTTTGCTGGAAATGCTGGCGGTGACCTTGTCGAAATCGGCGCGGGCGCGCGCCGTGCAATTGCCGGCCTGGAACG
>DHHV01000028.1:0-1483 GCA_002403455.1 Hyphomonadaceae bacterium UBA4763 | reverse complement strand
GACCAGCAATGGTCGCTGCGCGCCCAGCAAATCTTGGCGTTTGAGACCGATCTGTTGGAGTTCGAGGACATTTTCGACGGCTCGCCCGTCATCGCGGCCAAGGTGGAGGCGCTTTGCCAGGAGGCGCGCGCGCTGATGGCCGAGATCGACGCGCAAGGCGGCATGGTCGCCGCGATCGAGAACGGCTTTTTGAAAGCGCAATTAGTGCAATCCCAACGCGCGCGGCTCGGCGCGATCGAGAGCGGCGCGCAAAAAGTGGTCGGCGTCAATTGCTATGAGACGGCCGAACCCTCGCCTCTGGCGGCGGGCGTTGATGCGATCGAAACCGTCGATCCGATGGTTGAGCGCGGCCAGATCGAGCGCTTGCAGGCCTGGCGGGCGCAGCGCGATTCGGCCGCCTGCGCAGCGGCGCTTGACGATTTGGCGCGCGCCGCCCGTGATGGCGCCAACATCATGCCCGCGACAATTGCCTGCGCCCGCGCTGGCGCCAGCACCGGCGAATGGGCCGATCGGTTGCGGGCCGTGTTTGGCGATTATCGCGCCCCGACGGGCGTTGCCCTTGTCATCCGCGACGACAGCGACGACATCGCCCCCTTGCAAGCCGATGTGGCGCGCGTGTCGCAAAAGCTTGGCCGCACCTTGACCTATGTGTTGGGCAAGCCAGGGTTGGATGGCCATTCGAATGGCGCCGAGCAGGTTGTCGCCCGCGCCCGCGCCGGCGGCATGGAGGCGCTCTATCACGGCATTCGGCAGACGCCGGACGAAATTGTCGCGCTGGTCAAAGCCCATGACGCGCATGTGCTCGGTCTATCGATCCTCTCCGGCGCGCATTTGGACCTGACCCGGGCGGTGATCGCGGCGATGCGGCGCGAAGGGCTTGGCCATGTGCCGATCGTCGTCGGCGGCATCATTCCGCCGGAGGACGCGCAGGCGCTGCGGCAGTCTGGCGTCGCCCGCGTCTATACGCCGAAAGATTACCGCATCACCGAGTCCTTGCGCGATATTGTGGCCGTGGTCGAAGCGCAGATCGATGCGGATGTCGATTTGCCGGCGCGATGACGCAAGCATCGGCGCGCGATTCCGATTGGCTGACCGGGCTTTGGTATGTGGCGGCTCTCAGCCGGTCGCTGCAGCGCGGGCGGACCCAGCGTGTGTGGTTCATGAACGAGCCGATCGCCCTGGCGCGCGATCAAAGCGGGCGGGTCTATGCTATGCGCGATATCTGCCCGCATCGGGGCGCGCCCTTATCGGCCGGCCGGTTTTTGGCGCAAGGCGACGAAGCGCAGCTCGCCTGCCCCTATCATGGCTGGCGGTTTCGGCTGGCCGATGGGCGCTGCGCGGCGATCCCCTCCTTGATGGAGGGCCAAGACTTTCCGGTCGAGAAAATCGCCGTGCGGACTTTGCCGGTCTGCGAACGCGATGGGCTGATTTGGCTCTACGCCGCGCCGGACGGGCAGCTGGACGCCCCGCCGCCCGCGCCGGC
>DHHV01000020.1:13628-15675 GCA_002403455.1 Hyphomonadaceae bacterium UBA4763 | reverse complement strand
CCCCGGATTGGCCCCGCCCCTACCCCCGGGGGGCCCCGCCGCCGCAGATCAAGCGCGCCTTTGGGCGCTTTGCGCAGGCCGGCGTTTACGCGACCACCATCGCCCACCCGCAATTGTTCTCGGATTATCTGATCGAGCAATTGGAATTGCTGGATCGCGATTATGACTTCACGATGGAAGTCGGCTTGAGCGACCAGGAAATCCCCTATTCCTATGTGCTGGACGGGGCGGCGCTCGACTTAAGCGCGGCGCAAACAGCTGATCTCGCCCGCCATTTCCCGCATCCGCGCCTGGGCGCCCTTGCCGACGAGCACGGCCACAGCTTTGGCGCGCGCGAGGACGATACGCTGCCGCTGTCTTTGTTCGACGCGCTGCGGGTCGATTTCTCCTTGCACCGCATCAAACATTATACCGGCGCGCCGGCCGAACATGTTCAGAACTTTATCCTGTTCACCAATTACCATCGCTATGTCGACGCGTTCGTGCGCTGGGGCGCGGAGCGGCTGGGCGATGGCTTTTACACCGCGTTGTCGGCCCCTGGCGTAATGATCGGCGCCGATGAGCAAATCGCTCCAGACGAAGCGCTGGCGCGCGTCTCCAACGGCCCCTGGCGACGCTGTCAAATGCCGGCTTATCATTTGCTTGCCGAGGGCCGACAAGGCGTTACGCTGGTCAATATCGGCGTTGGTCCCTCCAATGCAAAGACAATCACCGATCATCTCGCGGTCTTGCGCCCCAATTGTTGGCTGATGATTGGCCATTGCGGCGGCCTACGGCACACCCAGACCCTAGGCGATTATGTGCTGGCCCATGCCTATTTGCGCGATGATCATGTTTTGGACGACCTCATCCCGCCAGAAATCCCGATCCCGCCGCTGGCCGAGATCCAAGTCGCGCTGCAAGAGGCAGCCGCCCTCGTCACCGGCGAGCGCGGCGAGGCGCTCAAAGCGCGCTTGCGCACCGGCACGCTTGTCACCACCGATGATCGCAATTGGGAATTGCGCTTTGCCGACCTCGCCAAGCGCTTCAATCAATCCCGCGCCATCGCCATCGATATGGAATCGGCGACCATCGCTGCGAATGGCTATCGCCTGCGCGTGCCATATGGGACGTTGCTCTGCGTGTCCGACAAGCCGCTGCATGGCGAGATCAAGCTCCCGGGCCAAGCCAACCGGTTCTATGACCGCGCGATCGGCGAGCATTTGCAGATCGGCCTCGCCGCTTTGGATTTATTGCGGAAGGGCACGCACAACCTGCATTCGCGCAAATTGCGCGCCTTTGACGAGCCGCCATTTCGATGAGTCAAGCGATCGACTTGACCGAGGGCGTTATCAACTCACTTGACAGCAATAGTCCCTGCCGCACGCTGTCGGCCCCAAATTTTCCAAAAGTCAAAAAATATAGCTGGTGAAACCTTACTTGATCTTCCCTTCGACGAATTCGACATGCTTCTTCGCAACCGGGTCGTATTTCTTGAATTTCAGTTTTTCGGTTTTTGTGCGCGCGTTTTTCTTGGTTACATAGAAATAACCGGTCCCCGCCGAGGAGTTCAGTCGGATTTTAATTGCAGCGGGTTTCGCCATAATGCGCTCTCAAAACTTGTTTGCCGGGCCATAGCTAGCCCGTCACGAAAATGAGCGCCGGATAGGCCCGATCGCGCCGCAAAAGTCAAGACCGCTGTCGTCAAATCCGACCGGCTCACAGCCGCGACACCACGGATGCGCCATGCGCCATTTTTAAGAAAGCAGGCGCCAAATGCGGATCGCCCAGCGCGCTTTGCGCTTCGGCCAGCACAAACCGCGTCACCGCCGGCAAATCGAGACCAAACGCGTCCGACAGGCGCACCCAATGGACGTCTTCCAACTCGGCGCAGGGGCGCGGCGAGCGCGCGTCCAGCAAGGCTTCCTCGGCAAAGCCCAAGAAAAACCGCGCATCAAACCGCCGCGCTCGCCCGGGCGGGGTGATCGCCCGCGCAATCAACCGATAGCGATCAAGCGCCGGCGCAGCTTGCGCGCATTGAAAATCCGTCCAGGCCGGCGAAACCGCC
>DHHV01000020.1:0-13312 GCA_002403455.1 Hyphomonadaceae bacterium UBA4763 | reverse complement strand
GGCGAAACCGCCGCCGGCTCGCCCAGCACCAGCCCCGTCTCCTCCCACAATTCCCGGATGGCGGCGATCGCAAAGGCCCGGGGTCGGCGCCGCGCCGCTGTCGCCAATTGCGCGGTGGTTGCCGGGCCAAGCTCGCGCACGGCCGGAACGGCGCCATCGGCGGGATCGACCCGCCCGCCCGGAAATACATATTTGCCCGGCATGAAGGCGTGAAATTGCGCCCGCCGCCCCATCAGCACCTCGGGGGAGCCGCGATCGCGCCGCACCAGCAATAACGTCGCGGCGTCTTTGGGCCGCAGCCGCACGCCTTTCGGCGCTTCGCCCTCGCGATCGGGATCAAACGCCCCCGCTTTGGCGGTGACGGCGCTTTCCTTAAGGTCGGCCATGCCGGCCTCCGCGCTTCTCCGACCCCTTGGCCTTGCCGCCGCGCGATTTGCCCAGCCGCACGCCGGGCGGACGCCCAGGCCGGGGCGCATAAAGCGCGGCGCGCGGACGTTTGGCCCCCGGCGCCGGGGCTAAAGGCGGCGTGTCGATCGAAAACACCAGCCCGCCGCGGACCGGCTGCGCTTCATCCAGCGTCACCTCGACCACTTGGCCGAGCGCATAGCGCCGCCCGGTCAGCTCTGATGTTACGCAGGCCGCCTTGTCGTCATAATGCCAGCGCTCCGCCCCCAGCCGCGACATTGGCGCGAGGCCATCCGCGCCGCTTTCCAGCAAACGCACAAAGCAGCCGGCTTTGGTGACGCCGGTAATGCGCGCGGCGAATTGCGCGCCGATCTTATCCTGCAAAAAGGCGGCGATATAGCGATCGGTCGCTTCCCGCTCGGCCGCCATCGCCCGCCGCTCGCACATGGTGATATGTTCGGCCGTCTCCTCGAGCCGGGCGATATCTTCGCCAGTCAGCCCATCGGCCCCGAGTTCTAACGCCCGGATCAAGGCGCGGTGGACGATCACATCGGCATAGCGGCGGATCGGCGAGGTGAAATGAGCGTATTTGGCAAGGTTCAGACCAAAATGGCCGATATTTTCCGGGTGGTAGATCGCTTGGGCTTGCGAACGCAGCACCAATTCATTGACCATGTCGCCATGTTCGGTGTCGCGCACTTTATCCAGCAATAAATTAAACCGGGCCGGCGTTGGCGTCTCGCCTTTCGCCCATTTCAACTCAACCGTCGCCAACGCATCAGAAAGACTAGAGAGCTTTTCCCGGCTCGGCGCGTCATGCACCCGATAGACCAAGGGCGTTCGCCGCGCTTCCAGCATTTCGGCTGCCGCAACATTGGCCTGGATCATCATTTCTTCGATCAGCTTCATGGCTTCGAGCTGCTGGCGGCGCTGAATGCTCGCCACCCGGCCATCCGGCCCAAAGCGCACCCGGAACTCGGCCGAGGCGAGCTCGAGCGGCTGGGGCGCCCCGCGCGCCACCCCCCAGGCCGCATAAGCCCGCCATAACGGCCCAATCACGCGCTCCATCAGCGGCGCGGTTTTCTCATCCGGCGCGCCATCAAAGGCGGCCTGGGCTTGGCTATAGGTCAGCCGGGCCTGGCTGCGCATCAGGCCCCGCACAAAGCGATGGCCGCGCTTCTTGCCGGTCGCATCGACCGTCAGCGCCACCGCCAGGCAAAAACGATCCTCGCCTTCGCGCAGCGAGCACAAATCGGCCGACAAATGCTCCGGCAGCATCGGCACGACGCGATCCGGGAAATAGACCGAATTGCCGCGTTTGCGCGCGCCGGCGTCCAACGCCGAGCCCGGTCCGACATAGGCCGCCACATCAGCGATCGCCACCCAGATGATCCAGCCGCCCGGGTTGCGCGGATCGTCGTCCGCCAGTGCGCAGACCGCATCGTCATGATCGCGCGCATCGTCCGGATCGATGGTGATCAGCGGCAAATGCCGCAAATCGGTCCGATTGCCCAGCACCGGCGGGCGCGCCTGCGTCGCCTCGGCGATCTCCTCATCCGAAAACCCGATCGGAATGTCATGCGCGGCGATGGCGAGGATCGAGGCGGCGCGCGGATGGTCGGCCCGACCGATCACTTCGATGACCTTGGCCTTGCGCGGCCCCGATCCATGCCGGCGCGGCAAGGGTTCGGCCATGACGAGATCGCCATCCGTCGCGCCGCCCGCATGCTGGCCTTCGACGAGATAATCTTCGCGCTCTTTGCGGCTGGCCGGCTCGATGCGCCCGCCTTTGCCGAGCGCATGAAACACCCCAAAAGTGCGGGCCCGCGCCGCGTCAAAATTCTTGATAATGCGCGCTTCATAGCCATTCGCGGTCTTTTCGATCCGCGCCAACGCCCGCCCGCCGATGGCCAAAGCCGGCTCGCCTTTGCGCGCCTTGACGATCAGCTCTGGCCCATAGGGATCGCCATCGCCGACCGCTTTGGCGATCAGATCGCCGGCCCGATCGAGCCGCAGCGCCTCGATCACCCCGGTATGGGGCGGCGCCTGCGGCAGCGCGAAAGACCGCCGCCCCGCCGCGTGCAAGGCCCCGTCTTCGACCATCGCCGCCAATAAATGCCGCAAGGCTTGGCGCTCGGCCCCGCTCACCCGCAAAAACCGGGCGAGCTCTTGCTTGCTGGCCGATCCGCGCAAATTCTCGACGGCGTCGAGCACGCGTTCGCGCGTCAATTCGCCAAAACCGCCGTCAAAACCCGGCGCCGCGCCCGACTCATCGTCCGTCAAATCATCCATTGGGCGAGGGATAGCGCTGTTTGCGCCGCATCGCCATGGCGCATCAGAAGAAGGCGATGAAATTGAGCGCGTTGGTGGATATCACCGCGAACGCCACACCCCACAACAGCGCGGCGAGCCCGCTCGCCCACAGCATTTTTTGCCCAATTTTCGGCGCCGCCGGCGCGCCGGCCTCCGCCCCGCTCGGCAAATCCTCCGAAGCGCTTTGGCGCACGCCAATCGGCAGCATCACAAAAAACGACAGCCACCACAGCAAAATATAAACGACCAAAGCCGTCACGGGATCGCGCATTAAATGTCCTTAGAAGCGGCAAAGAAGAAAAACTGCCTGGGGCCCGATGAGATTTAGGTTTAAAAACGCGCCGGAACACCGATTCACGCCAATTCTTGAGGAGCGCTGCTTGGTTCGCTCAGCTCTGACGAGCGCCCCACGAAAAAAGCTTGCGCGTTGTTGTTTGGATCAAGCGCGCGCGATCGCACCCTTGCCAGCCGCAGCTTACGCAAAATTCCGGGCCTTCCGCCATCATGCCAACCAATTTTCGACCTTCAACCCGCTGACCCGCGCGAACTCGCGTTCATTGTTCGTGACGACAACCATATCCAACGCCAGCGCCTGCGCAGCGATCAACAAATCATTGCCCCCGATGGGGACGCCCGCCGCTTCGAGGGCGACGCGCGCGGCGCCATGGGCCACATCTGCGGGGGCCTCGAAGGGGATAACCTCCATCACGCCCAGGATCGTCTCAAGTTGGGCGGCGAGCCGCGCCGATCCTTTTTTTGCGGCGCCGTAACGCAGCTCGGCGGCGACGATGATGCTGGTTGCTATAGCGGTCTCACCGAGCTCGGCGATTTTCGCGGCGGTCCGGCCCTGCGGATGACGTACAAGGTCGGAGAGTATGTTTGTATCGAGCAGAAAGCGCGCGGTCACAGCTCCGTTTTACCCGGCGCTGGATCAGGGATTGGTGCGAAGTCTTCATCGATGGGTTTCAGGGATTTCAGCAACGCCACCAAAGATTGCGGCGCAGCGGGCTCGATAACCAGCCGTTGGCCTTCTTTGCGCATCACGGCGTCTTCTCCCGAAAGCTCGAACTCCCGAGGAATGCGGACGGCCTGGTTGCGGCCGTTCTTAAAGATCTTCACCCTACGTTCGGCGGTCACGACTTGGCCCCAGAAATGAGCCTATGCCTTAGCATATGCCAACAGATTGGGCAACAGAGGCATTTTGACAGGTGACGACATGACGAAGCGTGGCGACGCGGGCACACAGGGCTTGCGGAAGCTACGGAGACCGCTTTTGAACCACTGATCGAAGGCTTTCTAAGTCTTGGTCTTCCAAAGCCGAAAGTTCGGGATCTTGCCGTACCCGTTTGACCTCACGGTTTAAACGGGATTGTCCGGAATTTTGTGTAAGTGAAGAAAGCTGGCATGCTTACCTCGAAGGAGATTTGCATGTCCGAAAAGCCAAAAACGCCTGAGATTTCCGATGCGCTGCTTGATCAGCTGCTGAAGGATTACAAGAACCCGGCAACATACGCCGCATCACTCACCACAACAGTCGATCAGCTGCGCAACCCCGACCAAATCGCCTCCGGGATTACCGAGAAGGTTCATTATGGATGGTAATATTATTGGCGAGAAAAGTAGACAGAACGCCTCAAAAAACCCCAAATCCGCGCTTTAAGCCCCCCCTAAAAAAACCTAATGCCCTGCCGGTTCCTGCATCAGCTCGACCAGCACGCCGTTGAAATCTTTCGGGTGGACAAAAATCACCGGCACGCCATGCGCGCCGATCCGCGGCTCGCCCGTGCCGAGCACGCTAGCGCCTTTGGCGATCATCGCATCGCGCGCCGCCACAATATCGGGCACTTCGAAGCAGACATGGTGCTGGCCGCCCTTCGGGTTGCGCTCCAAGAACTTCACGATCGGCGAGTTCTCGCCATAGGGCTCGATCAGCTCGATTTCGGCATTGGGCAGGCGCACAAAGGCGAACGACACCCCTTGCGCCGGGAGGGTTTTGGTCTCGGTGATGTCGGTCGCGCCGAGCATGTCTCGATAGACCTTCGCCGCTTCGGCGATCGAGGGCACCGCAATGCCGACATGGTTGAGCTTTCCGATCATGGCGCGCCTTTCTGATCAATCCCTGCACTTTATAGCAGATGAACCGTCGCCTCGACCAGCGGGCGCTTGTGCAGCAAGCGGATGGCGGTCTTCAGCATCGTCCGCGCCAGCATTTGCTCGAGCGCGTCTTCGTCCTGGCGCAAAGGCCCCTCGGCCCGCTTGATCGCCTCTTCGGCGGCGGTTTCCAATTGGTCGAGCAGCCGATCGCGCGCCGCCTCGTCCTCGGGCCCCAGCCCCCGCAAGCGCACATCCGGCCCCGACAACACCGCGCCTTTGCGGTTCATCACCAGACTGACCGCCAGCACGCCTTCTTGACCGGCAATGCGCCGATCGCGAAACACCCTTGCTTCGATCTCGACCAGGGTCTTGCCGTCAAAGGCGAGGCGCCCATGCGGGGTCTCGTCGATCACCGCCGCCAGCCCGGGCGCCAGCCGCAACAGATCGCCGTTCTTGATCTCCATCACTTGCGGCACTTGCAGCGTGCGCGCCAACGCCGCGTGCTCGGCGATGTGGCGGGCTTCGCCATGCACCGGGATAGCGATCTGCGGGCGCACCCAATGATACATCTGGCGCAAATCATCCCGGCAAGGATGGCCGGACGTGTGAATCGCGAAATCGCGGTCGGTGATGACTTTCACCCCGCGCTCCGTCAGCGCGTTTTGCAGCGACCCGATCGCCACTTCATTGCCCGGAATAACGCGCGAGGAGAACAGCACGCTGTCGCCCTGCCCCAGCTTGACATGCGGGTGGTTGCCGGCCGCGATCCGCGCCAGCGCCGCGCGCGGCTCGCCTTGGCTGCCGGTGCACAAATATAGCAGCGCCTGGTCGGGCAGATAACCGGCTTCCTCTTCATCGACGAAATGCATGTCGGCGAGCAGCCCGATCGAGCGCGCCGCCCCAACGATGCGGTGCATGGACCGCCCGGCCAGCACGATCGAGCGCCCGCAATCGCGCGCCGCATACATGGCGCTTTCCAGCCGCGCAACATTGCTCGCAAAGGCCGCCACCGCCACTTTGCCCGGCTGGGCGCGGATCACCTCGGCGAGCGTGCGCCGCACGTCGGACTCCGAGCCGGCCGTCCCCTCGACCAACGCATTGGTCGAATCGCACACCATGGCGAGAACCCCGTCTTGGCCCAAACGCCGCAACATCGCCTCATCGGTCAGATCGCCGATCAACGGATCAGGGTCGATCTTCCAATCGCCCGTATGCATGACCAGCCCGAGCGGGGTGCGGATCGCAAGGCCATTCGGCTCCGGGATCGAATGGGTCAGCGTCACCAATTCAATGTCGAACGGCCCGAGCGTAATCCGCCCGCCGAGCGCCACTTCATGCACAACCGCCTCGCCGTCGCAGCCGCCTTCTTTCAGCTTCTCGCGCGTCAAGATCGCCGTAAACGGCGTTGCATAGATCGGCGCCCGCAGCCGCGGCCACAGCCGCCCGATCGCGCCGATATGGTCCTCATGCGCATGGGTCAGCACGATACCGAGCAGGCGATCGCGTTCGCCTTCCAAAAATGTCGGGTCCGGCATGACCACGTCAACGCCCGGCGCGCGCGGATCGTTAAACGTGACGCCGATGTCGACGATGATCCACTGGCGCTCCTCGGGCGGCCCAAAGCCATAGGCGTTGAGATTCATGCCGATCTCGCCCGCTCCGCCGAGCGAGAGAAACACCAATTCGTTGTCCGATGAAATGCTCACGAGGCGGCCTTTGCCTGGGCGGCTTGCGTGCGGCGATAGACTTCCAGCAAGCCGCGAATGGCGACGTCGCCGTCATAAATATCGATCGCGCTTGAGGCGCCTTCGAACAGGCTGGCGACGCCCCCCGTCGCTACCGCTTTCATCGGCGCGCGATATTCAGCGCGGATGCGCTCGATCAGCCCATCGATCAGCCCGATATAGCCCCAAAACACCCCCGATTGCATGGCGGAGATGGTGTCGGCGCCGATCACCCGCTCGGGCTGACGGATCTCGATGCGCGGCAATTGCGCGGCGGCCTGGTGCAGCGCCTGCATGGACAAATTGATCCCCGGCGAGATGATCCCGCCTTCAAAGCCGCCATCGGCCCCGACAATGTCGAACGTCGTCGCCGTCCCCGAATCGATCACGATCAACGGGCCGCCATAAGCGATATAGCCGCCGATCGCCGCCACCAACCGGTCGGCGCCCGCTTCTTTCGGGCGCGGGATTCGCACCTCGATCCCCAAATGCGCATTGTCGCCGATGACGATCGGCTCGACCTTTAAATAGCGCCGCGACAGATTGCGCAGGCTAAACAGGCTTTGCGGCACCACCGTTGAGATTACGCAGGCGCTCAAGCCCTCGAATGGCAGGCCATGCAGCACGCACATCTGATGCAGCCACGCCGCATGCTCATCGGCCGTGCGCGTATGATGCGTCGCCGTCCGCCATTGCGCGACCCAGCGCTCGCCATGATGGATCGCGAATTTGGTGTTGGTGTTGCCTTGTTCGATCGCCAGCAGCATATTTGGTCCAACGTCTCCCGCGCCTGCGTCTATACGACTTCGCCGGCATGGAGGATGCGCATGCCCGCCTCGGTCGCCAAGAGCAAGGCCCCCTCCTCATTCAAGCCGACAAAGCGCCCGGCCTGTTTCTCCCCGCCAATGCGCGCCTGGATCATGGCGCCGAGATCTTCGGCCCGCGCCAGCCAGGCCGACCTTAATTGCGCAAAGTCCAGGCTGAACGCGGCGTCGGCCCAAATCTGGAAGCGTTCGATCACCAAGCGGGCCAATATCTCCGGCGCCGGCGGCGCGCTCGACGCTTCTGCAATCGCTGCGCAAGCTTGATCAAGCCCCTGCGGCGCTGACTGAATGTTCACGCCCAACCCGACGCAAACCATCATGGCGGGGCTGTGGTCCGAGCGCCAGGTTTCGATCAGCGCGCCGGCGATCTTGCGCCGGCCAAGCCGCACGTCATTGGGCCATTTCAGCGCCAGCCCCTCTTGCCCGGTCCACGGCGCGATCGCCTCATGCGCCGCCACCCCAATGGCCAAGGCCAGCCGCCCCAAATGCGCCGGCGCCGCCTCTACCGCCAGCAGGCCCGACAAAAACAAGTTTCCCTCAAGCGAAACCCAGGGGCGCCCCTCTCGCCCGCGCCCGGCGATCTGGCGGCGCGCCATCACCCAGGCTGGGCGCTCATCCCCGCTCGCGGCCCGCGCCCGCAGCAAGGCATTGGTGGAGGCTGTTTCCTCCACAATCTCCAACGCCGCGGCCGGCGCCCCAACGACCCTCGCGCCGTCATCGGCCAATGCCTAACCGCCAACCAGCCGCAGAAACGGCGCCAACAGCGGAATATAGCCGACCGACACCATCAACGCCGCGATCGCCAGCGTCCAAGACGGGATGCCCAAAGGCGTGTCAAAGCGGGCTTGCGCCTTGTCCATCACCATGACTTTGATCAATCGCAGATAATAGAACGCCGCGACGACGCTCAACAAAATCCCCGCCACCGCCAGCCAAACGAGATCCGCGCGCACGCCCGCCTGGAACACCAGCAATTTGCCCCAAAACCCGGCAAAAGGCGGAATGCCGGCGACCGAGAACAACAAGAAGCCCAGCCCATAGGCCATGCCGGCGCGCTGGCCGATCAGACCGGAAAGATCCTCGATCCGCTCCAAATACGCCCCCTGGTGGCGCAGCGCCAGCAAACCGCCGAAAATCCCGATCGTCGTCGTCACATAGATCGCCAAATAAGCGATCAGCGCGCCCATCGCCTCCGGGCCCGCCGCAATCGCGATCAAGCCATAGCCAATATTGCCGATCGAGGAATAAGCCATCAGCCGCTTGACATTGCTCTGCAACAGCGCGCCGAACGCCCCGACCGCCATCGAAGCGATCGCCAAGATCGCGATGATTGGGCGCCAGCCCTCGATCATCGACGGAAAAGCCTCGAACATCAGCCGCGCAAAGATGAACATGCCGGCAAATTTCGGCGCGGCGGCGAAAAACGCCGTCACCGGCGTCGGCGCGCCCTCATAGACGTCCGGCGTCCACATATGGAACGGCGCGGCTGAGACCTTAAACGCCAATCCGCAAATCATCAGCACGAGGCCAAACGTGATCCCGACATCGCCGCTCGAGGCGCGCGCCGCGATCTCGGCAAAGCCGAGCGCGCCGGAAAACCCGTAAATCAGCGACATGCCATAAAGCAGCAGCCCAGAGGCAATCGCGCCCAGCACAAAATATTTCAACCCGGCCTCGGAGCCGCGCGCGCTGTCGCGATGGAACGCCGCCAACACATAAGAGGGCAGGCTCAACAATTCGACGCCGAGATAAACCGTCAGCAACGAATTGGCCGAGGCGAGCACGCTCATGCCGAGCGTCGCAAAGCCAATCAGCGCCACATATTCAAATTGGGCGCGCTCGACCGCCTGCAAAAACCGCATCGACATGGCGAGCGTCGCAGCGCTCGCCAGATAAATCAACGCTTTGACGATGGCGATCTCGCGGTCATGCGCAAAAAAGCCGTTAAAGGCCGTCCACCGATCGGGCGCCGCAAAGCCGTGCAGCAAAGACGCGGCGCCCGCGATCAAAAACCCAAACGCCAACAACCCCGCCATCTGCCCGAACGAAGCGCGGCGCTGAAACACCCCAACCATGACAATGGCGACCGCAAAGGCCGCCAAAGCGATCTCCGGGATGCCGAGCACCAGATCAAAGCGGGAGAACAAGGCTTCCATGACGCCGCTCCTATCGCGCGAACGCGGCGGCAAGTTCGCCGGCCGCCGCCGCTGCGGCTTGTTGGGTGAAATCGAACACAAGACCCGGCGCAACGCCCAACAGCAGCGTCAAGAACGCCAGCGGCGCAAAGACGGCGATCTCGCGCGCGTCTAGATCGGCGATCGCCGCCAATTTCGGATTAACAAGATCACCCAGCATCATCGCCCGGTATAAATGTAGACCATACATGGCCGACAAGATCACGCCGAACGCCGCCGCAGCCGCCGCCAGCGGCGAGACCGGAAACACCGCCGTCAGCCCTAAAATCTCGCCGACAAAGCCGCTCGTGCCCGGCAGACCAACATTGCCCAAAGTGAACAGCATCAGCGCGACGGCATAGATCGGCATGCGCGTGGCAAGGCCGCCATAAAACGCGATTTCGCGCGTATGCATGCGGTCATAGACGACCCCGACGCACAAGAACAACGCGCCGGAAATCACTCCATGCGACAGCATCTGAAAGATCGCCGCCTGCATGCCGATAACATTGCCCGAAAACAGCCCCAAGGTCACAAAGCCCATATGGGCGACCGAGGAATAGGCGATCAGCTTCTTCACATCGGTCTGCCGGAACGCCACCAGCGAGGCGTACAAAATTGCGATCACCGACAGGGCGAACACCAGAGGCTGGAAGAATTCCGACGCATCCGGAAACATCGGGATCGAAAAGCGGAAAAACCCATAGCCGCCAAGTTTCAGTAAAATCCCAGCCAGGATCACCGAGCCGGCGGTCGGCGCTTCGACATGGGCGTCCGGCAACCAGGTATGGACCGGAAACATCGGCGTTTTGACCGCGAAGGACGCAAAAAACGCCAGCCACAGCCAAATCTGCAAATCCTTGGGGAAATCATAGGCCATCAGCGCGGCGATGTCGCTGGTGCCGGCCAGCAGCACCATGGCGATCAGCGCGATCAGCATCAGCACCGATCCCGCCAGGGTATAGAGAAAGAACTTATAGGCCGCATAAATGCGGTTCGCCCCGCCCCACACGCCGATGATGACGAACATCGGGATCAGGCCGCCTTCAAAGAAGACATAGAACAACACGATGTCGAGCGCGGCAAAGGCGCCGATGACAAAGGTCTCCAGCGCCAAAAAGGCGACGACAAACTCCGTCACCCGCGACTTGATCGACGATTGCGCCGCGAACAAGCAGATCGGCGTCAAAAACGCGGTCAACAAGATCAGCAGCATCGCCACGGAATCAACGCCCAAATGGTAATGGACGCCGCCGATCCAGGCGGTCTTCTCCACCAATTGAAAGCCGGGCGCAGCCGGCGCCATTTGCGACAGCCCGAAAATCGCGAGGCCAAAGACGGCAAGGCTCGCCAGCAATCCGACCGCCCAGGTCGATTGATCGCGCGCCGCCTCATCGCGCCATTGCAGCAAGCGCCGCGTCAGCAAAATCAACCCCGCCGCCACCAGCGGCGAAAACGTAATCAGCGACAACATGGGCATATGATCCATCGTCAACGCCCCACGCTCATCAAGGCGAACACGCCAAGCCCGACGACGCCAATCAGCATCACGAACGCATAATGATAGACAAAGCCCGATTGCAGCCGCGACACCCAGCCCCCCGTGAGCCGCGAGGCGAGCGCCCAACCATCGGGCCCGAACCGGTCGATCGTGCCGCGATCAATGCGTTTGGAGAACCAATCGCCGAGCCGCTCGGCATTGCGCACAAACACTGCCTGATAAAGTTCGTCGAAATACCATTTATGGGCCAAAAACGCCTGCATCGGCCCGCCTTTTTCGCCCATGGCCCGCATGCCGCGCGGATTGAATCCATAGGTGACGATCGCCAGCACAAGGCCGATGACGCCCGCCGCGAACGGCGCCGACTTCACCCACAGCGGAGCGTGGTGGGCCGCCTCCAACACCGAATGCTCGCCATGGCCGGCGAATATGCCATGCCAGAAGCTCTCCGCTTCCTTGCCGAAAAACGGCTCGTAAAACGCCATCCCGGCCCCAACGGCCCCAATCGCCAGCAAGACCAAGGGCGCCAGCATCACGATCGGGCTTTCATGCGGGACATGCGCATCTCCATGATCATCGTCATGCGTCGTCGCTTGCGGATGGGCGCCATCATGAGCGGCGTGCGCCGGCGCGTCATGCCCATGCGCGACCGCTTCCCGCCAATATTTGGGCCCATGGAACGTCATGAAAATCAGCCGCCAGGAGTAAAACGCCGTGAACAACGCCGTCAGCAGCCCCATCCAGAACGCCAATTGCGCGATCTCGAGGTCGAGGCCCCGCGCATAGGCGCTTTCCAAAATGGCGTCTTTCGAGAGAAACCCGGCGAAGCCGATATGGGTGCCGGGAATGCCGACCCCGGTAATCGCCAGCGTGCCGATCAGCATCATCGCATAAGTGACGGGCAGCGCCCGCGCCAAGCCGCCCATCCGGCGCATATCCTGCTCGTGATGCATGCCATGGATCACCGAGCCTGCGCCCAAGAATAGCAGCGCTTTGAAAAACGCATGCGTGAACAAGTGAAACATCGCCGCTTGATAGGCGCCGGCGCCGGCCGCCACGAACATATAGCCGAGCTGCGAGCAGGTCGAATAAGCGATCACCCGCTTGATGTCGTTTTGGACGAGGCCAACGCTCGCCGCGAAAAACGCCGTCACCGCCCCGACCAGCAAGATCAAGGTCGCCGCGCCATGCGCAACGTCGTAAATCGCCGCGCAGCGCGAGACGAGAAACACCCCCGCCGTCACCATGGTCGCCGCATGGATCAGCGCCGAGACCGGCGTTGGGCCTTCCATGGCGTCCGGCAACCAGACGTGCAGGAAAAATTGCGCCGATTTGCCCATCGCGCCGATGAACAACAGCACCGCAATGGTTTCGAGATACGGCAAATCCAGCGGCCCGGCGACCAGGCGCGCCTCTTTCACCGCCTCGATCTGGCTAAACACCGCGTCGAATTGGATCGAGCCGAACAGCGCAAACACGCCAACGATCCCGAGCGCAAAGCCGACATCGCCGACCCGGTTGACGACAAACGCCTTGATCGCCGCGCTATTGGCGCTCTTGCGGTCAAACCAAAAGCCGATCAGTAAATAGGAGGCAAGACCCACGCCCTCCCACCCGAAGAACATTTGCAAGAAATCGTCCGCCGTCACCAACATCAACATGGCGAACGTGAAAAACGACAAATAGGCAAAGAACCGGCTCTTATTGGCGTCTTCCGCCATATAGCCCCAGGAATAGACATGGACGAGGAACGACACGCTCGTCACCACGACCATCATGATCGCCGACAACATGTCGACGCGGATCGCCCAATTGGCCTTGAAGCCGCCGATCTCGATCCAGCGCGCAATGATCGTCGTATGCGCCTGCGCATCGCCCGCATAAAGGCCGAGAAACAGGCTGACCGCCGCCGCCAGCGCCACGCCCATCAGCGCGGTCGCCGCCGCCATCGCCCCGGCTTTGCCGATATAGCGCGCCAGCAAGCCTGCAATCAGCGCGCCGGCCAGCGGCGCGAATGCCACGACGGCGTCCATCGCCTTAACCCCTCATCTGATTGATGTCTTCGACCGCGATGCTGCGGCGATTGCGGAAATAAACCACTAGAATGGCGAGCCCGATCGCGGCTTCCGCCGCCGCCACCATCAGCACGAACATCGCGAAAATCTGCCCCACCAGATCGCCCAGAAATGCCGAGAAGGCGACGAAATTGATGTTCACCGCCAGCAGGATCAGCTCGATCGCCATCAGGATGACGATGATGTTCTTGCGGTTGAGGAA
>DHHV01000017.1:31192-31370 GCA_002403455.1 Hyphomonadaceae bacterium UBA4763 | reverse complement strand
CCGGCAGGCGAGCTTCATCGAAACCTCGATCGGGAATGTGAAGAAGGTGCTCGCCGAGGCGATCGTCGTCGTCGCGATCATCCTCTTCGCCTTCCTGCTCAATGTCCGCACCACGGCGATCTCGCTAACGGCCATCCCCGTCTCGATCCTGATTACCGCGATCGTCTTCCATCTGATG
>DHHV01000017.1:30540-30885 GCA_002403455.1 Hyphomonadaceae bacterium UBA4763 | reverse complement strand
GCGATCGTCTTCCATCTGATGGGGCTGTCGATCAACACGATGACACTCGGCGGCCTCGCCATCGCCATCGGGGAACTGGTCGACGACGCCGTGGTGGACGTGGAGAACATTTTCCGCCGCCTTCGCGAAAATCGCGAGAAGGGCAACCCCCGCTCGACCTTTGATGTCGTCGTTTCGGCGAGCCAGGAGGTGCGATCGGGCATCGTCTACGCAACGATGATCATCGTCCTCGTCTTCGTCCCGCTCTTCGCGCTGTCAGGCATCGAGGGCCGCCTCTTCGCGCCGCTCGGCCAAGCCTACATCATCTCTATCCTCGCGAGCCTCGTGGTCTCGATCACGCTCACC
>DHHV01000017.1:28879-30243 GCA_002403455.1 Hyphomonadaceae bacterium UBA4763 | reverse complement strand
GTGGTCTCGATCACGCTCACCCCGGTCATGGCCTATTACATGCTGCCGGGCCTTAAGCGGCTTGATGAACACGAGGGCCTGATCGTTCGCATCCTGAAGCGCGGCAATCGCCGGCTTCTCGCCTGGTCGTTCCGTCATCCGAAGACGCTGATGACGGGCGCGCTGGCAGGTGTCATCGCGGCCGGCGCTTTCGCCACGCAGTTGCCGCGCTCGTTCCTGCCGCCCTTCAACGAAGGCACGCTGACGATCTCGATGCTGTTCAACCCCGGCATCTCTCTCGCCGAGAGCCATCGCGTCGGGCTGATCGCCGAACGCTTGATCATGGAGGTGCCGGAGGTCAAGCTCGTCGGCCGCCGCACCGGCCGCGCCGAGCTCGACGAACACGCTGAAGGAGTCCATTCGTCCGAAATCGACGTCGATCTGCACCCGAACGGCCGCCCCAAGAACGAGATCGTCAACGACATTCGCGCCCGGCTGTCGGTGCTGCCCGTCGTCACCAATATGGGCCAGCCGATCTCGCATCGGCTCGATCACATGCTGTCGGGCGTGCGCGCCCAGATCGCCCTGAAGGTCTTCGGCGAGGATCTCGACACGATCCGCGCGCTCGCCGAGGAACTTCGCCAGAAGCTGGCCGGTGTTCCGGGCGTGGTCGACCTTCAGGTCGAGAAACAGGTCCGCATTCCCCAGCTCGAGGTAATCGTGGACTATCGCCGCGCCGCGCTCTACGGCCTCCAGCCGGCCGCCATTACAGAGCAGTTGGAGCGCCTGTCGAACGGCCGCATCGTGTCGCGCATCGTCGATGGGAACCAGCGCTTCGATGTAGTCGTGCGCCTTCAGGATGAGCGGCGGACCACGCAAGGTCTCGCCGATCTGCTCATCGAATCGCCCGTGGGCTGGATACCGGTGCGCCAGATCGCCGACATCGTCGAGACGGATGGGCCGAACCAGATCCTGCGCGAGAATGGCAAGCGACGCGTCGTCGTGATGGCGAACACCGACGGCGCCGCCGACATGGCGGTCGTGGTCGCGCAAATACGACAACTGATCGCGACGCACCGACTGCCGCCCGGCTTCTTCGTTAGTCTCGAAGGGACGTTCCAGGCCCAGGAAGAGTCGATGCGCACGATCGGGCTCTTGAGCCTCGTGTCGCTCGCGATGATCTTCGCCATTCTTTACTCGCGCTACCGCTCGGTGCTGTTCGTCGCCATCATCATGGCGAGCGTGCCTCTGGCGCTGATCGGCTCGGTCACCGCGCTCTGGCTCGCGGGGCAGCCCTTGTCAGTCGCCTCCATGGTCGGCTTCATCACGCTGACTGGGATCGCGACCCGCAACGGCATCCTGAAGATCAGCCACTACATCAATCT
>DHHV01000017.1:28396-28572 GCA_002403455.1 Hyphomonadaceae bacterium UBA4763 | reverse complement strand
GATCAGCCACTACATCAATCTCGCGATCCACGAGAAGATCCCCTTCGGTCCGGAGCTCGTGATGCGCGGCTCTCTGGAGCGGCTGACCCCCGTGCTGATGACCGCGTTGTCCGCCGGCGTCGCTTTGGTCCCGCTGATGATCGACCCTTACGCGCCGGGCAAGGAGATCCTGCATC
>DHHV01000017.1:0-28088 GCA_002403455.1 Hyphomonadaceae bacterium UBA4763 | reverse complement strand
CGGGCAAGGAGATCCTGCATCCGGTGGCGGTCACGATCTTCGGCGGCCTCGTGACCGCCACCGTGCTCGACACGTTCCTGACCCCGACGCTGTTCATGCGCTATGGCCGCAAGCCGCTGGAGCGCCTTGTCGCTCAGGTCCGCGGTTCCGAGCAGGCGCCCGTCGGCGGAGCAGTGACCGCAAAGCCTCTTGAATCCTTCTGACCCCCTCGACACGGAGCCAACTCGTGACCCGCTTCTTTCTAGCCGCACTGCTCGGTTTTACCCTCGCTGCCCCTGCCTTCGCGCATGATCCCCTTCCGGGTCCGAACGGAGGGCTCAAGGTCGATGCCGGCGCGCGCCATCACGCCGAACTCGTGGCGAACGGAACGCCGCAGGTCGTGGTGTTCCTGTATGACGCGAACGACCAACCGGTCTCGGCGCAAGGCTACCGCGCCAATGCGATCCTGGTCGTGGGCGGCGCGACGCAACGTTTCGCCTTGCAGCCCGGCGAGGGCAACCGACTTGTGGGCACGGCGCCCGTTCCGGTGCCGGCAGGAACGAAAGGCGCGGTCCAGATCACCGGGCCCGACGGAGCGACCGCGCAGGCGCGGTTCTGATCCAGCCCAAGGAACTGGCTGAAACAAACGGTTACGAGAGCGTAAACCGCTCGGCACGATCAGACGTCAAGCCATGATGATGCAAGACGGACTGTTCCTGTTCCGTCAAACAAGGAGCCGCGTCATGACAAAATCTTTCGCAGCAGCGTTGGCGCTCGTCGCCGTCCTGGGTCTTGGCGCCGTCGCGCAGGCGCAGATGGGACATGGCTCGCACGGCGGTCATGGGATGGGGCAGGGGCAGCCGCAGGCCATGGGCGACATGGACCGGATGATGGGTATGATGCGCCAGATGATGCCCATGATGGAGAGGATGCGAAACGCCACGCCTGCCGAGCGCGAGCGGATGATGAACGAGATGCGCCCCATGATGCAGGGCATGATGCCGATGATGCAGGGCATGATGGGCGCGCACGGCATGGGCGCGATGACCGGTCCAGGCCATCAGGGGCATGGGCAGACGCCGACCTCGGCTTCGCCGTCCATCCGCGCCTTCGAAGAAGCAAATGCGCGGATGCACCGGGACATGGAGATCGCCTTCACCGGGAACGCCGACGTGGATTTTGTGCGGGGCATGATCCCGCATCACCAGGGCGCGATCGACATGGCGCGCGTCGTTCTGGAACACGGCCGCGACGAGTGGGTGAAGAAGCTCGCAGGCGAGGTCATCACGGCGCAGACAAGGGAAATCGCCGAGATGCGCGATTGGCTGACGCGGACCGCCCGCTGAACCACGTCCTCTGGGAGCGGAAGGCCACGCGGACGGCGTTCGAGTTGGTCCACATGCGCCAGTGCGATCGCTTTCATCTCAGCGCTGGCGCGGCGACGATTGACTGAGTGATGTGCCGGGCGTCGATGTCGGTTCTGACTGGTGCACCCAGATGCTCGCCGCGCTCGGACCAGACTCCCTGCGCGCCACGATCGGGAGCGGCCCGAAGTGATAGGCTTGAATGTTATGCGCTGCTGTCGCACGATTGAAAGCGGCTCAATGACCGGTTTTTGAGATAAGGAGTTTTAGGCGGCGTAGATGATTGTGTTGTCGGGTCACGTTCGTATTTGCGCCACACGCGAACCAAGCCGACTGCCAGGATCTCCCCGATTTCGTTCAGCCGCTCCTCGTCGCTCATGTATTTCGGACTGAGGGCGAGTTGGCCTACGATTGGCTGATCGAGCATGGAGCTTGGCCTCAATGGACGGCACTGTTTACAGGCGGAACTGCGCGCCAAAGTCCACGCCCTAGGCGCCTGCTCTGTCCGCAGACACGCTGAATTTCGAAGCCTCGCGATTTACTTCGCACGATCTGGAGAAGAAATTTCGCATATAGTTTCCCATCCTCCGCCACCGGTGCAAGGGTACATCCCGGTCCAACCTTGGAAAATGTGCGGGCGAATCATTCCGGCGCGATCAGTTCAATTGTCGGGAAATAGGCTCGGTGGCGCGCGATATCCCGCGTCAGGAGCGGCATGCCCGAACCGGCCGCATGCGCCCCGATAAAAAAAGTCCGGAAGAACGCCGATTCGGCTCTCGCCCTGTCGGTGGTAGAGTTGAAAGGCTTTTCTCGCTAAAAACAGCGCCGCGCGCGGGATTTCCGCCCAGCCGATATCTGCTTCCGCGAGCAAGCGCTCGACGTCCTCGATGCGCTGATAACCGACCGAGAACTCGGCATAAATCACCCCATTGATAACGACCAGCCCTTGCGTCGTGGCGAGGTCCAGATTTTCAATCGACCAGTCCGCTCAGATTGGGTCGTTTGTCGCGATGTCGAGCAGCACATTGGTGTCAACGAGGATCAATCCGTCTCGCCCCGCGTCAGCGCCATAATCTCATCCGTGCTAAGGCTTGTGGTCGCGGTCCCGCGCAGGCGTTCGAAGCGGCTTGATTGCAGAGGTGTTTTTACCTCCTTCTCGATGAAAGCGCGCCCGTCGTTGTCGACGCTGAAGGCGACTTTCATCCCGGGCGTAATGCCGAGCCGGTCCCGGATGGGCTTGGGGATGGTGACCTGTCCCTTGCCGGTGACCGTCGCAGCCATGCGGTTCCTCGTAATACTTGAGGTATTGAAGATATTACATACCATCCCGGTCTTCGCCGCGCCAGCCGTCTCGCGACTATCGCGCGCCAATTGTCATCACATCGCGCAATTCAGCGCTGGGAATAGAAGAATTTTTTACCGAAATGCTTGCGGGCGGCGCTAATCGCTTCTGCTGTCTTTCGTCAACCATCGCGCCGACAAATCGCCGCTGAGCCGCTTGCGCTTTGCCCCAAAAGCATGGATTTGAGCGCGGCTTCCCTGCCTTCCGTCCTCGCCCAAAAGACGCCTCCGCCCATGCCGATCACTGCCGAAAAAGACCTCAGCGCGCTGCTTCACGCCATCCCTTACGCGCGGACCATTGGCATGCGGGCCGAGCTCGCCGGCGATGAGATGACCGCGATTTTGCCGTTCCAAGATCTCTTGATCGGCAATCCGCTCTTGCCGGCTTTACATGGCGGCGTCGTTGGCGCGTTCTTGGAGATTACCGCCGTTTGCCAGCTTTACATTGCGCAAGGCCAGGAACGCTTTCCGAAAGCCATCGACATCACGATTGATTATTTGCATTCGGGGCGGCCGCGCGACACCTATGCCCGCGCCATCATTGTCAAATCGGGGCGGCGCATCGCCAATGTCACCGCCGAAGCCTGGCAAGAGAGCCGCGACAAGCCGATCGCTGCTTTTCGCGGCCATTTCCTGGTCACCCCGCGCGAGGAAAATGGCGGGACGTAAAGCAAGCTCAAGACAAACCATTTGGGTGGAGGGGCCATGTCCAGCGAAACCTTGCGCGATGTTTTCGTCTTTCTGGCCGCCGCTTGCCTGATCGTGCCCTTGGCGAGCCGCTTTAAGCTCGGGGCGGTCTTGGGCTATTTGTTGGCCGGCGTGTTGATCGGCCCGCATGCCTTGGGTTTTATCACCGAGACAGAGAAAGTTCTGCATTTCGCTGAATTCGGCGTTGTCATGATGCTGTTCGTGATCGGTCTGGAACTCGAGCCGGCCGCCTTGTGGCGTTTGCGCCGCTCGATTTTCGCGATGGGCGGCCTGCAAGTCGCCGCAACCAGTCTTGCTTTCACTGGTCTTGGCGTCGCCTTGGGCTTTTCCTGGCAAGTCAGCCTTGCCGCCGCCATGGCGCTGGCGCTGTCGTCGACCGCTTTGGTCCTGCAAATGCTGCAGGAGCGCAATTTGATGCACACGGCGGTCGGAGAGATTTCGTTCTCGATCCTGTTGTTTCAGGACATTGCGGTCATTCCGATCCTCATTCTGATGCCTTTATTGGCCGCCGGCCAGGCGCCCGCCGCTGCGGATCACGCCAATCTGATCGCGACTTTGCCCGGCTTTGTCCAAGCCTTGATCGTTGCGGGCGCGATCGCTGCGATGATTGCCGGCGCGCGCTATTTATTGCCCGCTTTATTTGGACTCGTTGCGCGCACCCGCCTGCGCGAAGTGTTCACGGCGCTGGCTTTGGCGCTGGTCGTCGGCATCGCCGTGTTGATGCAGGCTTTGGGCGTTTCGCCGGCTTTGGGCGCCTTTATTGCCGGCGTTGTGCTCGCAAACTCCGATTATCGGCGCGTTCTGGAGACCGAAATCGAGCCCTTCAAGGGGCTTTTGCTCGGGCTTTTCTTCATTTCGGTTGGCATGGGCATCGATTTTGGGCTGTTAATGGCGCAGGCGCCGGCCATTTTTGGCGCCGTTTTGGCGCTTATGGCGCTCAAAGCGGCCATTTTATGGGGCATTGGCCGGGCCTTTTCGATGACCCCGCTCAACCAAATCGGTTATGCGTTGGCGCTCTCCCAAGGCGGGGAATTTGCCTTTGTGCTGTTTCAATTTGCCGGCGGATTGGCGATTTTGTCGCCCGACCAGAGCCGTTTTTTGACGCTTGTGGTCGCCATATCGATCGCTGCGACGCCGATTTTGATGCTTATCTTCACCAAATTCATCGTTCCGCGCTTCGTAAGCGCGCTTCCGGCGCGCCAATTTGAGCCCGTCGCGACGCAAAATCCGATCATTTTGGCGGGATTTGGCCGCTTCGGACAGGTGATCGGGCGGTTTTTGATCGCGCAAGGCGTGCAAATCACGGTGCTGGAACGTGACCCTGACCAGATCGATTTGCTGCGAAAATTCGGGTTTAAGGCCTATTTTGGCGACGCAACGCGGCTGGATTTGCTGCGCGCCGCCGGGGCCGAGCACGCTAAGCTGCTGATTTTGGCGGTTGATGACGCTGAAACCAGTCTTAAAATCGCGCAAATGGCGCGCGAAGAATTCCCAAATTTGCGGATTTTTGCACGCGCCCGCAATCGCCAGCACGCTTATGATTTGCACAAATTGGGCGTGCCCTATTTCAAGCGCGAATTGTTTGATTCATCGCTCGGCATGGCCAAGGACATCGCGCAATTCTTGGGCGATAGCGCCGAAATCGCCGCCCGCAAGGCCGAGCAATTCCGTCGTCATGACGAAGACTCGCTCAAGCAATCCTTCGCCTTTTTCGAAGACGAGCCAACTTTGGTCAGTTACGCCAAGACGCGCAGCGCCGAGCTCGAGCAAATCTTGAAAAACGATGACGACGTTAACGAGGAGAAAGTCGATCCGAAAGCCGGCGCGATAAGTTAATTGTCGGCGCCAACAGCGATCGGCATTGCTTCCGTCACCCGATAGGTCAGCGGCTTTTCGCCGAATTCTTCGATCGTCACATAATCACCGATCGCTAAGCGGTGATCGCCCAGGCGATAAGTCGGTTCATCTGGGCCTTCGCCGTCCTCGTCATAATGAAAGCTCCATTGCGCGCCGCGATGGGTCAACCAGCCATCGGCGTCTTCGCGTTTATCCGGGGAAAATCGCCGCACCGTGCAATGCAGGCGCAGGCGCCGCCACGCCTCCAGATCCAGCCGGTCTTCATTGTTCAAGGGCGCGGTCAACACATAGCCGCGACGATCGTCGCCGTCCGGAAAGCCGGCTTCTGGGTTGCGGGCCAAGCGTAAAACAAGGCGGGTTAAACGTTCGCTCATGCCGATCCTCCGCGATTGATGCGTATTGAAAGTCCTGTCCGGCGATTGTCTTTCAATTCAATGGCTCATTAACAAGGCAATCGGGCGTTCTGCTTTCAAAAAGCTGCGCGTTGCGCCGCCAAAGATCATTTCCTGCACGCGTGGATGGCCATAAGCCCCCGCGATCAGCGCGCCGGCCCCGTAGGATTCGGCTTCTTGCATCAAGCTGGCGCCGATTTCGCCTTGCGCGGCGATCGAGCGGATTTCCGGAGCCGGCCCGCCCCAGCGTTGGATATGCATGGCCAATATTTGGGGATCGGCAAAGGGTTGGGCGTCGCGATCGATCCGCATCGGCGCCTGCAAAATGCAAATCCGTTCGGCCTTGGCGAGCCAGGCGCGCGCCGCCCGCACGGCGCGGCCGGCTTGGATGCTGGCGTCCCAGGCGATCGCCAAACAGTGATAATCATTGGGATGATCGTCCGCAATCAGCAGGCTGGCGTGATGATCATGCATCAGCGCGCCAAGCGCAATGGATAACGGCGCCTTGGGCTTTAAGGCGTCGCGGCCAACGACGCAAAAATCAGCCAAAGAGACGAGATGGGATAACGCCCAATCCGGGGTCGCGGCGTAAAATGAAAACGCCAAACCATGCTGGGTGGCGAGCGTGTTGATCTTATGCTTGATTTCCTCAATTGCTTCGCGCGCCGAGGTCAAGGCTGATGCGCCGACGCTGGCGGTAAAGCCATCGCCGATCCAGACCAGGGTTTCAGCCGGGTCGGGGGCGCAAAACACGGCGCGTGCGTCGGTTCCAGCCACCTTGGCGGCGGCGGCGGCGGCGGCGAACGCCGTGGCGTCCTGGGCCGATCCATCGGCAATGGCTAAAATGGGTTCGCGCATGTTTCCTCCCCAAACAAGATCGTGCAATGACGGTAAAAGATACCTGCATTTTCCTGCGGATGAAAGCGGCCCGTGGTGACGCGTCTTGCGGCATTCCCGCGCGCTCTTGTCGGATCGGCTTCGGGAAGCTACGAGCGTCAAATGGCTGATAGCGTTTCGTTTTCTCCCGCGCCGTCTTATGAGCGCGACCAATTGATCGCTTGCGGTCACGGGAAATTATTTGGGCCGGGCAATGCGCAATTACCGTTGCCGCCCATGCTGATGTTCGATCGGATTTCAGCGATTTCGCGCAGCGGCGGCGCGCATGGCAAAGGCTTTGCCGAGGCCGAATTCAATATAGAACCAGGTATTTGGTTTTTTGATTGTCATTTCGATGGTGATCCGGTCATGCCCGGTTGTCTTGGCCTTGACGCACTCTGGCAAATGGTTGGGTTTTTCTTGGGATGGTCTGGCGGGCAAGGGCGTGGGCGCGCTTTGGGCGTCGGGGCGGTGAAGTTTACCGGGCAGATTACCCCGTCCATTCGACAGATTACCTATCGGATTGATTTGAAGCGCTTGATCTTGCGCCGACTCGTCATGGGGATCGCGGATGGCGAAGTCGCCGCCGATGGCGAGGTGATCTACCGCGCCGAGGATTTGCGAGTCGGCTTATTCAAACCCGGCGAGGCGCAAACAACTGCCGAGTAAGTTTTAGGTATTACCGATGAGCGCCGGTCTATCGCCCAATGCCGGACATGATTTCGCGGCGCTGGAAGCGGCGCTTTCCAGTGCGATGGAATGGTGGGAAGCCTCGGGCGTCCCGCTGGGCGATGTGCAACGATTGACGACGCGCGCGCGACGCAGCTCGAAATCTGTGGCGACGGCCGCGAGTCCTTCAAGCCCGGTTATCAAACGACCTGCGACAGCCCTTGCCCCGGCTGCAGCGGCGGAAGACGCGCTGCTCCTCGAGGCGCGCCGGATTGCGGCGGCGCCGGATGTCGGCACATTGCAGGCTTTGTTGGAGGATTTCCGCGCCCATCCTTTGGCGAAAAACGCCCGCATGGTGTTTGCCGATGGCGCGCCGAACGCTTCGATCATGGTCGTGGGCGAGGCCCCGGGGGCCGAAGAAGATCGGCTCGGCAAGCCCTTTGTTGGCCCGTCGGGCGAATTGTTGGATAAAATGCTCGCGGCTGTCGGGATTTCGCGCGCCCGCAACGCTTACATCACCAATGTTGTCCATTGGCGCCCGCCCGGCAATCGCAATCCTGAGCCGGTCGAGATTGCCTTTGGCCGCGAAATCATCCGCCGTCATATCGAATTGATCGCGCCAAAATGCCTGATTTTATGCGGAAAAGTCGCGGTAGCGGGCGTTTTGGGCCTCAGTGATTCGATTGCGCGGCTGCGCAGCGAAAGCTTGACTCACGCAATCAATCCCCAAACATCACTCCCCTGTTTCGCCATATTCCATCCGTCTTATTTATTGCGCCGACCGCAGGATAAAGCGCTGATGTGGGCCGATTTATTACGCATGGAAGCGCAATTGACCGCAGAAGGGATTTTGCATGCGCAATCTGTGGCTTGATTGGCTTGGCAAAGGACTGGGTCTTGTAACCCTGGTTGGCGCCAGTTCATCGGCGCGCGCCAGCGAAATCGACCTGTTAAGCGCAGAAGACGAACAGCATTATCGCGCCGCCTTCATTGCGGCTGATTCCGGGGATATTGTCGCGCTGAAAAACGAAATCGCCACAATACGCGATCCGGTGTTGATGGGGCATGTGTTCGGGCAGTTTTACTTGAGCCCCAATGATCGGGCGACCTACCCCGAATTTGCGCAATGGCTGGCGGCCTTTGCCGATCACCCGCAGGCAACCAGGATATACCAGATTGCTTTATCGCGGCGCGGCGCCGAAGACCCGGCGCCGACGGCGCCGATCGCGGTCTCCCCACCCAAAGGACGGCCGGCCCGCCCGCCGCAGCCGCCCGCGTCGACAGCCGCCGACCGGGAGGCCTTAGCCGCTGTTTCTACAGCGTTTTTTAACGGCGATGACCTCGCCGCTTTTCAAGGCGCCGACGCGCTGCTCGATGGCCCGATGCGCCAGCAAGCGGCCTGGTATGCCGGCCTCGCCGCTTGGCGCTATGGCGATGCAGACAGCGCCGGCGCCGCCTTTGAACTGGCCGCAACCGCGCCCGCCGCCAGCATTTGGGACAGCGCCGCCGCCGCCTATTGGGCGGCCCGCGCCAATCTGAAAACAGGCTACTATCAACGGGTTACGCCATTTTTAGAGCGCGCGGCGGCCTATCCGTTCACCCTTTACGGCGCCTTGGCGGAACGGCAATTGGGACGCGCCTCGACCATATTTGGGGATAACCGGCAGCTGAGTTTCGAGGAAGGCGCGAGCCTTCTCACCTTGCACGCCAGCGCTCGGCGCTCCGCCGCGCTCGTCGAGCTTGGCCGCATGAGCGATGCGCGGATGGAATTGCGCCGCTTGCATGGAGAAGTCGGCGCCGACCAATTGGATATTTATCGCCGATTTGTCGCCGCGTTGCAGCTTCCGGACATGGAATTACGGGTCGCAGAGCTCGGCGGGCCCGATTTGGCTGCGGCGCAAGCCCCGCATGTTCCGTGGGAGCCAGCCGATGGTTTTCGGTTGGATAAAGCGATGATTTTCGGCCTGATGCGGCAGGAAAGCCGTTATGATCCACAGGCAAGATCATCCGCTCCGGCCTATGGATTGATGCAATTGTTGCCTTCGACGGCGGCGTGGATCACAGGTGAAACCGAGCTGAAAGAGCAGCCAGCTTTACTATACGACCCCGCAATCAACATGCGCGCCGGCCAGATTTATCTGGAATATTTATTAACGGAAGTCGACCCAGACGGGTCGTTATTAAAGATATTTGCATCTTATAATGCCGGTCCCAATCGGGTCAAGCGTTGGACAGCGGAAGGTGGCGACAGCGACGATCCTTTATTATATATCGAAACGATCCCGATCAAAGAAACTCGCGATTACGTCAAGCGCGTCTTTGCTAATATGGTGTTTTACCGGGCCCGCTTTGGACAAAACGATGCAGCATTGTCGGCGCTGGCGGCGGGCAATATGCCGACCTATAATGCAGAAGATGCGCAAGTCTTTGTTTCTGATGACGGTCATGCGGATCGCCGTCTACTCAGCCACAATGCCCAGGACTCGGCGTCGTCGATATCGACCAAAGTCTCCAGATAAGCGGTTTTTGCTTTAGGCCCAAGGTTTTTAACAACATCGGCAAGCGCATGTGGACTTGACCAGCGCACCGGCGCAAAAGGAAGCGGCGCGCGCTTGCCCGTACGGAACCCGCAAACCCAGAAGCCGCCGTCATCTGCCGGCCCGAATACGGCATCATGACTACGCAGCGCGTCAAAAGCGCGCCAAAGTTTACTTGAATCTACATCAGGCGCATCGGTGGCGATCGCCAAAGCAGCGCCTTTCGGCGCGGTCAAGAACGCCCGCCGCAATCTTGCGCCAAGGTCACCGTGTCCTTGCGGCCGCTTTTCCAGCGAATACGGCCAAACCCCTGGGGCGCAGGCGAAAATCTCCCGATCCGGCGCCACCAGCAGAATGGTTTTCCAGCGCGAATCTTGAACCTGGCGCAAGACTTGTGAAGTAATCGCGCGGTTTATCCTGAGCGCTTCTGAAGAGTCGAGTGAGCGCGCAAGCCTGGTCTTTGCCCGACCGATGCGCGGAGCTTTGGCAAAGACAAAAACGGTGCGATGAAAGGTCATTTCCCGGGCGTTTATCCTTAGGAATAATATTTCGCCAAGCGTTCGGGGGAAACGCCGCAATAATACAAAATCACAATCATGAGATTACGCCATGATCTTTTAGCGTAACCGTCGCGGCGATATTTGTCGGCGCTGGTAACCGCGGTTGCGTCGAGTAAAAACAAGCGCTTGCGCCCGATCCGGCGGACAAAATCGACGTCTTCCAAGAAGGGCAGCGGCCGAAAGCCGCCCATTTGGTCATAAAACGACTTGGCAAGGAGTAATCCCTGGTCGCCATAGGGAAGCCGCATCAGGGCAAAACGCACCCCGACCCAGAAAGCGACGCGGCGCGCGGCATGGCTGTCGTCATCAAATCTGAATTTGAAAACAAAGGCTTGCTTGCATGATTCCGGCGGCTCAAGCGCGCGCGAAGCCACGTTCGGCCAATCGGCGCTGAGCACCGTATCGGCGTGGAGAAAGAGCAGAAATGTCCCACGGGCTTGCGCCGCGCCAGCCGCCATTTGCGCGCCGCGGCCCTTCGGGCCGGCAATTACCTGCGCTCCCATCGCCTCAGCAATCTGAAGGGTCGAATCGGTCGAGCCAGCGTCGACGATGATGACTTCTTTGACGATTTCTCCAACCACGCCCGGCACCAAGGCGGTGAGCACGGCGGGAAGGTATTTTTCGGCGTTAAGCGTTGGAATAATGACGGAAATCAATAGGCGCTCCGATCGCCGCCAAACGCTCTTGGCGGCCGGCGCGCTGGTGGAAAAGTAAAAATCGTCGTTCGGCGCCGGAAAAAGGGGTGATGATCCGACCCATGTCTGATCTCACGCCCAATCTCGGTCTTGCCTATGTGGCGGCCTCCCAAGCGCAAAAGCATGTCACGGTCAATGAAAGCCTGCGCGGGCTCGACGCCCTGACGCAGTTAAGCGTCGCTTCGCGCGAGCTGGTGAGCCCGCCGGACAATCCGGCCAATGGCGGGCGCTGGATCGTGGCGGCGCCAGCGCAAGGCGCCTTTGCCGGGCAGACCGGCGCGGTCGCGGCGTTTCAGGACGGCGCCTGGCGGTTTTACGCCCCGCGTTTGGGCTGGCGGGCGTTTGTCGAAGACGAAGCGCGCCTCTTGGTCTTTGACGGCAGTGATTGGACGGAAATCGGCGGGGCGCCGGCAGAAGTGCAAAACGCGACGCGGCTCGGCGTAGGGACGACGGCCGATGCGGCCAATCCGGTTGCGTTGAAGATCAACAATCTGCTGGCGACGGGATTGGAGGCGGGCGCCGGCGGCAATGGCGATCTGCGCCTTGTATTGAACAAAGAAAGCGCGGGCGATGTGTTGTCGATCCTCTTGCAAAGCGGGTTTTCGGCGCGCGCCGAGCTGGGCCTGATCGGCAATGACGATCTGACTCTGAAAGTGTCGAGCAATGGCGCGGCGTTTCAAGAAGCAGCGCGTTTCGCCCGCGGCGATGGGCGATTATGGCTGCAGAAGCCGGCCATCGCCCGCAGCGAGCAGGCGTTTCGGCGGCGATATGTGGAAGCATCCCCCTGGCTGGTCAGCGCCAGTGCAGCGGACAACGCCTGGAACGGCATCGCCTGGTCGCAGGAATTGGGATTGTTCGCGGCGGTCGCCAATACTGGGACTGGCAATCGGGTGATGACGTCGGCGGATGGAATCAACTGGACGGCGCGCGCCACGCCGGGGGATAATTCCTGGCGCGCAATCGCCTGGTCTCCGGAACTGGGGTTGTTCGCGGCGGTCGCCAATAGCGGGACCGGCAATCGGGTGATGACCTCTGTCGATGGGGTCAGTTGGAAGCTGCAATCGACGCCGGCGGATAACGATTGGAGCGCCATTGCCTGGTCGTCAGAGCTCGGCCTGTTTGCCACAGTTGCGACTTCAGGAAGCGGAAATCGGGTGATGACCTCGCCCGACGGGATCAATTGGACGCTGCGGTCAAGCGCGGCGGATATGATTTGGAGCGCGATCGCCTGGTCGCCGGAGCTTGGGTTGTTCGCGGCACTGGCGCAGGGCGGAACGGGCAACCGCGTGATGACCTCGCCCGACGGGATCAACTGGACGGCGCGCGCGACGCCCGTCGATAACAATTGGCAGGCTGTCGCCTGGTCGCCGGAGCTGGGGCTATTCGCGGCGGTCGCCAATTCCGGGACTGGCAATCGTGTGATGACGTCGGCGGATGGGATCAACTGGACAGCGCGCGCAACGCCTGCGGATGAAAGCTGGTCATCGATCGCTTGGGCGCCTGAACTGGGACTGTACGCGGCGGTCGCCAATGGCGGGACCGGCAATCGCGTTATGACATCGCCAGATGGGGTCAATTGGACGCCGCATGAAACGCCCGTCGATAATGCGTGGCGCGCGATCGCTTGGGCGCCCGAGTTGGGCCTGTTTGTTGCCGTAGCGAACAACGGCGCCGGCAATCGTGCGATGACCAGCGTTTCAATGTTCAGTTACCCCTTCCGCGGCTTGTTCGACCTGCGGATTGCTATCCGCAACACGCATTTTGCCGCCAATCATGGCGAGGTTGACGCGATCGCGACGACGAGCGGAGCGATTTCAGTGACGCTGCCGGCCGCGCCGCAGCTTGGCGCGACTTGGGAAGCCATCGACGCCGGCGGGGTGTGGGCAAGCAATAATGTCAACGTCGATGGCAATGGCGAGCGGATCGCCGGTTCGACGGCGGCTTTCGTGCTGGATGTGAACTATGCGACGGCTCGGTTTGTGTTTGTCGGCGGCGCGCTAGGATGGGTGGTGTCGATATGAAACTGAGTGATTTGCTTCCAAGCGCGTCGGGGCTGACTGGGCCGCAAGGGCCAGCTGGTCCGGCGGGGCCACAGGGCGAACCAGGGCCGGCGGGGCCGCCGGGACCAGCGGGCGACAGTGGCGGTGCGTCCAGCGGCGCTGTTGATTTGACGTCCACAGACTTAATTTTACCGCCAGCCAATGTCGTGCGGCTTATTCGTCGACCGATCGCGGGGCGGCAATTGCCTGGATATATCGGACCTTCCGGCCTCGATAGCGTGCTGCAGGCAGGCTTGCACGGCAATGCTGTAATGATGGCTTCGCCGACCACGGGCACGGCAGCGATGCAGCAAATTGGCACGACGTTGAACTCCGGCGGAACATTATCTTCGCCGTCGGCGAACTCAGGATCGCTATGGGGGTCGGTGTTTCGAAAACGGTTTCAGACGACAACAACGGCCGGCAACACAGCTGGCGTGCGCACAAGTCACACGCAATGGTGGCGCGGAAACGCCGCGGGGCGCGGCGGGTTTTTCTTCCGCTGTCAATTTGGCATCAACATCACGCTCAACGGTTCTATGGCTTTTGTCGGAGTTTGCGCCAGCTCCTCGACTCTTGGCGGCGACGCATCCGCACTTACCAACATGATCGGAATGGGATTTGACGGCGCCGATTCAAGCGCCGGCAATTGGCAATTGATGATGAATGACGGCGCGGGCGTGGCGACCCGGGTCGACCTTGGCGCAGCCGCTCAGCGGTTGACGTCGAACGCCTTTGATTTGCGCATGTTTTGCCCGCCGCATGATGGAACGGCGCCCGGAAACATTACGGTCGAAATCATCAACATAGAAACCGGCGCCATAGTTCTGCCGGCCACCGTCTATGCGTCCGATTTGCCTATCAACACGCAATTTTTGGCATTTAAGGCCGAAATCCGTAATGGAGTTGCCGCTGCCGCAAACATAGAAATTGCAAAAATCTATATAGAAAGCGATTTTTGATGTTTTGGCGGTGTTTTTTTCATTATGCCCGAAGGTAAATTTATTAAATCGGGGTAGAATATTTGTTGTTATCTGATTGGAAGCAAGCATGATATGGAAAAACTGGCGTGATGCGCCGCTCAACACGCCGTTCGATGCAGGGCGATGGCCGAATTTTTCGCCGCAAGAGCTTGCCTGCCGCTGCGGCGGGCGGTTTTGCGACGGGGAATATTGGGATGACGCGGCGTTTCTCGATGCGCTGCAGGCGTTGCGCGCGGCGATGGGCGCGCCGCTGATTATCCGATCGGGTCATCGCTGCGCGCAATGGAATGCGGCGGTCGGCGGCGCGCCCTTGTCGCAGCACAAGACCATCGCCGTGGATATCGGGCTTGAGGGCCATGATCGGGCGCGGCTGCTGGCGGCGGCGGTCGAAAGCGGCTTTACCGGGATCGGACTGGCGCGCGGCTTTATGCATTTGGATCGGCGGGGGGGGGCGGCGCGCTGGTTCTATGGAGCGGCGGCGAAAGCCGCTTGGGGACTCGGCTGAGCAAAAGGCAGGAGCACGAAATGGCGGACATTTTGGGATTGGCGGCAAGCGCGGCGTCGGGTGGGTTGTTTGGCCTGGCCGGCACGGCTTTGGGGCGGCTGGCGGGGTTTTTTGAGCGGCGCCAATCGAACCGGCATGAAAAAGACCGCTGGGCGCATGAGACGAAATTGCTGGAAATGCAAATGGCCGCGAAGGCGCAAGAAACCGAAGCTGAAATTGCGCTGATCGATGTCAAAGGCGGGTGGGACGGCCTGAAAGGCTCGCTGGCGGCGGAAGCGGCGATCGCGCCGTCCTATAAATGGGTCGATGCGGTGCGGGCGCTGACGCGGCCAGTTTTGACCCTGCTGCTTTGGGTGATTACCGGCGCGGTGTTTTTTGCGGCGGAAGCCGAAGGGCGGGCGGCGATCATCGAAACCGCCACTTTTGCGGCGACGGCGGCGACCTTGTGGTGGTTCGGCGATCGGTCAAAAGCGCAAGCGCGGCGGGGGGAAGCGACAGGATGACCATATGCCGCGACTGAAAGCAGGCTATTCGGCGGCGCGCTCGGCGCGCGAGAGGGAAGACGTTGCGATCAGCACGCCGCTGGCGCTCCACCAAGCGGGAATGCGGGCCGCAAAGCTGGTTCGCGCCGTGGCTGCAGCAGCGGCCGTCTCAAACAGGGCAAAGCCAGAGGCGCCGCTGCCGGCCATGCGCGCCAAAAGGCGGCCCGGCAATTCATCCAAAGCGCGCATCATCTCGGCGATTGTCGGGGCGATCATCATCGCGGGCGTCTCGAGGTCGTTGCGACGGGCGCCAAGTCGGGCCAGCACCTCGTCCATGGACCCGCTCCCCAGGTCCGGATCGCGGTGGAATTCGGCCCCCAAATTCAGCGCGTCGAATTGGCGATAGACCTCCCCGGTCGGAGCCGGGGCGCGCGGATTGGCGAGCACAACGCCAAAAGGCGGGCAAGCGGCGGGGCGGACGTCCTCGCCGGTTCCTTCCATCATGACGGGGCGGGCATAGACGCAAGCCGGCACATCGGCGCCAAGCGGGCGGGCGAGTTGGGCCAAGTCATCGAGCGACAAAGGCGCTGGGGCGACAGCGTTGACGGCGCGCAACACCGCCGCCGCATCGGCCGAGCCGCCGCCAAGGCCGGCTGCGATCGGCAAATTCTTGGTGAGGCGAATGTGGAAGCGCGCGTCTTTCCAGCCAGAGGCGCGTTGATATGCCCCAAGCGCGCGTAAACAGAGATTATCGCCGAGCGTGTCTTCGGCGAGGCCGCCGGCGAAGGGTCCATCGATCGTCAGCCGATGCTCGGGCCCCTCGATCGGCTCCAGCGACACGTCATCGCCGATATCAGCGAACGCCACGAGGCTTTCGAGCGGATGGCGGCCATTGGGCAGCGGCGGGCCGACATGCAAATAGAGATTGAGCTTGGCAAAGCCCTTTTCATGAATGGGGGGCGTCATGGCGCGGGCGACGCCTTTAGGCCGTCTTTGATCTTGATCTCGAGACGGGCGGCGCGATCAGGGTCGGGGCTGAACGACAACGCGCGGCGCCATTGAAACACCGCCTCGCGCCGGCGCCCGCTTTCCCAATAGGCGTCGCCGAGATGGTCGATAATCTCGGCCTGACCCGGATCAAGTTCGACAGCGCGTTCGAGAAAATCGATCGCTTCTTGGACCCGGTCGAGCCGCAAATAGGCCCAGCCCAGGCTGTCGACGATATGGCCGGCGCGTGGGGCGAGCACGAAGGCGCGGCGCACCAATTCAAAGCCTTCTTCGACGCGATCGGTTTGATCGATTAGCATATAGCCAAGGTAATTGAGCGGTTCGGCTTCGGTTGGCGCGAGGCGGATGGCTTCGCGAAAATCACTTTCGGCCTCGGCGAGTTTGCCTTGGCGTTCGCGCGCGGCGCCGCGGCTAAAATGAGCGCGCCAGGACGGGGCCGTTTCGGGGGCGCTCGCGAGAAAATCGGTTAGGACCGCTTCGGCGGCGGGATAATCGTCGGCTTCGGTATAGAGCGCGGCCAGGATTTCCAAAACGCGCGGGCTTCGGTCGCGATGGGCCAAAGCGAGCGCGCGGGCCTCTTCGCTGCGCTCTTCGCGCTGCAGAATGGCGATCTGGTCGATAAGCGCGGCAAACGCATGCGGGGCGGCCGGGTCGATCTGTTCGAGCGTTTCGAGCGCGGCGCGATCGCGTTGCATGGATTGCAGAAATTGCGCCTGCACGAAGGTGAGGGCAGAGTCCTGCGGCGCCAAGGCGCAGGCCAGCGTCAGCCAGCCGAGGCTGTCGGCCATCGGGCCGCGCTCGATGGCGAAGGCGACCAATTGCTGGGCAAGCAAAGCGCGCGGATCGGGCGGCGGCGGGGTCTGGTCGCCGTGCAGGGCCTCCGCGGCGGCGATGGTGAAGATGTCGCGGCCGTTGAGGGCGTCGCGCGCCACGAAACGGGCATTGCGCCGAGCGGTGAGGAGATCGCCGCTACGGGCCTGCGCGCCGGCCAGGAGGGCAAGATAAGCGACAGGAAGGCGCCCGGCTTGCTGCAGGCCTTGCAGGCCGCTGGCGGCGTCGGCATCGGCGCCTTGGGCGATCGCCAACAGAGCGACAGCCCCGCGTTTGAGGCCGATGGCGGACGCGTCGACCTCGCGGATCGCTTCGACTTGCGCGGCGGCGCCGGCAAAATCGCCCGCAGCGGCGAGGCGCCAAGCAATGGCGAGCGCCAAGGCCTGGGCGTCGGCGTCGAGGATCGGCTCGGGCTTCAGCGCGATCGGCTCTGGCGAAAGACCGATCAGGCCGGCGATTTGCAAGGTGAGGGCGGCGCGATCAAGGCTCGGGCCGGCGATGCGGGCAAGCTCGAGCGCGAGGGGAAACTCGCCCGCTTCCAGCGCGTAATCATGAGCGCGAGCCGCGAAGGCCGGCCGATCGATGCTCGGCGCAAAGCCGATGGCGGCGGTGTAACGCTGGGCGGCGAGGCGCGCATCGCCGCGCGCGCCGGCGTAATCGCCCTGCATGATCGCGGCGTAGAGATTATCGCCCGGCAGAAAGGGCGTCCAGCTTTGCGCCGGCGGCGCCTCCGTCTGGCAGGCGGCCGCAAGCAACAGGACGAGCACTGAAAGGGAACGCGTTTTCATCCGCTCAGCAGTGCGGTGAAATCGGCGAGGCGGCAAGCGCTGCGCGGCAATTTTCTGACGCTTTTGAGTTGGGCGCCCGCGTTAATAGACGCATTCGGTGAAGGCCGGCAGGGTCGAGCCGCCCCACTCGGATTTGAAACGGGCGATCAGCCGGTCGGCTTGGGTCAAGCCGCTATCGGCAATGATATCGAGGCCATTGAGAAAGCCGGTCTCGTCAATGCCCTCGGCCAATTGGTCACGGGCGCGGGCGGCAAGGCCGGCGCGGGCGATCGCCAGACATAGTTTGGCCAGGGCTTGGACATGGGTGTTGCGGATCGGCGCGCGCAAGCCGAGCGTCGGCACGGCGCGGCGAAGCGCTTCGCGCTCGGGGCCGGTCCAGTCCTTGACCAAGTCCCAGGCTGCGTCGAGCGCGCCATCGTCATAGAGCAAGCCGACCCAAAAGGCCGGCAGCGCGCACAGAAGGCTCCAGGGGCCGGAATCGGCGCCGCGCATTTCCAGATAGGTCTTCAGCCGCACTTCCGGAAACAGAGTCGTCAAATGGTCTTTGAAATCTTTCAAAGTCGGCCGCTCGCCAGGCAAAACCGGCAATTTGCCGGCCATGAAGTCGCGGAACGACAGACCAGACGCATCGATATATTTGCCGTCGCGATAGACAAAATACATCGGCGTATCGAGCGCATAATCGACGTAGCGCTCATAGCCGAAGCCGTCTTCGAAGGCGAAATCGAGCATGCCAGTGCGGTCGGGGTCGGTGTCGCTCCAGACATGGGCGCGATAGGATTTATAGCCATTGAGGCGCCCCTCCGCGAAAGGTGAATTGGCGAACAAAGCGGTGGCGATCGGCTGCAGCGCCAGGCTGACGCGCATTTTCTTGACCATGTCGGCTTCGGAGCCGAAATCCAAATTGGTCTGCACGGTGCACGAGCGGAACATCATCTGGCGGCCCAGCCGACCGACCCGCTGCATATAATCGCGCATGATCTTGTAGCGGCCCTTCGGCATGATCGGGGTTTCGTCTAGCGACCAGAGCGGCGAAAAGCCGAGGCTGAGAAAGGCAAGGTCGAGCTCGCCGGCGACTTCGCGCACCTGGCGCAAATGCTCGCCGACCTCGCGGCAGGTCTCGTGCAGATGAACGAGCGGGGCGCCGGAGAGCTCGAACTGGCCGCCCGGCTCGAGCGTGATCGAGGCCATGCCTTGCTCGAGCGCGATGATATTGGCGCCCTCGTAAACGGGGCGCCAGCCAAAGCGGGTCATGCCCTCGAGGAGCGCGCGAATGCCATTGGGGCCGTCATAGGGAACGGGCCGGTTATCGGCGCGGCGGAACACGATCTTTTCGTGCTCGGTGCCGATGCGCCAATCGGCTTTCGGCTTGGGGCCGGTCGCCAAATGCGCGACGAGGGTGTCGACAGACGCGATCGCTGGCTCGGCATAGCCCTCGGCCATAGCGGGTCTCCAGAAAGCAGCGGGGGCAAGAGCAACGCGCTCCCCCGATCGCCGCGCCGCACATCTGCGCTGCGGCGATCGGTTCAGCAAGCGTCCTCACGCTGGCGTGACTTTTGGACGCTGGGAGCCGGATCAGGGGGCGGCGGTGGAAAAGGCGGCGTCAGGGCCGCCATCGCCGATGCGGACAGCAATTGCGGTGCGCTCGAGCGTCAATTGGCCGATCCGCGCTGCCGAATAGAGCGTGCCGCCCCAGTCGGTGATGCAGGCGCGGGTGGCGAGCCGGGAGATCTCCCAGAACGCGCAGGATTCGCCAGCAAAGGCGCCGGTCTCGCCCGTTTCAACCGCGCCCATGGCGCGCAGGATCGACTTGCCGATCTCCACGCCGGTGGCGCCGCGGCTGGCGTCGACAAATTCCTGGTAAAACGGCGTTGGGCCCGAGACCAGCGTGCCGTTGACGTCGTCAAAGTTGTAGGTCTGCGCGCCGTCGATGACTTTGCGGGATTTCTGGACAGTGGCGACGCCAAAGAACACGGCCTGGGTGTCTTGGATCTCGGCGCGCTGTTTGCCCCAATTGCGGGCATGCTCGACGATCGTGCCAGAGGCGTCGCCGGAGACTTGATATTCGATGGTGAAGGAGTCGCGATCGTAAAAGCGCTCGCCGACCGCGCTGGCGGCGGCGGCCTCGATCGGGCGGTCTTCCGGCGCTGCGCCTTGCGAGCAGGCGGCCAGCAGAGCCGACGCGAGGCTGACGGCGATGAAGGATTTGGACGGGGTCATGACTTGCTCCTGTTAGGACTGGATATCGTGGGTGAGGCGAAAGCCGACATTGGCGGCGCGGGTCCTGGAAGGCCCCCCAGCCCCAGGACTGTCCGGAATTTTGTGTAAGTGACGAAAGCTGGCGTCTTCGACGCTCTTGCGCGCTCGCCATTTGCGCACCGTCTTCTGATTTATCCCGAATTGCCCGGCGAGTTCCGAGACCGAAGATGGGGGGATTCCTGAATATCCGGTCCTCTGGCGTAGAAAGCAATCGCTGATCCGCTCAGCCGACGTTAGATGCCGAGGATATCCATTTTCGGGGCTTCATATCTCCCGTTCTCGCCGGGATAGCGAAGATCTGCCGCAAGTTTCGGGTCGGTTTTGGCTAAAGCCCAAAGCAGACTTTGCCCGGCAGGTAGCGCGTGCGGCACCAGTTCGAATTCGGCTGAACGGAATGCTAAATCCGCATCGATAATCTGCCACCCTCGAGCGCGGAACATCTGGATCGCATCACCCAAGAACAGGGCCGTCGTAAGACGATGATGCAAGAGGATGGTGTGATTGATCGAGTGACCGAAAAGGGCATTTGCCAATCCATCGTAATAGGAAGACCGCTCCCAGAGGTGGTCGAGATAGAACTGCCTGTATCGAGCCAGATCAGCGTTCTGGTCTTCCTTCAGTCTGGCTTTCAGCCGATTATCGACAAACCAGTCCGATGTATCGATTGTCACATGGGCATTGCGATATCCGTTGACAGCCAGCAGTTCGCGCATTGCATCGCGGCCCTCGGCTGTGCGGCCTTCTGCGAGATAGGGAAACCGGAAGAGCTTACGGAAGCCGGCATAGCCACTAAGCAAGGGTTCACAGCGCAGGACATCCTGCATAAACCCCGCCGGATCGGCACCACTGAAATAGGCGTGCGAGAAGGTGTGGTTGCCGATGATGTGGCCTTCGTCCGACCAGCTCTGCAAAATGCGAGGCGCCAATTCGGGATCAATGAATTTGCCAGACACGAAGCCTGCCGCCTGAACGCCATTTCGTTTCAGACATTCTCGGATGGCAGCATCACGCACTTCACCTGACATCAGAGGGGTGTCCGCGAGATCGAAATCGTCAATCGTGACTGCCAATCCAGGGGCCGTAGTGCTTTGGGCCGGCAAGGTCCCAGCGTTCGCACCCAAGATCGCGGCTGCACCAACGCCGCCAAGGAAGCCACGTCTATTAAGCTCTGATATCATAACGAGAATCATGCCGCAGATTTCGGTGGCTCACAACGTCATGCTTGGGGCCGTTTTGAGAAATTCCGCTTTTGGCTAAATCACCGCAGAAAGCCGCGAGTCCGGTTTCGGGGTTCGGCCCGGTTGAGCGTGCATCCTCGCGGGGCTGTCAGTCGAGGGTAGTCTTGGCATAGTACTACAACGAAGACGTAGTGATCATCTTCATCGGTCACGGCCCGCCATTACCCCTTGAGCTTCATGGGCTTTTTCGAACCCAGCCTCTCCCCCCTTTTTTTTCCGATTGACCACGATTGAGGGCGGGGGCCGACCCAGTCATTCTCGGTCTTTGACGATGCGAAAACCGACATGCGTCGTGCTAGCAGCCTGTCTGGTTAGCTGCCGATTTGGCGGCATTTTACGACCATGGCGGGCTCCTGCCGCCTTTGTGAGCTTGTTTAGGTTGTGTGCGGTGCAGATCAGCGCTCATTCGGCGCGCACTTTGTCGACGCCGCTTGATAGAAACTGCCTGAACCCTCTTGCTTGTTTGATTTGTCCGAACACTGGTTCGACGATCTGCTTTCTCAACCTGTATCGACTTCGCCGCCCAGCCTGTTTTAGCTTTTGTCGCATGGCTTGGGTGAGCGGCCCGCTTGTCCCTGCGCCCGCCATCGGCGGCGTGTTTGGCGCGCCCGTAGGCGACATCAAGCATTTTCAAGCAAAGTGGGAACCGGTTTGCATTAAAAAATGAGCAAAAAAACAAATGCTTACGTATTCGCCTGGAGCTTGATTGATCCGAAGAGGCGCTCCAGCTTTGACGCCGCGCGCTTGCATCGCCGCGAGTTTGGCTTCCGACAAATAGCCGGCGTCGGCGCAGGCCTCTTTCGGCCGCCGGCCGAGATTGGTTTCAACGCCATCGATCAAGGGCGCGAGCTGGCTGTGATCGCTCATGCCCGTGGAGCGGATTTGATGGTTGATCCCCGCGCCGCCCCAATTGTTGCATCAACAATCAAATCAAAATGCTCCACGACGCTTTTGTTTTTGCACGTGGTTCTGATGACTCCCCCATTTGCTCATCGCGTTGGGGCAAACAATGCAAATGGGGGAGTCGAACCACGCGGGGTGAGGTCGTGGGCGACGATGATCTGGGCTTCGCTATCAACGGCGGCCTGCGCTCTATAACCCTGGATGTAGCCATCCTTGGTCTTCAGGATGCGGCTTTCCGGATCGGTAAAACTGCGCTGCGCCGTCCCGTCGGGCTCATCTTTTGGCGGCTTCGCCGCCTTGCCGTTCTTTTTGCGTCCCTCAGCCTGGCGCTTTTTCTCGGTCTAGGCCTGCAGGCGGCGCTCTTCCTGCGCCGCAGCTTTGGCCTCGGCTTCAAGCGCGGCTTCGCGCTTTTTCATGCGCTCATAGCTCATTGCTTTGTGTTTCGATGCGTTCGCTTTGATCTTCGTGCCGTCCAGCGCGACATGGCCAAGCTTGACGAGACCAGCCGCCTAGATGTTCAGTCCCGAGGTGAGCTGGTCTGGCGATGCCTTGAACCGGGTTGGGTCTTTTGTCCAGGCGTCGACGATGGCTTCGAAGGGCGTTCGGCCCCCGAGGCTTTTGAGGCGCTTGGCGAAATTGTACGCGCCGATGAAGGCTGCGACGTGACTGCGCAACTGGTCGTGGGTCTCGTAATGGAAAGCGCGCACCGTGGCTTCCTTGATGGTTCGGTTCATGCGCTCGACCTGGCCGTTCGTCCACGGATGATAGGGTTTGGTGGTTTGGTGTTCGATGTCGTTTTGCGCGCAGGCCCATTCAAAGGAATGGACGCGGAACTTCAACTCCCCGGCGGCCAGCGCCGCCTTGATCAGCGGCGAGGCGAAAAGCCCCGCCGCCGTCAGGATCGACGCCGCCAATACAATACGCATGTGATCCTCCCCTTGGCGCAGATTACGCAGCGTCCGCGTAATTGGCTTCGATGAAGTCCAGCCGCTCTTTGAAGAGATCGCTGGCGGCGATGGCCCCGTCATTCGAGAAATGCATGGCGCGATCAGCCGCTGGGGAATAAGGCGACCAGGCGCCAGCGCCGGGCGCGCTCGGCGCGCCGTTCTTCATGAAATTGACCCACATAGTGTGCTTGATGCTGGCCATGCGCCGGTCGCCAGCGGTGGGCGTGATGGCGGGTCCGGGAGCCGAGCAGGCGATGCTGGTAAAGGCGGCCGGCAGACGCGGCAGCGCGCCGATCACGTCAAAGGTGTGGAGCAATTCGCCGGCATGGCCAACGCCGTAATATTTCGGCCGCGACCGGCAGGCCTCCAGATCATAGCCGAAATGGTAATAATAGCCGGTTCCGCCGGCGCGGCTCATGCCGCGCGCCATAGCGCGCATCTGCGTCAAGAAATAGACATCGCCATAGAAACGCCGACGCAGGACAACGTCGCTGGCGTCTTTGGGGCGACCATAAAGCGGAGCAAGCTTGTCGATATTGGCTTTCAAGAACGCCTCGGACTTGGCCGAGAGCGGGATGACGGCCGACAAGGTCGCTTCGTCGCTATTGGCGCCCGCGATAAAGGCGACCGGCTGCTGGCGGCCGCTCGCAAAGATCTCCGCAACGCCGTCCGGCAGGCTGACGCCGTCGACGACGGGGCCGCCGAGGAACAATTTGCCATTGGCGCGCACCAGCGAAGCGGCGCTCGCATTGCGCAATTGCGCGGCGGTGGCGTTGCGCAAGCCGATGGAATTGGCGAGCGTGACGCCGCGATCGGCCATTGGCGGGATCGCCCCGCGCGCTTCATACGCGCCTTCGGAGGGGACCAAACCGGCCGCGCCGCTTTGCATGATGGCGCCGCGAAACAGGCCGCGCGTCAGCGGCGAGGCCACGAGATACGCCACCGAAGTCCCGCCTGCGGATTCGCCGAAAATGGTGACGCGCGAGGGATCGCCGCCAAAAGCGGCAATATTGTCCTGCACCCATTTCAGCGCGGCGATCTGATCGAGCATGCCGTAATTGGCGTGGGGCTGGCCTGGCTGAATTTCGGCCCGCAAAGCCGGGTGGGCGAAGCCGCCCAATGGACCCAGGCGATAATTCATCGAGACGAAGATCACGCCGTCACGGGCGAAGGTCTCGCCGCCATATTCGCCGCTGCCCGATTTGAAGCTGCCGCCATGGATCCAGACCGCCACCGGCAGCTTGCCGCCGGCGCGGTTGGCGGGCGCGGTGATGTTGATGAACAGGCAATCCTCATTGCCGGCGCCGGGACCAAAGCCGGCCTGCGGGCATTTGGCGCCGTATTTTTGAGCTTGGCGGACGCCGGGCCATGACGGCGCGGGGCCTGGCGCCTTCCAGCGCAAGGGGCCGATCGGGGCGGCCGCATAAGGAATGCCAAAGAACAAATGGCTTTGGCCTTTGACCGCGCCGACCACTTCGCCTTGAGCGATTTTGACGCGGGGGCCGGTTTGCGCAGCGGCATTACCCGGCAAGGCAAAAGCGGCGATGCTTAAGGCAAGCGCGCTGACGGCGCGCAGAAAGAGCGAAGACATGAGAAACTCCTGAAAATGGTTTTAGATGGATCGTTGAGTTGACGCATGCGTATGTTCGGCAATTCTAATTGCCGGCGAATGCTTGGTTGAGCGCGGGTTGGAGGATGCCGACGGTGGTCGCCGAGCGCTTTGATCCGCCTTGCTGGGACCCGCGATTATTCCCCTTCATCGCAAGGATCGCGTAATAGCCGGACTGCCGATCGATCCAGGGATAATAGCCAAAGGCGCCTTCGCTGGAATTGACCGCGTTTTGGCATTGCCGCGGCGCTTGGCACTCCACCCAATTGCCCAGACCATATTCAAAATGCGGGTAGCCAAGCGCTGTCGCCGGGTGGGATTTGAGCCGGATCGGATGTTGGAAACGGCTGCGCTCCATATTTTCGACGAGGTCGGCGCGAATGATCCGCCGGCCATTATGCACGCCCTTGTCGTCGATCATCTGCATGAAGCGCGCATAATCATCGACGGTGAGCCGCAAGCCGCCGTCAAGCGAAGGATTGTCGGTCGGCGCGCCGTCGGCCCACAGCCCCCAATAATCGACTTGCGCGGACATACCCAGCGGCTGGCGCATATATTTGTCGAAGATGTCGACCCATTTCATGCCGGTCGCAATTTCGGCCATCCGGCCGGCGACCGTAAAGGCGGCCGCGCCATAGGCATATTCATTCCCACGAAAGCGCTTGTTGCGGGTGACGTTGAAGATCTGCTGGGCGCAGGCTTCGAGCGAGGAGCGCTTGTTCAACGCGCAAAAATGCTCGTTGATCTGCGAAGTGAACGACAAAAGCTGGTCGAGCGTGATCGCGCCAGCCGCTCCCTCCCAGCCCAAAACCTCCCGCGTCGTGCTGTCGAGACGCAATTTGCCGTCAGTGACCAACGCCATGAAGGTCGCCGCCGTCACCCATTTCGTCGCCGAGGCGATCTCGATGGCGGCGGCCGGGTTGAAATTGCCCGCCTTGTGCGAAAACACCAAGGCGTTGTCAGCGCTGCGGTAAACGCGCAATTCGAGCCCGGGGACGACCTGTTGGGCCGAGGGCTTTTCGTTGTCGGCGGCGTTCTCCAAGACGTCTTTGATCTGTTGGGATAATTGCGGCGAGATTTGCGCCTGTGCGGTGGCCGTGGCCAGGCTGAGCAGCAGCGCTGCGCTGGCGACGGCGGGGCGGAGGGCGTCAAGCATGATCCATTCTCCAATTCAACCTGCTAATGAGAAAAGTTCAAAGCAAAGCGCTCAGGTGCGCGGCTTGGCTTCCTTGAAGAATTGCCACATCACTTCGGCATGACGAAAATCGCTGCAAGCGCGGCCGATCGCCGAAGCCGGCAAATATTGGCGCCCGCCCGGCACAACATGGCCGCCGCCGATCACTTTCAATAGCGCCAGTCGCGCGCCGGTGCTCGAACTTTGCCAAACCGTGTAGGAATTGGTGCAGCCGTCGCGGCGATTGCGATCGCCCAAATTGGTCTCGACCGCCGGCGTCTCGCCGGTTTGCAAGACGCCGCGATAACGCGCCATGATCGCCTCGACGCCCATCAGATCGGCGCGCGGATCGGGATGCGGCTTGCCGGCATAGGGCATGAAGGGGTCTTCGGTGCCGATGATCATGCCAAAATCGATCGGGTAAGCCGGATTAAAACTGTCGACCACATTGCGCGTGCCGGTATTGATGACAACGCCCGCCGCAGCGAAGCGGTGCTTGGAGCGCGGCACGAAATACTGTGTCATGTGACCGCCGCGCGAAGCGCCGGTGACAAAGATCCGCGACCGATCAATTGGGTATTGCGCCAAAGCCGCGTCGATCGCTTTGTCGACAAAGCCGACATCGTCGAAATCCGGACCCGGCAATTTGCCATCGCCGAGCGGAACCCCGCCCACCGCCCACGAGCCTTTGATGGCGTCGGGATAAAGGGCGATGAACTCGCCGCGATCGACCATCGGCGTGAAGCCATAGCTGCCGACCACAGCTTTGCCCGAGCCGCCGCCGCCATGCAGCACGACAACCAGCGGCAGATTGCCGGTCGGGGCCGCATTAGGCGTTTGGACATGGTAGGTGCGGGCTTTGCCCTCATGCTGAACGGACGCGCTCGCCACTTTGGCGGCGTAAGCGGGGGCGACCGCCAGGCTGAGTGCTGCGAGCGCGAGGGTCGCGGTTTTCAAGTTGGGAAACATCGGGACATCCTGTCTGAAGCTATCGGGCCGCCCCGAACGGCGGAGCGACCCTCGTCCTTCGGATTATTGGGCTTGCCGACGGGCTTCGGCGCCAGTCAGCGCGCCGTCGCCATTGGCGTCATTGCGGGCGAATTCCTCGGCGGTGACGGCGAGATATTCGGCCAGCGTGACGGCGCCGTCGCGCGGTTGGCGGTCGAGCACGGCAAAACGCAATTTGGCGAGATCGCTGGCTTGCGCGCGGGTGAGACCCGATTGCGCCTCGCCGCCAATGCTGGCGAGCGCGCCAATCTCTTGGCGGCCGCTGAGGACGCCGTCCTTGTTGCGGTCGGCGCGGTCAAAATCGGCCAAGGACACCGCCAGGAATTCGGCTTCGGTCAGTGATCCGTTGCCATCGCCGTCGAGCTGGCAATGCCGGCCGCGATTGAGGGCGTCGGCTTCCGCGCGCGTGAGACGGCCATCGGCCCAGGAGGTGAAAACCAAGCGCGTGGCTTCTTGCTGCGAGGGCGGGGTGCAAGCGACCGCCGGTTGGACTGGCGTCGTTGGCGCAGGCGCCGGGGTCGGGACGGGCGTTACCGGCGGTTGGGTCGGGCCGGCTGGCGGCGCGGTTGGACTGACTGGCGGTTGGCCGCCTGCTTGCGCCATGAAGGCGCAGCCGGGGATGTCGGACCAGGTCAATTGACCGTCCTTGCCGGCCAATGTGTGAAACTCTTCCGTTGTCGCCCCATTCAGCGGCCATTCGCCGCTGCCGGTCCAATCGCTCGGGCCGGTCCAGGTGCGCAAGCCAGCGATGTAGGTCTGGCGACGACGCGTCGCCTCATCAATTTGGCCTTCGGCAAAGCCGACGCCGCCGGCGGCGATGCCTTCTGGCGTGCGGTGGAACAAGCAGCGTTCGGTCTCATTATCGATCCGGCCATTGTCGTTTCTGTCGGCCTGATCGAATTCTTTCTGAAGGATCACCCGAAATTCTGGAAAGCGTAGCCCGCCTGCGCCGGGATCCTTTTGGGGGTCGTATGGAATAGTGTCAAAATACTCAGGAGAATGCACCTGCCGGTATTCCCCCCAATAGGTCACGCCATTCGCCCAGGCTTGGTCCGTGGTGATCGGGCCGGTGGTGTAATCGCCGGCCGCATTGCGAATCGGTGTTTGCGCAGCGGCGGCGCCGGCCAAAAACAGGCTTGCCAATGCGGCGGTCGTCATTAACGTCTTCAACATGTCGTCCCCTCCAAAGGAGCGTTGGGCGACGAAACCATTCCGCCGCGCCCGCCCCTACTGACCGATCGGTCCTTAACGAGGGATGAACAAATACACAAGTGAATGTAAGGTGGTTTTGCGGTTAATCGCGGCGCGTGGCGCTAGCAGGCTGTTGAAGAAGGCT
>DHHV01000154.1 GCA_002403455.1 Hyphomonadaceae bacterium UBA4763 | reverse complement strand
GTGGCTGATCATCCTCTCAGATCAGCTATAGATCGTAGGCTTGGTAGGCCGTTACCCCACCAACTACCTAATCTAACGCGGGCCGATCCTTTGGCGTAAACTTTCCCCCGAAGGGCTTATCCGGTTTTGCTCCCAGTTTCCCGGGAATATTCCGAACCAAAGGGCACGTTCCCACGCGTTACTCACCCGTCTGCCGCTCCCTTGCGGGCGCTCGACTTGCATGTGTTAGGCCTGCCGCCAGCGTTCGTTCTGAGCCAGAATCAAACTCTCAGGTTGAGTTTTGATCCTGACGAATTTTGCGCAAAGCAAATGCATGTTTGACGTGGGCCAGTCACAACGAATCATGTAAGATCCATGTGTCTGGCTTCATCTGAAAAACACACTCGTCAGCATCAAGAAGGTCTTTCGACCATCGCAACGCCGCCGCCTGCGTTTCTCTTTCCCAATCTACGATGTCAAAGAACCCCGAAACGACGAGGGCGTTCGCCCTCGAAACTTCGTCCGCCGTCGGAAGGATCGCTCCACCCCGTCGGCGAGGTCGCGCTCTCTACAGAACCGACCCTGCCCTGTCAACACCGTGTCGCGAAAGTTTTGCTATCTTGTCTTCTTTTTTGCTGCGGGCTGGTTCGCCGTCACAAATTGTCCGATCAAGACAGTCAAAACCTCTGACGCCCGGAGCAAGAAGCCCCGTTGCGACGACGCAGTGAAGTCGTGAGGAGCGGGAAGATAGAGGTCTGCTTTTCGCTGAGCAAGCGTTTTTTTTTGAATTTTTGGTAAAGTCGGGGGTTGACAGGCGCCGGAACCGCTTGCTGCCTGGGGAAAAGCCTGCCTGAATAGCCCGCGAAAAAATCAATGGGGCGATCTGCGATCTATCCGCGAAGCGTCTGATAACCGGCGGGATTTGCGCGAGGCGGCCTGGCGTCGTCATCGCCCTCATGATGCTGTTGCGCCTCCCACAATTGCGCATAAAGGCCTTGCGCCGCCAAGAGGCTGGCATGGTCGCCGCGCTCGACAATGCGGCCCTGGTCCAGCACCAAAATGGCGTCAGCATCGCGAATGGTCGACAGCCGATGCGCGACAACGATCGTTGTCCGCCCCGCGGACGCAGCTGCAATCGCCGCTTGCACGCTTGCTTCGGTGCGGCTGTCGAGCGAGGACGTGGCCTCGTCGAACACCAAAATCAGCGGATCGATCAGCAGCGCGCGGGCGATCCCGACCCGCTGGCGCTCGCCGCCCGATAAGCGCAAGCCCCGCTCGCCGACCAGCGTGTCCCAGCCTTGCGGCAATCCAGCGATGAAGTCACTGAGTTGAGCGCGTTCGGCGGCGCGGTCCAACCGCTCCTGATCGGCGCCAAAATCGCCATACGCGATGTTTCGCCGCAGCGTGTCGTTAAACAAAACGACGTCTTGCGGCACGAACCCGATCACCCGGCGCAGCGAGACTTGCGTCACCGCTGCAATGTCGGTTCCGTCGATCAGAATCCGCCCCGATTGCGGGTCATAGAACCGCATCAACAAGCGGATGATGGTTGACTTGCCCGCCCCGGACGGCCCCACCAGCGCGAGCTTGCGTCCAGGCGCCAGGGTAAAGTCAATGTTCTCCAGCCCAGCCAACCGTTCGTCATGGCGAAAAAACACGCCCTGGAACGCGATCTCCCCGCTTTGCGCCGGCAAATCCACCGCGCCGGGCCGGTCGGCAATGTCGGGGGCCTCGTTCAGCAAATCGAACAATTTCTCCATATCGATCGCTGATTGTTTGACCTCGCGATAGGCAAAGCCCAAAATGTTCATCGGCGCATAGAGGTTGATCATGATCAAAATGACGGCGGCGACATCGCCCGGTCCCATGCGCCCCTCGAGGATCGCCAAGCCCGCGAGCCAAACGACGCCCAACAACCCCGCCGCCTGCAATACCGCTTGCACGCCGTTGAGCACGGCGAGACTGCTCACCGACTTGGCGGCCGCTGCGCCATAATCGCGCAGCGCGTCTTCATACCGCGCCGCCTCGCGCGCTTCGGCTGCAAAGCTTTTGACCGTCTCGACATTCATCAGCGAATCAACGGCGCGGGCGCTGACTTCGCTGTCTTTGGCGTTCATGTCGCGGCGAAATTGCGCGCGCCATTCGGTGATCGCAAAGGTGGACGCGACATAGATGACGACCGTCGCAGCGGCGATCGCCGCAAAGCCCGGTCCAAACACCGCCGCCATCACCGCGCTCGCCAGCGCCAATTCCACCAGGGTTGGAGCAAGGCTGAACGCCAAAATCCGCAGTAAAAAATCGATCGCCCGCGCCCCGCGCTCGATCACGCGCTGCAAGGCCCCAGTCCGCTTGGCGAGGTGAAACCGTAGCGACAAATGTTGCGCATGCGCAAAGCCTTCGACCGCAAAAAGGCGCTGGGCGGCTTCCGACACCGGCGCAAACAACGCATCACGCAGAATCGGCGCGAGATTTCCCGCGAGCCGCAAGCCGGTCCACGCCAAAACCGCGCCGCCGAACGCCCATGAAGCGCCGGCGCGATCACCCTCGGCCAGCGCATTGACCCCAGCGCCGAGCGCCAATGGCGCAAAAACCGCCGTAATCTTCGACGCCAAGGTCAAGACCAGCGCGGCGCCAAGCCGCCATTGGGCCCCGCCTTCGCGCACACGCACCACCATTCGCCATAGCCGCAAGGTCGCCCGCGCCAGCGTGCGCCAGTCCGCCTCGGATTGATGATCGCGCTTCTTGATGGGACGCTCGCCGCGCATAGGCCGCCTTTGCACTGCTCAGCTGCTTTATTACCGGAGGTAGAGCAAGCTCGATTATCGAAACCATTTCATGGGATCACGATCCTGCCGTCGGTCAGAACAAACAAGAGACCCACGGGGTCAAGTGGTGCGTTCGGCGCCGATTGAATCGTCTCATAAGTCCCCCAAAGGCGTGGCAAATCGGACCGCCCTTAACGCGCATGGCAACCGAGTCGATTGCCAGATTGAGGCGCCGAGCGCGAAGGGCCCGAGGAGCCCCACCATCAACATGAATTCTCCGCACTAAACCGCCCGAGAGCGTCAGCCCAACCAATCATTTACCAGTCATTAACGGCATTTCTGGCAATTCTACCAATAAATTACGACGAATCGCGGCAAGGGATTTCCTGTAAGCTGCGTTCGCCCGGAGTTGGACATGTCGGCAACACGACAAATTAGCGTCGATGACTTGCCAGAACGCGTCCGCGTGATGGCGCGGGAGGCTGCGGAACGAGATGGCGTTTCGCTAGTGGATTGGCTCGGACGGCTAATTGAATCCGAACAAGCGTCCTTCGTGAACCGAAAGCCGACGATGACGGGGCAAAACCCGGACGTTTCGACAGCTGCGCGACTGACACAGGCACTGGATCGGTTAACTCAGCGGATTGAAACGTCTGAAACCAGAGCAACATTAGCAATCGCTGGCGTTGATCAATCGATTACAGGACTCGCTTCTCGCATTGAAGCTGCCGACCAACGCGGTCAAAGCTTGGCCGGACGACTACATGCCACGCATGCTGATTTCAAAGCCTTGCAAGACTCGCTTTCACAGCGAATCCAACGAATCGAAGCCGACGACACGCCGCGCCAAAACCTGCAAGCCTTGCGGGCGCTTGAGCAATCATTATCGCGGTTAGCGCAACACGTATATGCGCGCGAGGATGAAACATCCTCGGAGTTACGCGCCGCAACAGTAAAGGCGGATAACGCTGCGCAATTGGCGGCGCGTGCTGCCGAAGCCCTTGAAACAAGCTTTGCACACACGGCAAAAAGGGTTGATGACCTTATTGAGCGCGCCGAGTTGCGAACGTCCGGTGGGGTCGCGCACGTTGCCGACCGCGTCGCCAAGATCGAAAAAAATCTCGGCGGCGCCGTGGAAGGCATCGAGCAAAGCGTTGAAAAGATTACCGAGCGATTGGCCCGCGCCGAAGGTGCGACCAATGCCGCAATCAAGGCGCTCGAGCAGAGCTTTGCGAACCTCGACGACCGAATTTCTCGCTCAGCAGCCTCCAGCCTCGATTTCGACCACGCCCGCAATCTGATCGACCAGCGCGTAGGGACATTGGCGCAGGAGCTAAAGACGGCCGTTGTCGAAACGCGCCGTGACATAGCAGTTGAACTTGAGCGGCATGTGCGCGGCCTGAGGCCGGACGGACTCGAACGCGTGTTTGGCGAGGTCAATTCGCGCTTATCAGAAGCCGATAGGCGACACTCAACGATGGTCGAGTCGATTAAATCGGAACTTTCCTCGATCGCTGCAGGCATCGACGGTCGATTGCGCGCCATTGAGACCCGGAATGAGTCGGATGCGATTGGCGCTTTTCATGCTGAGGCGCAACGATTAGGCGCGACTATTGAAGCGCGTCTAGACTCGATAGAAGCGCGTGACGCAAACACGATCGAGCGAATTGGCGCCGAAGTTGTTCGCTTGGCCGATCGTCTGGACCAACGCGTCAATGACGTGGAAGGGCGCACCGCTCAGGCCATCAGCGATGTCGGGGGGCAAGTTGCTTCGATCGTCGAACGGCTACGGTCGAGTAATGAATTACTTATAAAAGACCTCGATACTCGCCTTCAACGCACCCAGAGCCAGCTTGAAGTCAAGCTGGGGGACGCCCTGGCGGCAGTCGACAAACGAGCGTCAGCTGCGGAAAATCGCACGATCGCAGTAATGAACCCAATCCAAAAAGCTATCGCCGCTTTAGCGTCGCGTTTGGAATCCCTTGAAGACCTGTCGAGCCCCGCAGGCGCAGGGCCTTCTCGCCAAGCCACATTCCAAAATGATCTATCGGACGCATTCTCACAACCGCCCGCGTCCACGCTTTCGTCAACGGGCCCTGCTACGACGAAGCCGGGCGCCTTTGAGGAAAACATCACATCCGACGGCCAATTAAATGACTTTTTTGATGATGTTATCGTCAAGGAAGTTGTTGCCTCCTCAGAAGTCGAAGATAGACCAGCCCGCTCGCGCCTTCAAATGGAGCTTTCACCCAGCTCACGATCAGATCTTGCGCTGCCGCCCTTCGACGACGCACTAGACCTTGATGAACCGCCGTTGAAAACGTCGGAATTGCCGCCTCATGAAATCGAAGCAAAACCGGCAAATGGCGCCAACGATTATCTAGCAAGAGCGCGGCGCGCGGCAATTGAGGCTCAATTATCCGCCGAGGCAAAAAAACAGCCTCCTGAAAAAGTTGGCAAAAACGCGAAACGACGCGCCGGACTCATTTTGACCGCTAGCATTATTGCGGTGGTAATATCAGGCGGCGCCGGCGCATTTTTCCTGCGCGGTAAAATATTTCCGGACCTAGTCAACCCAACACGACCCGCTAATGAACAGGCAGCTCGCCAGCTTGAACTTAACTCTGCCAACCCAGACGACGTGGCGGGAGAGGGTCTCTCCACAACTTCAACCGACGGACTTGTCGACCCTGAGCCCGCAGGGCAATCTTCGTCGTCGATTGCAGACCAGTCGCTTTTGGACGAAAAATCGGCGCTCCCGGGGCTTACATCCTCACAAATTTCGGCCCCCGCGTTGCCATCGCAACCGGCTACCACCCGCGAAGGCGCGGCTCCTCTTCTCGAATCGGCTAGGATCGATGTAGCAGTTTCCTCACCTCAGCCACCGCGCTCCAACACGCCGCAATTGGCCTCCGCCCCGCCCGCGTTGATGACGGCGGCGAGCGGCGGCGATCCGATCGCTCAATATGATCTGGCGCAATTGCTGATAGCGGCCGGGCGTCAGGCCGACGCCGCCTCGGAATTGCGCAAAGCCGCCAATCAGGGCCTTGCCGTCGCGCAATATCGCCTCGCCAAGCTTTTTGAGGCCGGCCAAGGCGTGCCGATCAATCCGCAAGAAGCGCGGCGCTATACTGAATTGGCGGCGCTGGCCGGCAATATGATGGCGATGCACGATCTGGCGCATTTCTTTATCGACGAAGGCGTTGACCCGGAGGGGCGTTGCCGCCAGCCGCAATTTGCGCAAGCCGCCGATTGGTTTCGTCGCGCCGCCGAGCGCAATCTGACCGACAGCCAGGTCAATCTCGGCGTCTTGCACGAAAGCGGGTGCGGCGTGCCGGCCAGCGCCACCGAGGCCTTGTTCTGGTTCGAGATCGCCGCAAAGAATGGCGATGCGGAAGCCGTCAATCGCGTCGCCGAGATCCGCAAGACCTTGCCCGCGAGCGATGTGGACGCCGTCGCGCGTCGGGTGGCGGCGTTCAAACCGCGCCCGCCAGAACCCCGCGCCAATGGCCAATTTGGCCCACGCGCCTGGCAGGCCTGACAAACCGCCCTCTCGAGGCCGGTTCTTCTAGCCTTTCGGGCTTTTGCGTCCTATGCCAGAGCCAATGATAATATCTGGCGAGGATTGAGCATGGCGATTCACGGAAAACCCGGCCGCGGCCGCATTTATGGATCGATCGAAGAAACCATCGGCGACACGCCCCTAGTGCGGCTCGAGCGGCTCGCCGCCAGCCATGGCGTCAAAGCTGAAATTCTCGCCAAGCTCGAATTCTTCAATCCGATCGCCAGCGTCAAGGACCGCATCGGCGCGGCGATGATCCAGGATTTGGAAGCGCGCGGCGTCTTAAAGCCCGGCGGGGTGCTGATCGAGCCAACCTCGGGGAATACCGGCATCGGCCTTGCTTTTGTGGCGGCGGCGCGCGGCTATAAATTGATCATCACCATGCCCGAGAGCGTCTCGATCGAGCGGCGCAAAATGCTGCGGTTGTTTGGGGCGGATCTGGTGCTGACCCCGATGGACAAGGGCATGAAAGGCGCGGTCGCCGAAGCCGAGCGCATTCTGGCCGAAACGCCCGGCGCGATCATGCCGCAGCAATTCGCCAATCCCGCCAATCCTGAAATTCATCGCAAGACCACGGCCGAAGAGATCTGGGCCGACACCAATGGCGCGCTCGATGCGTTTGTCTCTGGCGTCGGCACAGGCGGCACGATTACCGGCGTCTCGCAAGTCTTGCGCCCGCGTCTGCCGCATCTGAAAGTCTTCGCGGTCGAGCCGGAAAGCAGCCCAGTTCTTTCCGGTGGCCCGCCCGGTCCGCATAAGATCCAAGGCATTGGCGCAGGGTTTGTGCCGGCCGTGCTCGACACCAATGTCTATGACGAAGTCGTCCAGATCAGCAATGACGAGGCCTTCGCCACCGCCCGGCAAGCCGCGCGCGTTGAAGGCCTGCCCGGCGGCATTTCGACCGGCGCGGCGCTGGCGGCGGCGCTGAAAGTCGGCGCCCGGCCCGACATGGTCGGCAAGCGCGTCGTTGTGATCGTGCCGAGCTTTGCCGAGCGCTATTTGTCGACCGCCTTGTTTGAGGATTTGTGATCCGTACCGGCGGCGCCGTTCAGACGACTTTGGCGATCTGGTCCTCAACCATCGCGTAAAGGCCCATGCCCGCCGCCATCGCGGCGAAAAATCCCAAAACCGGCCAGCCGCCAAAGCTGAGCGCCGCAATGGCCGGCCCAGGGCATAGCCCGACAAGGCCCCAACCGACGCCAAACAAACCGGCGCCGATGAGCAATCGGGCGTCAAGCGCTGTGTTCGTCGGCGTTTGAAAAGTCGGCGCAAACAACGGCTTGTCCCTCTTGAACACGAGGCGATAGCCAATGCCGGTGACCAGCAAGGCGGTCACCATGACGATCGCAAGCGATGGGTCCCAATTCCCGCCAATGTCCAAAAACGCCCGAACTTTGGCCGGATTGGTCATGTCCGCCACGACCAGACCAATTCCGAATAACAGGCCGGCCAAGCCCGCCATCATTGTCTTCATCGAATTTGCTCCGCCAAAAGCCGCGCCAACGCGACCGTCGCCATCCCCGTCGCCATGAACGCCGCCGTCGCGGCAATCGAGCGCGGCGACCAGCGTGAAATCCCGCAAACGCCATGCCCGCTGGTGCACCCCGATCCGAGCCGGGTCGAAAACCCGACCAAGAGGCCGGCGAACGCCAGCATCGTCCACGACGCCTCGAGTTCAAATGCCGGCGCCTCGCCTCTGACGAGCCAGACCAAAACGGGCGCAAACGCCAAGCCGCCCAAAAACGCCCAGCGCCAGCCGCGATCGGCTTTGGGCGCGCTGAACAGGCCGCCGGCAATGCCGCTGATCCCGGCGATACGGCCAAGACTGGCCATCAACAGGACCGCCGCCGCGCCGATCAGGGCGCCGCCGATCGCGGCCGATAAAGGCGTGAACGCTGTCATAAAAGTCAGTCCTCATTCGGCAGCTTACTTGACGGTTTTGTAAAATGTATATACGTTTTTGGCAAGTGATGTTTCAAGGATCCTCGTTTGCCGCCGCTCTCGCTCGACACAAGCAACATGCAGAGCCTCGCGCTCGACGCGACGCGGCTGTTAAAATCGCTCGCCCATCCAGCGCGGTTGCTGATTTGCTGCGAATTGCGCGCGGGCGAGCGGGCGGTCGGCGACCTTGAAATCGCTTTGGGGATTAAGCAGCCCAATCTGTCGCGCGAATTGGCGAAATTGCGGGCCGAGGGCGTCTTAAAGACGCGGCGCGTCTCGAAAGTGGTGTTCTACCACCTCGCCAGCACTGACGTCCGCCGCCTGATCGACGCCTTGTGCAACATCATGACCGATCCCGACCGCGCGCTCGCCCCTGATCTTGAGGAAGAGATCGCCTGATGAACGCACCATTGGTCAAAGGCTTTTTCGACCTCGCCACCAATAGCGTCAGCTATCTGGTCGCCGACCTGCAGACAAAACGCGCGGCAATCATCGATCCGGTGCTGAATTTCGACGCCGCATCGGGTCGCGTTTCGACGATCGGGGCGGACGCCATCCGCGACGATGCCACGCGCCAAGGCTTGACGATCGATTGGATCCTGGAAACCCACGCCCATGCCGATCATTTATCGGCCGCGCCTTATCTGCAGCAGCATTTGGGCGGCAAGATCGGCATCGGCGTGCAAATCGCGGAGGTCCGCGCCGCGTTCGAGCCGGTCTTTGGCAAAAGCGCGCCCGGTTCCCCTGAAGATTTCGACGCATTGTTCGCCGATGGCGATGAATTTCTATTGGGCGCCATCCCCGTTCGGGTGATGCATACGCCGGGCCATACGCCGGCTTGCGTGACCTATCTGATCCGCGATTGCGCTTTTGTCGGCGACACCTTTTTCATGCCCGATTACGGCACGGCGCGCTGCGATTTTCCGGGCGGCGATGCGCGGGCTTTATATCGGTCGATCCAAAAGCTGTTGGCGCTGCCCGATGCGACGCGCGTCTTTCTGTGCCACGATTACAAGGCGCCCGGGCGCAAGGACTTCTGCTGGGAAACCACGATTGGGGCCGAGCGCGCCGCCAATGTCCATGTCAAAGCCGGCGTCAGCGAAAATGATTTTGTCGCAATGCGCAAGGCGCGCGACAAAACGCTCGGCATGCCGAAACTCTTATTACCCGCGATCCAGGTCAATCTGCAGGCTGGGCGCTTGCCGGCCCCCGAGCCGAATGGAATTTCCTATCTGAAATTGCCGCTCAATCAGTTTTAACCCCCGATATTCTCTGCCCAACCCTGCCCGTTTTGCGCCAGCGCCCGCAGCCAATGATCAGCCAGCACGCAAGCCAGCATCGCTTCCGCCACAGGCGCGGCGCGGATGCCAACGCAAGGATCGTGGCGGCCTTTGGTGCGAATATCGACCTCGGCTCCGGTTGCATCGATCGAACGGCGGGGCGTCAGGATCGACGAGGTCGGCTTGACCGCCAACCGCGCGACGATCGGCTGGCCCGTTGAAATCCCGCCCAACACCCCGCCATTATGATTGGCGAGGAACACCGGCCCTGCTGGACCCGCGCGCATTTCGTCAGCAGCGTCTTCGCCCGCCATCGCCGCGGCAGCAAAGCCTGCGCCGATCTCTACGCCCTTCACCGCGTTGATCCCCATCAGCGCGGCGGCGATGTCGGCGTCGAGCTTGCCATAAAGCGGCGCGCCCAGCCCAGCGGGTACGCCCTCGGCCACGACTTCGATCACCGCGCCGGTCGAGGAGCCGGCGAGGCGCCGCTCCTCCAAATGCCGCTCCCACACCGGCACAATCGCCGGGTCCGGCGCCCAAAACGGGTTGCGGGTGGTCTCGGCCCAATCCCAATTGCCTCGATCAACGCCATGCGGCCCCATTTGGACGAGGGCGGCGCGGATCTGCACCCGCGGCCCCAGCACTTGGCGCGCGATCGCCCCTGCCGCGACGCGCATCGCCGTTTCCCGGGCCGAGGACCGGCCGCCGCCGCGATAATCGCGCACGCCATATTTGACGTCATAGGTATAATCGGCGTGGCCGGGGCGATAGCGATCGGCGATCTCGGCATAGTCTTTCGAGCGTTGATCAATGTTCTCGATCTGCAGCGCAATCGGCGCGCCCGTCGTCACCGGCCCCCCGAATTCAGCCAAAATCGCTGCGTCCACGAATGTTCCTGAAAGAATCCGCACATGATCCAATTCTTGACGTTGGGTCACGTAACGCGAGCCGCCCGGCCGGCGCGCGTCCAAGAAGGGCTGCAGATCGCTTTCCTGCAGCGCGATTCCGGGCGGGCAGCCGTCAACGACCGCCCCGATCGCCGGCCCATGGCTTTCGCCCCAAGTGGTGACGCGAAACAAATGCCCAAAGCTGTTATGCGACATCCGTCACGCCCAATCGCCCGCCAAACTCACTCAATCGCCGAACATGGCGCAGACGCTTTGCGCGGCGAGCGCCAGGAACCCAGCGGCGCATCCGCGCGTGCGCACCAGACCAAAATCGATGACCGGGCGAACGCCGATCCGGTCAAAAATCGCGTCGACATAGTCTTGCGAATCGCCACGCGCAAACAAGCAATGATCAAGACTGTCCGGCACGATTGCCTTAAGCACGCCGGCCGCCAGCACCGCGCCGATGCCTTCGATAATGCAGGGCGCCCGCAATTTCCGCGCCGCAATGATCGCGCCGCACAACGCCGCCAAATCACGTCCGCCAACGCGTCGCAACAGCTCTAACGGGTCGTTGGTCGCTGCATGCCGCGCGGCGATCGCCTCCACCGCGTCAATAGCCGCCTCGGTCGGTTTTGGCGCGCGCTCCGCGCCCAACCAAAAGCGCGCCTCTCCGCCATAAAGACGCAAAGCCAAAGCGGCATGGGCGATTTCTTCACCGTCGGCAATTTGCGTCAGCAGCAGCAAATCCGGTTGCGGGGCAAGCGCCTCCATCCCAAACGCGATTGTAGCCGCAAAGGCGCGCGGGTCCATCGCCTCGGCAAGGCGCGGATCCGGCAAGGGCGAAGCGCGCGCCAGATCAAACACCGCAAGGCCAAATCCGTGCCGGGCGCATAAACGCGCCGCCGGATGCGTCCCGCTTTGCAGATCGTCAATCTGACGATCGACCAGGGCCGATGGGGTCCGAAAGCCGATCGCGTCGATCCCCTCCTGCCGCCCCGCGAAGATCGCCAGATGCGGGCGCGTGATGTTGGGCGGGGCGCCGCGCCAATCCGCCAGCCACAACGCCAATTGCCGCAGCCGGCCAAATTCAGCGCCCTCACCGTGCGCAGCGATCAGCTGCGCCGTCTTCAGTCGCGCCGCGCGGTCGATCGCTGGCAGATCCGCCAACAACCCGCGTATATCCGCCATCGGATCGGCCTGCCCGAGCGCCATCAAACCCTCTGGAAATCAACCTATTGCAGCGAGAAGCTGCTCCCCTCCCTGAAACGACGCCGCGCCGACCGTCAAGGCCGGCGCGACCATCGTCACGTTTGCGTTGCGACGAAATCTCGCTTTGGCGGCCCTTAGAAGACCGCCGACACGCGACCGCCGATCACGCGCGGCGGATTGATGAAACCAATATTGACGAAGGCGTTGATGATCTGGCGCTGGTTATAGGCGACGTTCGTCAAATTCGTCACGAAGCCTTCGATCCGATAATTGCGCTTTGGCCCGACATTGACGCCCCAGGTGATATTGTGCAGCGCCACCGCGCCGACGCGATCATTGAAGAAGCTTCCATCGCCCAAAAGCGGGCTGTCGGTGAAGCAGCACAACGGCAAGTCTTCGAGCGGGATTTCGTCGCCATTGATGTCGAAACCTTCGCTGTTAAAGGGGGTCGCGAAAGTCGAGGTGCGGAACGAGGTTGTAAACCGCCAGAACGCATCGCCAAATGGCAGTTCAATGTCCTGCCCAAAAGTGGTCGTGAATGAAAATGTCGGCGAGAACAACAGACGATTGCCCGACACGTCGACATTTGGCGGCGCCAAATCAGGCGTGCCGTCGCCATTGGTGTCCATCGCCAATTGACGCCCGTCCGAAATCAACGCTTCGCCGAAGCGCGCGTTTAGGTATTGCGCGTTGTAGTCAAACACAAATCCGAACGGCAACCGCACGCCGCCGTCAACCGTCAGGCCAAATATCCGCGAAGAGCCGGCATTGATGTTTTGCACCGTCAGATTGGCGTTGACGTTGACTGCGCCTTCTTCAAAGCCGCCGCCATCGGCCGTCGCCGCCACCTGCAAGACCTGGTTGTTGAAATCATAGTAAAACGCCGCCACATTCAGGCGCCAGGCAAGGCCGCCAAAATCGAAAACATTTTTCGAGCCAATTTCAAACGCCAACAAGTCTTCGGTGTCGAAGGTTTCATTGATCAACTCGCCCGCCACGAGGATCGGATTGTTGATCCCCGCCGATCGCGTACCCGTCGAAATCGTGGCGTAAAGCAGATGATCGGGCGTCAGATCATATTCGACGCCAACGCGCCAATCCAAATATCCATCCTGGACGGTTTGCGTGAACAAGCCGAGATCGCTGGTGGTTGTCGTCTGCAACGTGCCCGGAAACAACGCGAAAATCTCGTCGACAGTGTCGCGCGAGCCAAATTGCTCGACAAAGTTCAGGAACAACGCTTCCGGCGCGGTGGTTTCCGGGTCGAGCAATTCTTGATCCCCGGCGCGGCGCACGACAAAGCCGGAGGTCGAGAACCGCAAGTCATTGGCGTCGGTGACGCCATTGCCGTCAAAATCAATGATCGCGGCCGGATCAAAAATGAACTGCACTTCAAATCCGGTCCGGCGCTTTTCGTCATCGGTATAGCGCAGGCCGCCTTTCAGGCGAAACTTGTCGGAAATATCGAAGGTCGCGTCGCCATAGACCGCAAAGGACACGTTGTCAGTTTCAAAGAAATCCGGGCCGCCCAGGTTGTTGAAGAAAAACTGCCGATCCGACGTGTCCCAGCGGAACTCATCCTGATCTTCGTTCAGATAAAATACCCCGGCCGTCCAGCGAAACCGCTGGTCCTGATTGGAGAAAATCCGCCCTTCCAGCGTCAACGCTCGCGCATCATCGGAGATGTAATTAGTGTTGAAATTATCCGGATCAAATGTCAGCACATTGGCGACAACGCCGGGCAGCGCCGTCGGATTGGGCGTGCCGAATTGGAACGGCCGGCGCTGATTGACGGTCAAATTCGAATAAGCGCGATAGCCGCCCGTAAATTCGAGCGACACCGGCCCAAAATCATAGGTGCTCGTCAGCACATAGGACCGGATTTCATTGTCAACAAAGCCTGGCGTCAAGAAATTCTGCAAGAACGGATCGATAGGATTGTTTTGCGGCGTAAAGCCTTGGCTTTGCGCTTGACCTTGGAAATTGCCCGGAAATCCGGTGCCGCCTTGCGTCAAATTGTCGAAGACAAAATGCGCAGAGAAGCGCTCATTGGGTTCATAGAGCACCGAAAAGCGAAACGCCTCTTCGTCTTCAGACCCTGCCCCATCGACGGGCGCGAACGTCAAGCCTTGCAGCGCGTTTTGAAAATAATCGTCGTGCTCGCGGGAATAATAGGCGCCGCGGATGGCCAATTTATCGCCGATCGGCAGGTTGAGAACGCCTTCGATTTCGCGCAGCGAAAACGTGCCAAAACCAAAGCTGCCCTTTGCCTCAACCTCGCCAAGCTCGGGCTTGGCCGGGATGATATTGATTGAGCCGGCCGAGGCGTTGCGACCGCGCAAGGTGCCTTGCGGGCCGACATTGACCTCGATCCGCGCCAAGTCGAAGAACAATGGCCCGATGCCGCGCGACCGCGGAATATAGACGCCGTTATAATGCACGGCTGTCGGCTGTTCGGAGGTCGACGAATTGTCCTGCGTGCCGACGCCGCGGAGGAAAATTTCGCTGAATCCTTCATTGAACGAGATATTCAGTCCCGGCACAATCTGCTGGATGCTCTGGAAGTCAAAGCCAACGCCCAAGGCGTCCAATTGATCCTGCGTCACTGAAACCGCCGTGCCGGCAAAATCCTGCAGGTTTTGCTCACGCCGTTCGACGGTTACGATAACGACGTCTTGCCTGAGTTCGGACTCCTCCTCGTCCTCGGCGGTTTCGGTCGCGACCTCCTGCGCCAAGCTGACGGCCGGCAAGAGGCTCCAGCCCAACGCCAGCGCCAAACAGGTTGAATTGAGCAAATGGCGCAAGAACTTATTCGCCTTTGCAGGCGTTTCTTTAAACGACGGCATCGATCTTCCTCCCAAGGACAATGAATCGCGCCGCCCCGCGCCGGATTTGTAAATACCGGTCAACAATAGCGGCTTGACGACCTCAGGCCTTCAGGGTCTCAAATCGCCGTGATTTTCTCAAGACCTGCGATGGATTGTGATTTATTCAAGCCTGCTGCAACGCGACATCTCATGTCGGGCGCAACGAAAAAATTATGCCGGCAGACCCCAATCTTTTGAAAAAATCGGTACAGGACTGCGGCGAAATCCTCACCCATATGCCCAATTTCTATCCGATGTCGCAGAGCGCGACCGTCCCAAGACGCAAGCGCAGCAGAATGGGCCGCCTGTAGCATTGCTACATTGCGTCGCAGGGCGCCAAAAGCGCCCGCAGATCTGCGCCGGCTGTCAATTTCCGTGAGGCAAAAGTGAGCCGCCGCGATCAAGCCGCGTTGCTGGTCGCGTCCTGGGTCAAGGCGCGGTAAAGCCCCTCGACCGATGCGCAAGCGCGCAATTGCGCCCGCAGCCGCTCATCGCGAAAACCGCGCGCCAATCGCGCCATCGTCTTCAAATGCGCCGAGCCGTTCAGATCATGCGTGAAGATGAGAGCCACCAAATCGGCCGGGGCGCCGTCTTGCGCTTCAAAGTCGATCGGCGTTGTGAGTTGCGCAAACACCCCGCACACGCGCGTTAGATGGGCAAGCTCTGCGTCCGGCAGCGCCACGCCATCGCCGATGCCGGGACTGCGCAATCGCGTGCGCGCCTGCACGGCCTCTGAGGCGGCGCGGGCATTGACCCCATAGGCGGCGGACGCCAAATCGCACAGCGCCCGCAGCGCCTGTTTGGGTCCAGAGCATCTCAATCCGGCCGCGATGGCGCGTCGATCAAATATGTCGGACAAATCAATCATGACGCTTACTCTACCGACGCAACGCGCCGCCTTTTGCTTATCAAGCGTGACGTGAGACGCGACCGATCGCCGCCATCTCGCTCGCGCCCATACGCGAATTTCCTTAGTTTCGCTAGAACGCGTTGAAAGCGCGTCGACAAATTCGCGTTAATCTGGCGTGGGCGGTTAAGATATGGGCAAGGCGATCGCACCCGCGCTGTAACTTTAAGCGACAATTTTTGTCGCAACCCCATCCCATGCAGGAAACGGCGTGAACGCCGTTCTCCTGCACTAGGCTTAAAAGGGTTTAACCGCGGCCGGCTTTCGGGCCTTGCGGGTCGACCCAGCCAATATGACCGTCGGGACGGCGATAAACCATGTTTAGTCCACCCGTGCCGGCGTTTTTGAACAACAAAGCCGGATTATCGGATAATTCCAATTCCAGCACGGCGGCGCTGACTGTCATGGTTTTCACCTGTCCGGTGGTTTCCGCAATAATCACCGGCGCGCTGCCCAGCGGTTTTTCGGCGTCCTCCTCGGCGTCGGCGCCGACGTCGTCAAACGGCGCCGCCTCAATCACATAAGACCGCGCCGGCTCGCGGGTGATCATCGCGCGCTCATCGGCATGGTGGTTTTTCAATCGACGCTTATAACGTCGCAGCCGCTTTTCCAGCTTTTCCTTCAGGTCATCGAACGCCAGATGCGCATCGGCGCCCTGCCCGCTGGCCTGCACCGAAAACCCCGACGCCAAATGCGCCAGGCAATCGACGCTGAAGCCGACCCGTTCGCGCGAGACGACGACATTGGCTTCAAAATCGCGCTGAAAATATTTGCCGATCCCCTCTTGCAGTTCATCCGCGATCCGCGTGCGCAACGCTTCGCCAAGGTCGACTTGCTTTCCGGAGATTTGAACGTTCACGGCCTGCTCCTTCCAAGAGGCAAACATGGCCCGCATTCTCGCGCTTTGGGCGAGCGATCGTCGCGATCGCGGCGTCGCCGAGCCCCAAGGCGCTTTAAGACGGGGCTCAAGGCGCAAAGACTAAAAAGGATTGGAACCGCGCGTCAACTGTCCGAATGCGGATCAACAGTCCTTTAGGCCAACCCCGCTTGCGCCAAACCGTCGGCTTGGCGGCGCGCCAGGGCTGCTTCATCGAACCCGGCGATCGATGCCTCGAACAACGCATGGAAATTCAATTGCGCGCCCAGATGCAAAAAGGCCGCTCCAAGCCCAATTGCGGCGCGATCCATAAAAACAAATTCGCGCGGGATACGCACTGGCCCCAAATCTTTGAGCATTTGCCGGACGCGAAACGCTTCGCGTCGTCCATATTCACCGGGGCTGACGCCATCGGCGACGCTGCGGACCCGATCATCCAGCAAGGGCCCGTAGATAAAACGGGCCCACAGATTAAGCGCCTCGATCAACGGTCGGCTCAAATTGCGAAAGCCCCAAATCTCGTAGGCCGCCGCCGCCCCATCGAGATCATTTGCATAAAGCGCCCGATAAAGCCCGATGACGCCCGCAACAAATTGCGGCGGGAAAATCCGGATGCAGCCGAAATCGAGCAGATTGAGCGCCTCGGCGTCGCCCGCCGCTGCGTAATTGCCCAAATGCGGATCGCCATGGATAACGCCATACGCCGTCATCGGCAGCCACCAGGCGTGAAACATTTGGTCGGCAATCCGATTGCGCGCTTCTAGCTCGCGGTCCTTGAACGCCAATATCGACTGGCCCTCCAGCCAGGTCATGGTCAACAAGCGGTCGGTCGACAAGGCCGCCACCGGCTCGGGCACGGCAATATCGCGGCGCGGCGCCAACATTTGCGCGTATAATTGCATCGCGCGCCGCTCGCGCCCGTAATCCAGTTCTTCGCGCAGCCGCGCACCGATCTCCACGGCGATTTCGCTGGGGTCGATGGCTTTATCCAACCGCTGGAACAGGCCGATCAGCACGCGCAATTGCGCGAGATCGGCTTCAACCGCGCTCGCCATTTCCGGATATTGCAGCTTGACTGCGAGGTCGCGGCCGCTGGCGTCGCGGGCGCGATGCACCTGCCCGAGCGACGCGGCGGCGACCGCCTCGCGCTCAAAATGCGCGAATTTGCCCTCCCAATCGGCGCCCAATTCAGCCCGCATGCGCCTTTTGACAAAGCTCCAGCCCATCGACGGCGCATTCGCCTGCAAGGTCTGTAATTCGCGCGCCAAATCTGGCGGCAGTAAATCCGGGATCGTCGCCAGCATTTGGGCGACTTTCATCAGCGGCCCACGCGTATTGCCGAGTGCGTCACGCAAGGCCCGGGCGATTTGCGCCTCTGAATCCTCGCGCCGCAGCAGCCGATGCGCGCCGATCGCCGCAACCGCCCCGGTCGCCTGCGCGCCGACTTGCGCCACGCGCGCCAGACGCTGGCTGAAGCGGTCGCGTTCTGGATCATTATCGCTCAACAATCAGCTCCGATCGGTCTCATCTCTCTGCGAAATAGCGCCGACGCCCCTTAAAGTCATGGCTGGCCAGCCGATAAAAACCCCGTTAACAGAACGCTGATGCTGCACCCTATTCTCTGCGCGACGCCGTCTGAGGCGCTCGCCCGGCTCGAAGCGCTGAAAGCGCAATCGGTCGAGCGGCTGCGCGCCGCGTTGCAAGATTTCTTGACCAACGGCACCGCGCCCGACCCGGCGCTGCGCCGCGCCCGTGCTTTTGCCTATCCGGAATTGCGCCTGACCTATCGCCCGGAGGGCCCGCCGCCGCAGATCAAGCGCGCCTTTGGGCGCTTTGCGCAGGCCGGCGTTTACGCGACCACCATCCCCCCCCCCCCACTGTTCTCCGA
>DHHV01000122.1:5149-49325 GCA_002403455.1 Hyphomonadaceae bacterium UBA4763 | reverse complement strand
TGATTGGGCCGCTCCACTAGATTTCTGTATTTGCGCATTTTCTTAACGCGAACCGGTTCCCACTTCGTTTAAAAATGCGCTTGTGTAGAATTTGGGCCAATCATTCGCTTCGACGCCTCGCCCTGGCCCGGGGGGGCGAATCATTGCGCCGTTCCAGTCATGGATTCGCAGGCGGCGATCATTCGGCCAAACGAGACTCGAAGCGACCCAAAAATGCGCCGCGGCTTCGATTCAGATGTACGCACATGGCCACACGGGTTTGCGCCCCAGATTCGGCCGAGGACCCGACGGGTCACCGCAGTTTGTCTATATTTAGGGGCTACACCACCCTGGACGCGCTAAATGTTGAGATATATGTAGATTGGTGTTCAGGGAGATTCGCATGATCGGATTGCACGCCGAGACCAGCGCATTGGGGACCGCTCTGCCGGGCCTGTTGACGCCGTCCTTTTCCTATAAGCCGTTCAGGTATCCGTGGGCGCATGATTTCTGGAAGCGTCAGCAGCAAATCCACTGGGTGCCGGAGGAAGTCCCGCTCGGCGAAGATTGCAAGGATTGGGCGAATAAATTGACAATTGGGGAGCGAAATCTGCTGACACAGATTTTCCGCTTTTTCACGCAATCCGACGTCGAAGTAAACGACAACTACATGGAGCGCTATGGACGCGTCTTCAAACCGACCGAAATCAAAATGATGTTGTCGGCGTTCTCCAATATGGAGACGATCCACATCGCCGCTTACGCCTTATTGCTGGAAACGATTGGCATGCCGGAAAGCGAATTTTCGGCTTTCCTTGAATATGAGGCCATGAAAGACAAGCATGATTTCATGCAGCAATTTGGCGTTGACTCGAACGCCGACATTGCCCGCACGCTGGCGATGTTCGGCGCCTTCACCGAGGGACTGCAATTATTCGCCTCGTTCGCGATGCTGATGAATTTCCCGCGTTTCAACAAAATGAAGGGCATGGGGCAGATCGTCTCGTGGTCGGTGCGCGACGAGAGTCTGCATTGCGAAGGCATGATTAAACTCTACCATGCATTCGCTAAGGAAACCGGTTGCGTCACCAAGGCTGTTGCTGCCGATATTGTCGATTGTTGCCAGACGGTTGTAAAACTCGAGGACAAATTCATTGACCTGGCCTTCGAAATGGGCCCCGTGCAAGGCATGAACGCCGAGGACATCAAGTCCTACATCCGCTATATTGCCGACTGGCGGCTTGGCCAATTGGATTTACCTAAGGTCTATGGGGTTGAGAAGCACCCATTGCCCTGGCTGTCGGCAATGCTGAACGGCGTCGAACACGCCAATTTCTTCGAAGCGCGCGCGACGGAGTATTCCAAAGGCGCCACCAAAGGCGATTGGCATGGCGAGGAGGGCGTCTGGGCGGCGTTTGATGCGCGCCAACGCGGCAAGACGCAAACCGTCGCGTCGTAAACCGCTTTTTGGAAGGGGGCGCGATCGGCTCCCTTTCTTTTTTCCGAAATTTGCGCGCAAGGCGGCCGCTTGGCCGCCTTTTCTGTTTTTCGATTCAGGTGAATGACGTTGGGCCGGCGCTTCATTGTCGACATCAACAAATTAATAATCTACCGGTAGGTATACAACACCATGACGCGAAGGCAAAAATAACTCCCGATCAGCGCGAAAAAAGCCTGGGGAAAAGGCCTTTTTGCAATAGAAAATTTACCACATGGCCCTAATTCAACTTTCGTGAACAGCGCGACGGCGGCAATCGTAAAGGTTTGGGAGGCCAAATCTTAACGCGCGGCAGTCGGCTGAACGTGAATTTTCGTTTCGCAGGGTCCGCCCCCTCCCCGCCCACCGTACCCAGCGGGCTCTGCGTTACCCGGCCGGTCGGACTGTGCCCCCAGTCCGGCCGGCCAATTTTTTCGAGCGGCGAGGGGTGAGCCGCGGCCGTTAAAGCTGGCGCGCGGCGCCGTCGCGGATTTCGATCCGCGGCGCGGCGGCGGAGAAGGCGTCAAACAGGCTAGCGTCAACGCCCGTAAGCCAGGCTTGGCAGCCCAAGCTCTCCAACCGCGCGGCAAGGCCTTCGCGGCGCGCCGCATCCAAATGGGCGGCCGCTTCATCCAGCAACAAAATCGGTGCGGCGTCCGGCGCGCGCGCCGCCAAAGCGGCGGCGTAAGCGAGGATAATGCCGATCAGGAGAGCCTTTTGCTCGCCGGTGGAAGATGCATCGGCCGGCTGGTCCTTCAGCGTGTGGCGAACCAACAAATCGCTGCGATGCGGCCCCGCCAGGCAGCGGCCCGCTTGCGCATCGCGCGGGCGACCCGATCGCCAAGCGGCTTGCAGGCGCGCAGCGAGCGCGGGCGCGTCAGCTCCAGAAGCAGCTTCCGCCTCCATTGCGCCCGCCAAGGCGATCTCGGCGCGCGGAAACGGCGCGCGCGGGGCACGCGCGATCTGCGCATCGAGCAGGCGCAGCATGTCCACGCGGGCGCGGACGAGATCGGCCGCAAAGGCGGCGGCGCGCGCTTCGACGGCGTCGAGCCAAGCCGGATCCGGCGCGGGCTCTTCCAGCAATTTCTGGCGCTCGCGCAAGGCGCGTTCGTAACCGGCTACGGCCGCGCCATGGTCGGGAACGAGCCCAAAGGTCAGCCGGTCGAAGAATTTCAACCGCTCGCTGCGCGGGCCGGCGAACAGCCGGTCCATGTTCGGCGTCAGCCAGACAAGGCGCAGGACGCTCGCCAGCTTTTGCGGAGTTGAGACGGCGCCATCGATCCGGCCAAAGCGGCGCCAGGCGCCTTGCACATCTTCAATTCCGGCGGCGATTTGGATCGGCCCGCTGGCGGTGTGTAGGCGCCCCGAGACTTGCCAGGGTTTGGGATTAGGCGCCGCGCCGCGCGCCAAATCGCGCCGGCCCATGTCGGCAAGCTCGGCGCCGCGCAAGGCTCGGCCCGGGCCCAACACCGAAATCGCTTCGAGAATATTCGTCTTGCCAGCCCCGTTTTCGCCGAACAGGCAAATGCAGCCGGAGCCGACATCGAGGCTGAGGCGCGCGTAATTGCGGAACTCGGCGAGATCGAGGCGCGAAAAGAACGGACCGCTCACACGCGCAGCGGCATCAACACAAACAAAGCGTGAGGGTTTTCGGGGTCGCGGACTAAGGTCGGCGAGCCGGATTCGGCGAATTCGAATTGGGCGTCCTCGCCCTCGATCTGCTTGGAGACGGCAAGCAGATATTTGGCGTTAAAGCCGATTTCGAACGGGTCGCGATCATAATTGGCCGGCACTTCTTCCTCGGCGATGCCGGCGTCCGGATTGGTGGCGGAAAGCCGCAACGACCCGCCTGTCATCGCAAGGCGAATGGAATTGGAGCGTTCGGCCGAGACGATCGCGACCCGATCGACGGCCTCGGCGAACAGGCGGTTCTCGATCTTCAAAATGCGGCCGTTATTCTTCGGGATCACGCGCTGATAATCAGGGAATGAGCCGTCGATCAGTTTAGACGTCAAGGTGGTGGCGCCGACCGCGAGCCGGACCTTGTTTTCCGACAGCGCCAATTCGACGTCGTCGGCGTAAGAGGCGATCAAGGCTTTGATCTGGTTGACCGCTTTGCGCGGGACGATGACGCTCGGCATATTGTCGGCGGCGCTGGGGGCGGGAAGCTCGGCAAGCGCCAGCCGATGACCATCGGTCGCCACGCCTCGCAGGACTTTGCCGGCGCCGTTCTGTACGACATGCAGGAAAATGCCGTTGAGATAAAAGCGGGTCTCTTCGGAGGAGATGGCGAATTCGGTCTTCTCGATCAGGCGGGCAAGGTCGCGCGCGCCGATCATGAAACGGGCCGAGAAATTCTCCTGCGCCATCGTCGGAAAATCAGATTGCGGCAGCACGGGCAAAGAAAACCGCGATTTCTCGGCGCTAACATTCAGCCGCTGCTCCGACCCGTCGAGTTCGAGCGAAACGATGGCGGAATCGTGTAATTTCCGCGCGATCTCATAGAGCGTCGCGGCTGGCGTCGTGATTTCTCCTGGGCGAATGACGTCGGCGTCGGCGCGTGCGTTGATCTCGATATCGAGATCGGTCGCGGTGAAGCGCAATTGCCCCTGCCCCGCCGCCAATAAAACGTTGGAGAGAACCGGAATGGTGTTGCGGCGCTCAACAACGCTATGCACCGACCCTAAGGTTTTGACGAGATCGCCTCGGGAAATTGCGACTTTCATATTCGGCACCAGACCCAAAAGTGGCGGTGGAGCTGGCGGTTGAACCGCCAGCCCACAGCGCGGGCGCGCAGCATAAGCCTAATTCGCGCGAAAAATGAAGCACTAACGCGTGCTGTCGATATCGGTCTGCTGGCGGATTTTGGTTTCGAGCAGGTGGAGAAGGTTTTGCAACGCCGCGTCCGAGGCGCGTTCAGCATCGATCTTGCTGAACGCATGCATGACCGTGGTGTGATCGCGCCCGCCAAATTTCGACCCGATCATCGGAAACGAACGCCCCGACAAGGTGCGTGCGAGCCAGATTGCGACATGACGCGCCTGAACAAGGTTCTTGGTCCGGCGGGGGCCAATGAGGTCCGCATGTGGCAGATCAAACTGTTTGGCGACGATCGTTAAGACGGTTTCGATGCGCGCCGGCGCCAGTTGGCGCGTCAAGGCGCGATGAAACAGCTCCTGGCAGAGTTCAAAGCTTGGCGCTTTGCCGATCATCACTGAATTGACATAGAGCGTGCGCACGGCGCCCTCGATATCGCGCCCGGTTGCTGGCGCCGCTTTGACGATGAGGTCAACCACGTCAGAGTCCAAAGCGAGGAATGTATCGGTGAGATTATTCTCAGCCCATTTGACGCGAACGATTTCCGCGCGCAGCGCCGGATCGGGCGCGCGGATTTCGCATTTGAGCGATGCGGCCAACGTCCGCGGCAGATTGGTTTCGGCAAAGCGCAATTCTTCGATCGGCTCGGCGCTGGCGATCACGAGGCAACGGGAGTCGTTGCCGAGTTCCTTGATGATGCGGAGCAATTCTTTCTGAGAGCCTGGCGCCTCGGCGAGGAGATGAACGTCGTCGAACAACAACAGGTCCGCATTCTTGGCGAGATCATTAAACCGCGAGAAATCGCGAGACCGCGCTGCGCCGCTGAACTGGGCGATGAAATCATTGGCAGACACGTAAGCGACCTTGGCGCGCGGGCGCCGCGCCCGCGCATCCGCTTCAATCGCGCGCAGCATTTGGGTTTTTCCAACGCCATTTGCGCCAAGGAGGCAAATCACGCCCCGCGCGATCGGGTCCCAAGTGGCGATCCGCTGCGCCACGTTCAGCGCAACGCTATTGCTATCGCCGCGGGCAATGTTCGCAAAAGCCGACGGCGAAAGCGAACCTGCGGATTTCATATCGTCGCTGATGGGTTCAGCGTGCGATTGCGCCTCGGGCGCGCGCTGTTGCCGCTCGTCAAGAAGGCCGCGGATATGGTCGGGGAGTTCGGAGAAGGCGTGAATGACAATGTCCCGCTCTTGCGGATCGTGGCTTAGCCAAGCGCCGCGCAACACCGGCAGTGCATTGGTTTCAATCCACGTTTTCGCGTATTTCGTCTTGGTGACAATCAGTATTTTGCTTTCCCATTCGCAAGCCGGAATCAGGGTGTCGATATAAGACTTGTACTCCCCATCGCCGATCGCTGCACGCATGTCTTGGCGCACGCACGCCATGATCGCGCCAATATCGAGTCCGGCTCTGCCGTTATGGCGTCCATTTTGGAACTGGTAGGGCTGCGACATGGATATGATCCTGATTTCGAACCGATTAACACCGAGACAACCTCACCGCATCCGAACCCGAGGCAAATCCTCAGTATTGCGCGCCGCCACATGGCGACCGCCGAAGCTAGAATGATGCTGTCTTGAAAAACGCGCCGGCGACGGTCGGGCGGAAACAACAAGCCCATTAGCCGATGGCGAAGTCACATACGCATATGCTCAACTGAAGACAGAAACTAGCACACAAACTCTCACGTTCCACCCCTAAATTCTCGTCACATTGCGGCGCCCTTTAAGGTTGAATGCGCTGTCGCCGCCCCAGACCAATCCTTTCAGTCGCTTCTGAGAGTTTTCTTCCGCATCCGGATCGTTCTCGTGAGCTGCGACATACTGACGCGTGAGTTTTTGTCTGTCAAAGCGATTTTTCGGTCGATTGCTTCATTTTGAGATTGACACATAAAAACAATCACTTAACCCCTCAATAAAACAAAAACTTCACGAATTTGTCGCCAAACATCGCAAGTAAGCGTTGCGATCAAGATCGATGATACGATCAAAAAAAGAACATCCACAAAGAAGTCGATGGCGAGCCGATCCATGCAAATTATACAACCAGAGATGGCTTTTCGGCGCAAAAAAAGGTGGCCGAAGCCACCTTGAAATATTTAGGAACCTAATGCGATAAATCTACCGTATACGGAGGAAAAATCTTAGCCTCCGTCCAGCGCTTTGATCCGTTGCGCCAGCCGAGAGACTTTCCGCGACCCGGTGTTCTTGTGGACAACGCCTTTGCTGACCGCGCGCATGATTTCCGGTTGCGCATCGACCAAAGCCGCTTTGGCGGCGGCGGCGTCGCCCTTGGCCAAGGCTTCTTCCACCCGGCGAACAAACGTGCGCATGCGCGAGCGTCGCGCTTGGTTTACTGCCGTGCGCGCCGCAATTTTACGGATGGCTTTTTTTGCAGAGGCCGTATTTGCCATAAACTTAAGATCACCGTGGTGGTCGGCGGAGGTCTCCGCCGGAAAAAGGAAGGCCGCGCCTATACGCCGGAAGCGGGAATGCGTCAATCATCCATCGGACAAGAATCTTAGGCGTCGCGGAAATGCGCCACCCGCTTGTCGACGAAGGCGTTCATGCCTTCTTTTTGATCCTCGGTCGCGAACATGGCGTGGAACAGCCGCCGCTCGAAATGCATGCCCTGCGTGAGCGTCGTTTCATAGGCCGCGTTGACGGACTCTTTCGTCATCATCGCGATCGGCAAGGACATGCCGGCGATCTTGCGCGCGGCCGTTTTGGCGACTTCCATCAGCTCGCCCACCGGCGCGATCCGCGAAACAAGGCCGCAGCGCTCGGCCTCTTGGGCGTCCATCATTCGCCCGGTCAAGCACATGTCCATGGCTTTCGACTTGCCGATCAGCCGGGTCAGTCGCTGCGTGCCGCCGGCGCCCGGCATGACGCCAAGGCTGATTTCCGGCTGACCGAATTTGGCGTTGTCGGCAGCGATGATGAAATCGCACATCATGGCAAGCTCGCACCCGCCGCCGAGCGCATAGCCGGCAACGGCCGCGATGATCGGCTTGCGGCTGCGCGCCGCGCGTTCCCAATTGCGGGTGATGAAATCCTCGCGATAGACGTCCATGAAAGACTTCTCGCGCATTTCCTTGATATCGGCGCCAGCGGCGAAGGCGCGCTCGGACCCGGTCAGGAGCAGACAGCGCACGGCGTCATCGGCTTCGAATATATCGATCGCCTTGGTCAATTCGTTCATCAATTGATCATTGAGGGCGTTCAGCGCCTCCGGGCGGTTGAGCTGGACGATCCCGATCGGGCCGTCGGTGGAAACGATCAACGTCGAATAAGGCATTCCAAGTCCTCGCCCGGGCCAAACCCACTGGATGCGGCGTCGCCGCAAACGGGGCGCTTCCTACGCCCGCCTGCAGCGAAAGAAAAGCCAATCTCCCGGTTATTGCGGCATGGCGGCTTTCACGAATGGGTGGAGCAGCGCTTCTAACTTTGGCATTGCGGGCAGAAAAAGCTGGAGCGCCCGGCCTGCACGGCGCGCGCCACAATGCCCGCGCAATCGCCGCGCGCGCAGGCTTGCCCTTGGCGGTCATAGACTTGAAAACGGTGCTGGAAATAACCGAGTTCGCCATTGGCGGCCGCGAAGTCGCGTAGGCTCGAGCCGCCGGCGGCGATCGCCGCCTCGAGCACAGCGCGGATCGCTTGGATCAAATCGGCCGCTGCGGCGCGGTCGAGCGTCCCTGCGGCGCGGAAGGGGTGAAGACGGGCGGCGAACAGGGCTTCGCAGACATAGATATTGCCGAGTCCTGCGATGATTCGTTGATCCAGCAAAAAATTTTTCAGCGGTGCGGCGCGCCCCTGCGCCAGATTGCAAAGCCAATCGCCATGGACGACGTTTGACCAGGGCTCTGGTCCCATGCCCGCCAGCAAGGGGCTGTCGAACAATGACGCGGTTGGCTGGAGGTGCATGAAGCCAAAACGCCGCGGGTCGCGATAAGTAGCCACGGCGCCGGTCGACAAGGTAAAAACGACATGGTCGTGCTTTTCCTCGGGGCCGATCGATTGCGCAAAGGCCGCCAAGTCTTGCGGCGGAGAAGTTGAACCGGGCATCGTCAGCAGAAACCGCCCGCTCATGCCCAAATGCGCGATCAAGGTCTCGCCCCGATCCAAATGCCATAGAAGATATTTTCCGCGACGATCGAGATCATCGATGCGGGTGCCGGAAAGGCGTTGCACGAAGTTTTTGGGCAGCGGAAAGCGCAGATCGGGACGGCGCGCCTCGACCTTGTCGATGACGGCGCCGGCCAACGCGCGCGCGAGGCCCCGGCGAACCGTTTCAACCTCGGGAAGTTCAGGCATGGGCGGCCCCGATTGCGCGCGTCCGAATCAAAATTCCTGGCGTCAAACTGTTCAACAGCGCCTCGATTGCCTATGTCCGTTAGGTTCGTATCAACTCCCCGGCGCAGGCGCGGGGCTTCGCGGTTTCTCAAATGTCCGGCTATCAGACCATTGCCGATTTGCCTAAGCGTTTGGCGGTGTTTCCGCTCGGCGGCGCTCTGTTGTTTCCGCGCATGCAATTGCCGCTGAACATTTTCGAGCCGCGCTACCTCAACATGATCGATGACGCCATGAGCGGAGATCGTTTGATCGCCATGGTGCAGCCGTTGACCGATCATGAGAACCGCACCGCGCCGCGTCTGGCGCGCGTGGCGGGGCTTGGCCGAATTACGTCTTATTCCGAGACCGATGACGGGCGCTATTTGATCACGCTGACCGGGCTTTGTCGGGCGCGCATCGTCGATGAATTAGGGCTGCCGAAGCCTTATCGCACCGTGAGCGCCGATTATGCGGATTACGCCGCCGATTTTGCCCCTGATGATGGGGCCGAGACGATCGATCGCGAGGGCCTGCTCGGCGCGCTGGACCGCTTTGTGCGGCGCAATGGCTATCAAGCCGATTGGAATGCGGCGCAAGCCGCGCCGATGGAAATGCTGGTCAATGCGCTCTGCGCGGCTTGTCCCTTTGCCTTGGCGGAAAAGCAGGCATTGTTGGAAGCGCCCGATTTGGCCGCGCGCGCCGATTTGCTTGGCCGATTGCTCGACCTTAACAGCGGCGGCGCCGCACAAGGAGATTCAATCCAGTGAGCGAAGACCCCTCGCCTCTCGGTCCAGACGAAATCGACCCGCGTTTGCTGGAAATCCTGGTCTGTCCGGTAAGCCGAACGGCGTTGCGCTATGACCGCGAGCGGCAGGAATTGATCAGCGACAAAGCCGGGCTCGCCTTTCCGATCCGCAATGGCGTGCCGATCATGTTGCCGGATGAGGCGCGCGATTTAACGGTGACGCCGTGAGCGCGGACGCCGCCTGGCCGACGCGCCTTGCGTTCCAGCGCCGCGACCGCGTCCTGGAAGTGCAGTTCGATGACGGGGCGATGTTTCGCATTCCGTTTGAATTGCTGCGGGTCGAAAGCCCGTCGGCCGAAGTACAAGGCCATTCGCCAGAGCAAAAACGCCTCGTTCGCGATAAGGCGGATATCGACGTGATCGGGGCTGAACCCGAAGGCCGCTATGCGATCCGGATTCTGTTCTCGGACGGCCATGACAGCGGTATTTTCACCTGGGATTATCTGCGGCGTTTGGGCGCCGATGCGCCCGCGCTGTTGGCTGCGTACCGCGCCAAAGTCGATGCGTGAGGACGCCAAGTTCTGCTCGCCAAAACCGAACGGGCTCGCTAAAGGGCGACTTTGAAAAACAAGCGGCGTAGGCGACGAAGCGCCGCTCTGCAAGGTACGAAAACATGGCGAAATTGAAATTTGCGTTGGTGTCGCCCGAAGCCTCGGTGTTCGAGGGCGAGGTCGATCATGTGATCTGCCCGGGCAGCGAGGGCGAATTCGGCGTATTGCCCGGGCATGCCCCGTTCATGTCGACGCTGAAGACCGGGGTGTTGCGGGTGCTCGACGGCGCGGGCGAGCGGCGCTTTTCGATCGAAGGCGGCTTTGCCGATGTTTCGGCTGCCGGCTTGACGATTTTGGCTGAACGCGCGGCCCCCTTGGCCTGATCGACCTTCGCCATAGCTTGTCGCCAACAACACGGCGCTTGTCAGCGCAAGGGGCGGCAAAGTGGGATTATTCCTTCGGATCGGGTTCGGGTTGCTGGCGGCCGGGTTCTTAGCCTGCGCAATGTGGGCTTATGGGGCGGATACGCGATCGCTGTCGGACATCTTGCGCGGGTTCGTTGCGCCGCCTTGGGCGCTGGTGGCGACCTTGGACCTTTATCTCGGGTTTTTATGCGCCGGGGTGTGGATTTTTTCGCAGGAACCCCAAAAACCGATCGCTGCGGCATGGCTGGCGGCGCTGCTGCTGCTTGGCAATTTGATCTTGGTGTTGTGGTTGCTTACGCGCTATCGGCGGTCGACGCGCAATCCGCGATAGCCATTCTTAATCCCAGCTAAACCCCCTATTAATCAAGCCTATGCTTAAAGACCGTATCATTTGTGCGGCATTGGGCAAGGTCGGGCATGATTACTTGGTTTAATAAACAACGGTTGACGTTGAAGCTGCCGCTGATGGTGGCGGGGATTGCAGGGGCGGCGGCGCTGGCGGTGGGGGCCGGAGCCTATGTGCTGTCGGCCAATGCGCTGCGCGAAAGCGTCGAAGAGCGCCTGACGACGATCGCGGAAATCCGCGCCGAGGGCGCCGTCAATCTGTTCAACGCCTATGGCCGCGAGCTCGTGACGATCGCATCAACCCCGCTGGTTATTGACGCGGTGACGGGCTTTTCGACCGATTTCGCAGCGCTTGGGCCGGAGGCGGCGCGCGTGTTGCAACAAGCCTATATTGCCGACAACCCCCATCCAGTCGGCCAAAAGGATAACCTTTATGACGCCGCCGATGGCTCGGCCTGGAGCGCCATGCACGCCAAGATGCATCCCTGGATGCACAAGAGCCTGAAGCGCTTGGGGCTGTATGACATTTTTCTCGTCAATCTCGACGGCGACATTGTTTATACGGTGTTCAAGGAAGTCGACTTCGCCACCAATCTGACCAATGGGGCTTATGCCGAGAGTGGGCTTGGCCAAGCCGTGCGCGAAGCGCTCGCGGCGACCGCCGACGCAAAGCCGAGCTTTGCCGATTATCAAGCCTATGCGCCGTCGAACGGGGCGGCCGCCAGCTTCATGGCGAAAGCGGTTTTTGATGAAAACGGCAACCGGGTCGGCGTGCTGGCGATCCAATTGCCGGTCGATCAGATCGATGCGGCGATCAATTCGGGCGAAGGCCTCGGCGAAACCGGCGAAGCGTTCCTGGTTGGCGCCGATTTCCTGGCGCGCAATACGGGCCGGATCACCAAAGACGACACGGTGCTGACCCGGCGTTTGGAAAATGCAGCGACGGCGCGCGCGCTGGACGGCGCGAAAGGCGCGATGCTGCTGCCCAATCCGCGCGGTAAGCGGGCCGTCGTCGGCTATGCGCCCGTCCAAATCGGCGACGACAAGAGCGTGGTGCTCGCGGCGATCGATATGGATGAAGCGCTGGCCCCGGCGCGCCGGTTGGCGGCGAACTTGGGGCTGGCGGTTGCGTTCTTGATCGGGCTGGGCGCCTTGGCCGGCGCACGGGTGGCGCGCAGCGTGACGACGCCGCTCGCCAAACTGACCAATGCAATGAACAGGCTGGCGCAGGGCGATATGAATGCGCGCGTGTCGGGCGCGTCTCGGACGGACGAATTGGGCGATCTGTCGCGCGCGATCGAAGTCTTTCGCGCCAGCATGGAGGAGCGCAATGCGCTCGAAGCCGCCGCCAATCGCGACGCGCAGGAGCGAATGGAGCGCGCCGAACGCGTCGCCGCGCGGACCACGCGCTTCAATGCGCGCATCGATGAATTGGTGCAAGTGTTCGTCCGCGCCGCCGAGGATTTGGAACAGACGGCCGATTCGATGACGCGCGCTTCCGACCGCACCAATGGGCTGGCGTCATCAGTTGCGGCGGCGGCCGAGCAATCCACCGCCAACGCCTCCACCGCCGCTGGCGCGGCGGCATCGCTCGCCAATGCGGTGCGGGATATCGCCGACAATGCCGGCGACAGCGCGCAAATCGCCAGTGAAGCGGTCACCCGCGCCGGCAACGCCGTGCAAGCGATGGGAACGCTGCAAGCGGCGGCGCGACGGATCGGCGAAATCGTCGACATGATCGAAGGGATCGCGGCGCAAACCAATTTGCTTGCCTTGAACGCGACGATCGAGGCGGCGCGGGCCGGCGAAGCCGGCCGCGGCTTTGCGATCGTTGCCCAAGAGGTCAAGGCGCTCGCCACCCAGACGGCGGCGGCGACCCAGGATATCGCGGGGCAAATCCGCCATGTGCAGGGCTCGACCGAGGATGCGACGGCGACGATCGACGGCATCCACCATATCATTGCGCGTTTGCACGCCAATGCGCAGGCGATCGATGCGGCGGTGCGCATGCAAACACAGGTGACCAGCGAGATCGCCCGCAATGTGCGTGAGGTCTCGAATGCATCACAATCAGTTGCGGCGGAGATTGCCTCGGTCTCCTCGACCACCGAAGAAACCGGCGCGGCGGCCCATCAAGTGCTGTCCGCCAGCCATGAATTGGTCGTGCAAGCCGATTTGCTGAAAACCGAAGTCGCCGGCTTTGTCGCGGACGTGAAGGCGGCGTGAGCCGCCGCCTCTGGAAAGTCGGGGCCGCGCGCCTTACGTGAAGGTTAGTCACTAATCATCCGGAGGCGTAGATGCGGCTGAACTCCAAATTCATCCTGGTTATGGGAGCCGCGCTCGGCCTTGGCGCCTGCGCCACCGGCGAAACGCCTGTATCGGACAATATCGGCAAGCAATTGGGCCTGAATAAGGCTGGCGACCCCTGCAAGGTCAACAAGCCTGGCGATCCAACCTATCCGGGGCGCTTGATCTGCGGCAACGGCACGGGCCGGGTTTTGGAACCGGGTCGCGGGTTGTTCGGTCAAGACCAGCCGTTTTAGTTTTGCGCGAACAGCCCTTCAATGGCGGCGTCGCTGGACAGGCGGCCCCAGTGGATTGGACCAATATCAAAGCTAAGCTGTTGTGAGAGCACGGCGAGGTCGGCGTCTGAGACGTCGCCGCGTCGCGCGGCAATCCTGTCGGCAAGCACGGCAGGCGCCGCCTCAAGCCAAATCCCGGTGAATGGAACGCCCATTTCTTCCGCAAGTTGCGCAGCGGCTTGGCGTTCGGGCAACCGCAAATGCGCCGCGTCGAGCACGACGCTGCGGCCCGCGCGCAAGGCGGCCCGCGCATGCGCCGACATGACCTCATAAACGCGGGCGCTTTCGTCGGGGCGATAAGCCTCGGCCGGTAGGATTTGCGTCGGCGCAACGCCCCACAGCCGTTTGCGCAGCGCATCGGAGCGCAAGATTACCGCGCCAGGGCTGCGATCGAGGCGCGGGGCGATGCGGCGGGCAAAGGGTGACTTGCCGGACCCAGATAACCCGCCCAAAGCAACGAGGCGCGGGGTCGGCGGCGCCAGCGCAGCCAAGGCAAGGTCAAGGTATTGCTGCGCTGCCATCGCGCGGCCTTGGGCCGCGCTGACATGGGCGCGCACCGCCGCCCGCATCGAGATAAACAGCGGCAAGGCCGCTAGCCCGTCCAAGGCTTGCGCGTCGGCGCCCTCGGCGATCTGCTCCAGATAAGCGTTTAAGGCGCGATTGGCGTGATCAACGAGACCGCGCGCCGTCAAATCCATCCAGAAAAACCCGACATCGTAATAAAGATCGATCTCGGTCATCGCGTCGTTAAACTCGATGCAGTCAAAGGCGATCACCTCGTCGCCGCGCGCGAACAGATTGCCCAAATGCAAATCGCCATGGCATTGGCGGATAAGGCCCGCGCGGGCGCGCGCGTTCAAGAGCGGCGTGAGGCGGGCCAACTCGGCCCGGCTGGTCGTTTCCAGCGCGTTGAGGGCGCCGGGGTCCAAAAAGCTCCCCCCTTCCTGGCGCAGCAGGCGCGCATTTGATTGCAGAACAAATTCGACGCCGGATATTCCATCACGGGCCACCAATGGCGCGCGTCGGTGAACATCGGCGATCATTCTGGCGGCGGCCTCGGCCGCAATTGGGGTCAACGCGTCGTTTTCGGCGAGCCGGGCAAGGACGCAGGCATCGTCAAAGCGCGCCATGTCGAGGGCGTATTCGACGGCTGGCCCTTCTCCTGCGAAGGAAAAACCGGTCGGCGTGCGGTAAATGGGCACAACGGCGCGATAGATGTCGGGGGCGGTGCGGCGATTGCGCATCAGCTCGTTGTCGAGACAGGCCTTGCGCTTTTCCAGCGTCGAGAAATCCATATAGCCGAAATCGACCGGCTTTTTCAGTTTCAGCGCGCGCGCGCCGACCAAAAACACATGCGCGCCATGGGTTTCGATATGCTGAACCGGCGCACCGCCATGGGTCGCCGGATGGTGCAGAAAGGCGAGCAGGGCCGGATCAAGATCGGCACGCGCGGCGGCTTTTGCGTTAGCGGCCGGTGACATAGTCCAGGCGCTGGCAGAGCACGGCGCCTAATTCGCCGGGGGCGGCGCCCGAGATCGCCAAAATGCGCCAGCCGGCGAAATCATTGCTGAAATCGCTGGCGATCGCCAAATGGGTGACCGGCTTGACGCCGCATAACCCGACGCCATTCGGCGGCAGGGTTTCATTTGAGACGAGATAAAGGTCGAGGCTGATATCGGCGGGGGGGTCGGCGATTGCCGCAATCGGATCGCCGCCGATCGGGACGGTCGCATCCACCCCGCCGATCAATTCAGCATCAATGGTGACGCCATTGGCGGCTTCAAGGAACAAATAGGTGCGGGCGGCGCCGACAATTTCGCCCGTCGTCGGGTCGGTCGGCGGTTGCTCGATCTCGTCATGAAAGGTCAGCGCGCCGGTGGCGCTCTGCGCATCCGGATTGGCCGGTGATATTGTCAGCGGGTCGCCGACAATCCGCTCCGGCGTTGGCGGAGCGGCGGCGTCAATCGGGTCTTGGGGTCCGGCCGCAGGCGGCGTTGGCGCTTGCGAACAGGCGGTGATCGCCATGAGCGCAATGAGTGTCAGATAGGCCGAGCGCATCCTTGCCCTCCATTGCAAATAATCATTGTTGTACCGAAGCGACGCCGCAGAACCGAATCGAATGCTGCGACGATATGCGTCCGATGTCACGCCTCCACGCGCAATATGGGATTCTTACTTCCCAGGCTCGGTCGGCAAAGGCGGCGCGGTGAGCCGGGCTTGCGGCCCTTTGCCCTCGAGCGCGCGTAAGACTTCCGCCAAGCCGCGCTCCAATTGCGTATCACGGCCTTGATTGGTGGCGACGGGATCGAGCGCCACATCGATATCAGGCGGAGTGCCTTCATTCTCGATTCGCCATTCGCCCTCGGGCGAATAAAAGCGGAAGTATGGCACGGTCAAATTGCCGCCATCGACCAAAGCTGGATTGGCGGAAATCCCGATCAATCCACCCCACGTGCGCTTGCCGATCAACGGGCCAATTTCGCGGCGGCGGAAGGCGTAAGGGAGAAAATCACCGCCCGAGCCCGCGTCCTGGTCGATTAGCATGACTTTCGGCCCGTAATGACCGGCCGTCGGGGTATTATTCGGGATGCCGGCGCGATAGCGCCAGCCGCCGAGATAGCCGGCCGACAGCACGTCGACAACATAATCGGCCGCCTGGCCGCCGCCATTGGCGCGCTCGTCAAAGATGATGCCGTCAAGATGGGCTTGCGCGTAATACATCCGGTTGAACAGGTCAAAGCCAGCCTCGGCGGTATTCGGCAAATAGACATAGCCGACGCGTCCATTCGAGCGCGCCAAGACCTCACGGCGATTGGTTTCGACCCAAGACCACAGCCGCAATTGTTGTTCATTGGCGATCGGCTCGACCGTGATCTCGCGGGCGCCATCGCGGCTCGGGCGGTCGTTCACGAGCAAAATGGTTTGCTTGTCGACCGTGCCCTGCATCGCCGCATGAATATTATCCGCGCTGGTGAGGTCGCGGCCGTTTATGGCGATCAGAAAATCACCGGCTTTGACATTGAGGCCCGGTTGGCCAAGGGGCGCGCGCAGGAACGGCGTCCATTGCTCACCAGCATAGATTTTCTCGAACCGATAGTGCCCCTGCGCGACCGAATAATCGGCCCCCAGCAGGCCGACTGGCGCCGGGGTTTCCTGGTGCACATCGCCGCCGCCGATCCGGTTGTGGCCGACCTGCATTTCACCGATCATTTCGGCGAGCAAGGCGTTGAGGTCTTCGCGCCGCGTCACATGCCCCAAAAGCGGCCGATAGCGCGCGCCGATCGCGGTCCAATCAAGGCCGTGCAAATTTTCGGCGTAGAAATATTCGCGCTCCATCCGCCAGGTTTCATCGAAGATGAACGCCCACTCTTCGCGCGGATAGATCTTCGCGCGCAAATCACCCAGATTGAGCGGTTCGGGCTTCAAGGTCGCGCCGATATCGGCGATGGCAAGGCGATTGGGCCCTGGCTGCAGCAGAATTTTCTTGCCGTCGCGGCTGATCGACGCGGCGAGCACGCCGGTCAGCGCCGGGCTCGCTTCGCGCTTGGCGAAATCATAGCGCATCAACCGGTTTTCGGCGCCCGGCGTTGAGCCGGGCGGGTCGTAGGAAGCCCCTGGTTGGCGCCCGTCGATGTAATAAAGCGCATTGTCCTCGCCGACCATCAGAGCGCCATAGGCGCGCTCGGCCAAGGGAAAGGCGACGATCCGGGCCGACAGCCCGTCGGAATCGACCTTGGTTGCTTTTGGTTTGTCGGCCTTCGCCTCCGGCGCTGCGTTCGCTGCGGCGCCATTCGCAGCGCGATTGCGCCCGCGCGCCGGTTCGGCCGCGACAGCGGGCGTCTCGGCGCTTTTCACCTCTTCGTCGGCGGCTTTGCGCAAAAAGGGCGAGGCCCCGTCTTTGCTCAGCACCGCCGCATAGAGGCCATAACGCTGCGGTCGCTCGCGCGATTGCATGTTGAGGCCAAATTGCGCCGGCCCATGGTTTACGGACGCCGCGAAGTAAAGATAAGCGCCGTCGCGCGAAAATACCGGCGCGTCCTGGTCGGCGAGGCCATCGCCGACTTGGATTTTCCGCCCCGTCGCGATTTCATAGAGCTGGATCGCGCCAAAGCCATTGGACTGCTCGCGCACATAAGCGATCCAGGCGCCGTCGGGGCTGGAGGCCGGGTTAAACGCGGCAAAGCGGGCATGGCTGTCGATCGTCTTGATGGCGCCGCTAGCGATCTCGGCGAGGTAGAGATTGAGATTATTGTCCTCAAACACGATGTGTTTGCCATCGCTGGTCCAGGTACCAAGCCGATGGAAGGCGCCAGCGCTCGGCAAAGCGATGTCGCGCGGCGGGGCAAGGCCCTTCTGGTCAATGAGCCGCAGGCGCTGGCCCTTGCCGTCATCGACGATCAGCGCGATTTGCGCGCCGTCCGGCGACCAGAGCGGGGTGTATTCGCGCAGCGATCCGCTGGCGGTGACATTGCGCGTCGAGCCGTCTTTGCCGGTCGGCACGGTGAACGCTTCGCCCCGAGCGCTGATCAGCGCGCGTTGGCCGGTCGGCGACAGACTGAAATCCTCGAAATTGCGCGCCAGATCTTCCCAGCGCGGGGCGATTTGCGCCGCATCGGCGGCGAGTGAAATCGCCAAAGCCTGGGTGGTTCCGGCGGCGACATCGAACAGATGCAGGCGTCCGCCGGCCTCGAACGCGATCGTCTGGCCGTGCGCTGAGGCCCAGCGCATATCCCAGGGGGCGGCGCTGGCGACTTTGTCCACCTGTCCGCTGGCGGGGTCGAAGCGGTGCAGCGCCAGGCTGATCCCGTCGCGATCGGAGAGGAAATAAACCTGGCCGCCGACCCACATCGGGTTGAGGTCATTCAACCGCTCTCCGGGGATTTGCACGGCGCTTTGGGCTTTCACATCCAAGATCGTGATCGACGGCGTGGTGCCGCCGCGATGCTGACGCCAGCCGGACGTGCCGCCATAGAGCGCATTATAGGCCGGTCCGAACGGCAAAAACGCCAGCCGCGCGCCGGAATCGTCGAAGTCGCCGGAAAAAAAGCGCGCCTCCATGAGTTTTTCCGGAAAAGTCGCGTCGGGCGCGATGGCGTAGGCCTGGGCGGAGCGGCCGTGATTGACGGCGCGGGCCGAGGAAAACAAAACTCTGCCGTCCGCCGTCCAGCCTTGCGCGATATCGGCGCCCGGATGGTAGGTCAGGCGCTTGGGCTGGCCGCCGGCGACCGGCACGACATAGACGTCGGCGTTTTGCTCGGCATTGCTGGTGAACGCGATCCAGGCGCCATCGGGCGATAGATGCGGCTGACGCTCATCGGCCGGGTGGGTGGTCAAGCGACGCGGATTGGCGCCCGAGCGGTCAGCAACCCAGACATCGCCTGCATAGATAAAGGCAATATGCCGCTCGCCGAGTGAGGGCTGGCGTAACAGCAAGGTCTCGGCTTGCGCAAAAGCTGTGGTTGCGACCGCGCCGATCGACAAGGCAGCTGCCGCCGCCGATCTGTGAAACAATGCCCGCCAACCCATGTCCGCCTCCAATTCCTCGCGTCATATCGACAAACAAAATGGTTTAACAGCTCTCAATGGCTGTCAACACATGTTTCGCCATTAGCCCGTCAGCTTTTACGCCAGGAACTTTTGGACACCTGTGTATGAGTTGGTTGTTTGAGGTCGGCTCAAACGGCGTAAAGGGGGGGGACGATTGTTTTCAAGTGATTTACGTTGATGCGCCAGCAAAGTCATCGCATTCGGGCCCGATATGTCTAAAAATCAATCAAATTGACCTCGATCTATCTATATATAAAAATGTAAGTCAGATCATCTTCAATACAATAAAAGCCAGTAAAAGTGTGTTATATATAATCGCTTTTATGCATTTTATTCGAAAACATTTGTTTCGCCTCTTATTACCAATAATTGCGATGAATGCTATTAATTATTTTTGTTAAACAGAAATCGCTACATAAATCGATTTTTTACATCCATTTAATAAATTTGTGGCCTTCGCATTTACATCATAAATTTCGTTCAACACTAAACTACTTGCATGTTGATTCTACTCAATTGTGGCTGCATAAATCGTGTCGTTTGCATCATTTATTTAGACTTATTGGGTTGCCCACAAAATGCGCGCGATCCAGGCAATCTGACTGCGGTCGAGTTGAATGTCTGGATAAGTCGGATTGAACGAAACCAGCTCAACGCGTTTGTCGCTGAGGCGGCGCAAGCTTTTGGCCATCACCTCGCCCGCCAAGGTCCGCACAACGACGCGATCGCCGGCGCGCACATCGGCGCCCGGCTGCACAATGATGCGGTCGCCGGCGCGGTAGACCGGCTCCATCGAATCGCCGGTGATCTCGAGCGCATAGACATCCTCGCCGACATTGGGAAAGCGCACCGCGTCCCAGGCTTCCCCCGCGATCGGAAAGCCGTCCGCGTCGAAAAATCCGCCCTGGCCGGCCTTGGCAAGGCCAAGCAGCGGCACGACCCGGCTTTGGCCGCGCCCGGTCCCGGTCAGCATGGCGAAGCTCGCCCAATCTTCGCCAACCGCTTCCAATGCGCGCGCCAGGCTTTCCGACGATGGCCAACGCAGGCGGTCGCCTTGCGCGCTGACCCGCTTGGAGCGATTAAACGCCGTCGGGTCGAGGCCGGCCCGGCGCGCCAGCCCAGACGGGGACAGCCCGTGGCGCTCGGCAATCGCATCGATCGCCGCCCAAATGCGGCTATGCGCGTAGGCGCTCATATGCCAGACCGTGCCTTTCTGCTGCGGCGGCGATCGTCTTTGCGGGGGCGCAAAGAGCGTTTCCGTATCGGATTATACGCCGTATAATAGGACAATCAACCTTGTTGATGACTTTTGTCTGTTAATGATGAATTTTTGAGGGAAAAATGCCGACGGAATTTGTCTATAAAGTGCTGGACGCCGTGGAATTGGCGGCGGCCGCAGCAGAAGGCGATTATGCCGGAAGCGCCCATGATCGTCGCGACGGCTTCATCCATTTGTCGGGGCGCGATCAGGTCGCTGGCGTCATCGAACGCTATTTCATCGGGCGCGGTGATTTATGCGTGATTGCGTTTCGGCCCGCCGATCTCGGCGCGGATTTGCGCTGGGAGGCCAATAAAACGGGCGAGGAATTTCCCCATCTCTATGCGCCATTGCCGATGAACAAAGCGCGGTCGCGCTGGATCGTTGTTGAACGCGCCAACGGCCGGCATGAATTGCCAACGCCATTTCGCACCGGATCTGCGGGAGATCTGAGGGAATGATCCCGCTCCTTTTGCGGCAATTGCCGCCCGAAACCGCCCATCGCGCCGCGATCGCCGCGTTGAAGGCGACGCCTTTGCTTGGTCCCACGGCGCCGCATCCGCGCCTGAACGTTGAGCTTGCCGGGCTTTCATTGCCCCATCCGATCGGTCTTGCGGCCGGGTTCGACAAGAACGCCGAGGTTCCCGACGCCATGCTGGGACTCGGATTTGGCTTTGTCGAATGCGGCACCGTGACGCCGCTGCCGCAAGCGGGAAATCCGACGCCGCGCGTGTTTCGATTGCCGGAGGACCGGGCGGTCATCAATCGGCTCGGCTTTAACAATGACGGGCTGGCGCTCTTTGTGCGCCGTTTGGCCGCGCGCGCTCAACGTGGCGGCATTGTTGGGGCCAATATCGGCGCCAATAAAGACAGCGCCAATCGAATTGCCGATTATGAGCGCGGCCTTGCGGCGGTATGGCCCCATTGCGCCTACGTGACGGTGAATATTTCTTCGCCCAACACACCGGGCCTGCGCGGACTGCAAGATCGCGGCGCGTTGGAGGAATTGCTGGCGGCCATCATGGCGACGCGGCAAAGCTTGGCGTCGCGCGGGGCCGCGCGGCCGATTTTCCTGAAAGTCGCGCCGGACCTCGATGAGGATGCGATCGCGGCGATTGCCGAGACGGCGCTCGCCTTTTCGCTCGATGGGCTGATTGTGTCGAACACGACGATCGCGCGTCCGGCCGATTTGCGCGGCGCCCATCGCGCCGAAAGCGGCGGGCTGTCCGGCGCGCCGTTATTTGCTCGGTCGACCGAGGTTCTGCGGCGCTTTTTTATGCTTTTGGGCCATAGATTGCCGTTGATCGGTGTTGGCGGTGTGGCGACCGGCGCGCAGGCCTACGCCAAGATCAAAGCCGGCGCGCGCGCAATACAGCTTTACACCGCGATGATTTATCAGGGGCCAGGCATTGTCCGCCGTCTGGTCGGCGAGGTGGATGCCTGTCTTGCGAAAGACGGTCTCAACAGCATCACCGACGCAATTGGGGCCGAGGCGCGCACGACCTGATTTCACGCCTAAGTTACAAAAGGCCGCAGAACGGTCAAATCGTCCGACCGCCTATTTTTGTGACCGCTTGGATGTATTATATCGCTTGACAAGGATCGAGCGAACTTTCCGGGAGAGCCGCATGCGTTTACCTCTTGTCATTCTCAGCGTCGCCGCTTTGGCGGCCTGCAGCACGGCGACGCCCTATCAGCCCGCACTGAAACGCAATGCGCCTGGGTACAAAGAAGTCGCGATCGAAGATAATCGCTATCGCGTCAGCTTTCAGGGCAATTCTTTGACCGAGCGGGACGAAGTCGAGACCTATATGCTTTATCGCGCCGCCGAACTGACAGTCGAGCGCGGGTTCGATTATTTCTTGATTTCCGATCGCGACACCGAGACCGAGCGTCGCTTCCGCGATTTCGGGTCAAGCGCCGGTTTTGCCGGTGGTTTTGGCGGATTTGGCGGGTTCGGCGGATCGCGCTTTGGCTTCGGAACGCGGTTCTTTCACCCCGGCTTCGGCTTTGTCGGGGCCGGCGGCGGCTTCTTCAACGATATCGATATCCGCGAGATCAAGAAATTTGAATCCTTCGCCGAAGTAATCATGGGCAAGGGCGAAAAGCCGGATGATCGATTGGCCTTTGATGCGCGGCAGGTGTTGATCAATCTTGGCCCGACGATTGTCCGGCCGAAAGGCGTTATCCCGCCAAGCTCGCCGGCATTGCGCTATCGCGGTCAGCAAACCTGAGCATTTCCAAGTTCAACGCTAATATGTTTACGGCCGTCCTATTTGGGCGGCCGTTTTTTCGTAATTTGAGCTGTCGAAACGGGGGCGCTTTCGGTCAGCCTTGAAACGCCAATCGCATGAATTTTTGCGTTTGTTCGGATCCGGCGAAATAGGCAACTTGACCGGCCGGGTCGCTAATCTTCGCCCAATTGTCGCGGACTTCTTCAGCCGAAACGCCGTCGCGGGCGAGATATAGCCCCTCGGTCTCGTGAATTTTCGCCACGGCGAACACGCCCGCCCCTGCCGTCAGCACCACGCCGGTCGGCGCATCCTGGCTGGCGAGGTAAATCACCCCCGGCGTCACATATTCAGGCTTCAGCGCCTCTAGCATGGGTTCCGGCATCAGATTTTCGGTCATGCGCGTCGCCGCGACCGGCGAAATGGCGTTGACCCGAATATCGTCTTTTTGGCCTTCCAGCTTCAGCGTGTTCATAAAGCCGACCAGCGCCAGCTTGGCCGCGCCGTAATTGCTCTGGCCAAAATTGCCATAGAGCCCCGAGGAGGACGTCGTCATGACGATGCGGCCATAGCCCTGGTCGCGCATGATCTGCCAGACCGCTTTGGTGCATTTCACCGACCCCATCAAATGGACGTCGAGCACAAAGTCGAAATCGGGGAGCTCCATTTTCGAAAAGCTCTTGTCGCGCAGGACGCCAGCATTGTTGATCAGGACGTCGATCCGCCCAAAGGCGTCGATGGCTTGACGGACCATGCCGGCAACGCCGGCGTCATCGGTGACCGAGGCGCCATTGGCGATGGCTTTGCCGCCCAGCGTTTCGATTTCGGCGACGACTTTCTTGGCCGCCTCGGACGAGCCGCCCGAGCCGTCGACCGCGCCGCCGAGATCGTTGACAACGACATTCGCCCCGCGTCGCGCAAATTCCAACGCATGCGCCCGGCCAAGGCCGCCGCCCGCGCCGGTGACGATCACGGTCTGTCCGTCAAATCGCAACGTGCCCATGGCCAAATTCCTCCGCGTTGATAAAAATTAGGTGGGCGCGGTCTGGCGCCAAACCAGAACGAAGGCAAGAGGCGGCAGACGTTATGCAACCGCCGCAATTAAGCCAAAATGAAATGATCCCAATCGTTCAAACAAGAGGAGGCAATAATCATGTTCAAGCGTATTTTTATTGCTTTGGCGGCAATGATCGGATTGAGCGGATGTTACATCAGCGATCGCTCGCTCGTTCCGACCGATAAGGCGCTTGCCCTCTCCGAAATCGTCGGCAACGAAGCGCGGCTCGTCTTGGAGACGCGGATCACCAACGTCAATGCTGCTGGACAAAGTGGTAAAAATTTCACTGTCAATGAAGACGAAATCCGTTTTTTTGATTTTCAATCTGGCAATCGCAATATTTATGGGTTCCAATACACAATTGATGACGTCGTTCCCAATGACCGCACATATTCTTTCGGTTTTATCGGCCTGACGTCGGAGGGCTTTTGGTTGGCGTTTGCAGAATGCCCCGAAGCGCGCGACCAAAACCTTGACAATAATAACAGGGAAGATTCTTGCGCGATCCACGATTTTGATTCTGTTATTGAGGTGTTGCAGCGCGACAATCCAGACACCATTGAGAATTTGCAAAAAATCGATTATGCTTACTTTACGCGTTACGATGAGGTCACTTGAGGCAAGATCGCTCGGAAACTCATCCCATCGCTTCCGCCGCCAATGCGGCGGCGGCGGCGTCTATCACGGCGTCCTGGCCCGATCCATAGACCGGGGATTTGCCGACCTCGGACAGCACCGGCACGGCGAAGGGCGATACGCGGCGCAAAGCTTGGTGCAAAATCGCCCCATTGATCCGTTTGAGCCCGGCGCCCAGCCGCTGAATGTCCAGTAAGCCCTCGCCGGCGTCGGCCCGTGCGGCCTGCAACAGCAAATGGTCCGGCGCGTGTTTGCGCAAGACGTCATAGACCAGATCGGTGGAAAACGTCACTTGCCGCCCGTTTTTCTCGGCGCCGGGCTGGCGGCGCTCGATCAGGCCGGAGATCACCGCGCATTGAGCAAAGGCCCGCTTCATCAGCGCGCTTTCCTGCAGCCATTCTTCGAGATCATCGCCCAGCATGTCCTCGTGAAACAAGGCGGCCAAATCGACGTCGGCCATCGACTCGATCCCCCAAATGCCCAGCGCATAATCATTGGCGACAAAGCCCAGAGGTTTCAGCCCCCAGCGCTCCAAGCGCCGCGTCAACAACATCCCTAAAGTTTGGTGGGCGAGCCGCCCCTCGAACGGATAGGCGACCAGGAAATGCCGGAGTCCGCGCGGGAATGTCTCGATCAGCAGCCGGCCTGGGTCCGGGATCGCCGAGCGCGCCCGCTGCAATTCCAGCCATTCGCGCACCTGTTCCGGCAAAAACGCCCAAGACCCTTGGTCGGCGATCATGCGGCGCACCCTGTCAGCCAAATACGTTGTCATCGGAAAACGTCCGCCGGCATAGGCCGGCACTTTCGGCTCAGCGCCTGCGGCGCGTTCGACCAGCACGTCGACGCCTTGCAGGCCGACATAACGCAGCACCTCGCCAGCGAACAAAAACGTGTCGCGCGGCCCGAGCCCAGCGATAAAATCCTCTTCGATTTCGCCAAGCGTCTTGCCGCCGCGCCCGCCGGGATGCGCCAGGCGCACCCGCAACATCGGCGCTTCGATGATCGTGCCGATATTCATCCGGTGGCGCTGGGCGGTATTGGAATCGCGAATGCGCAAGCGGCCGTCGCGGCCGCGCACGACTTTGCGCAAGCGCTCATAGGCCCGCAGGGCATAGCCGCCGGTCGCGGCAAAATCGAGCACGCGCTCGATATCGGCGCGGGTCAGCGCCGCATAAGGCGCGGTGGCCATGACCTCGGCGACCAGGCCGTCCTCGGTCAGATCGCCAGCGCAGGCAAGGCTCAAGACATGCTGGGCGAGGACGTCCAGTCCGCCGCGCCGGGGCCCCGGTCCGTCAATGGCGCCAGCCTCGGCCGCTTCCAGCGACGCTCGGCATTCCAGCGTTTCAAAGCGATTGGTCGGCGCGAGCAGCGCGCGCGAGGGGCGCTCCAGCGTGTGATTGGAGCGGCCGATCCGCTGCAGCAATCGCGCAGAGCCTTTTGGCGCGCCCAATTGCACAACGAGGTCGACATCGCCCCAGTCAATGCCGAGATCCAGCGTCGAGGTGCAGACCACCGCCCGCAATTGCCCTGCCGCCATCAGGCTTTCGACGCGGCGCCGATGCGCAACGTCAAGGGACCCATGATGCAACGCGATCGGCAAATTGTCGGCATTGATCGCCCATAATTCCTGAAAAGCGATTTCGGCCTGGCTGCGCGTATTGACGAAGACGAGCGTTGTCCGCGCCGTCTTGATCGCGGCGTAAAGCTCGGGGATGGCATGGCGCCCGGTATGGGCGCCCCAGGGCATCGGCGCGGCGCTGTCCAGAATGGCGACATTGGGCGGCGGGCCCGGCGCGCCGCGCAAAATCTTGGCTGTTGGCGACAGCCAGGCCGCAAGCGCGCGCTCATCGGCAACCGTCGCCGACAGCCCGATGCGGCGCGCTCGCGGGGCCATGCGGACCAATGCTTGCAGGCCCAAGGCCAGCAAATCGCCGCGTTTGGTCGGCGCGAGCGCGTGCGCCTCATCCACAATGATGGCGCGCAGATCGGCAAAGAACCGCGCCATGCCAGGTTGGGCCAGCATCACGGCGATCTGCTCTGGCGTGGTCAGCAACAGATCGGGCGGGGCGATGCGCTGGCGGCTGCGCTTGGCGGGCGGGGTGTCGCCGGTGCGGGTTTCGATGCGCATCCTTAAGCCCATCTCTTCGACCGGGATGAGCAAATTGCGGGCGATATCGACGGCGAGGGCCTTCAGCGGGGAAATATACAGCGTGTGCAAGGCCGGGACGGGCGGCGCATCGCCCAGGCGGCGCTGGTCGGCGAGCTCCACGAGGCTCGGCAAAAACCCCGCCAAGGTCTTGCCCGCGCCGGTCGGCGCGATCAGCAACACATCGTCCCCGGCGCGCGCCGCCGCCAGCATGGCGGCCTGATGTTCCCTCAGCCGCCATCCGCGCTTGGCGAACCAATCGGCAAAGGGCGCCGGCAGGGGGATCAAATCCGCGTCCATGGGATTTGTGGTGCTTGCAAAGCTTTTGACTCGCCGCGATTGCGGCGATCGGCCCACTAGCTAATCGAGGCGAAGCGGTATAGCCACACCCCATCCGATCAATCGCGTTTTTCTTCCCACGGCGTCACGCCGCCGCCTAAGCTCCGATCGGCGAAAGAACCCGCCGCATGATTGCCGAATCGCTTCCGCATTTTGCGTTCTTCGTTGATCCATTCAAAGACGACGCTTTTGAGCGGTCAGAAGAAGCTTGCGCGTGCTGCGGCAAGCCGCGCGGCTGGCGCGCCACTTGCGGCATTTATTCCGAGGCCGATCCAGACACGATTTGCCCCTGGTGCGTGGCAGATGGCTCGGCGGCGCGGAAATTTCGCGGCCATTTCAACACCTTGGAAACGGTCGATGGGCTGTCGCAGGAACACGCCAAAGCGATTACGGAGCGCACGCCCTTGCCGCTGACCTGGCAGGATTTTGACTGGCCCTGCGCCGACGGCGAGCCATGCGTCTATCTTGGCCATGTGCGCGGCGATGTGCTGTTTGAAGAAAACGACGCCGCCAAGATCGCCGCTTGCCGTGAGGCGGTCGCTGCATTTTATGAGGACGAGGCGGAGGCGCAGGACCGGCTCGCCGCCTGCGCGCCGGGCGACAATATGGGCGTCTACGTGTTTCGGACGCGCGCGGGCGCCTATCGGATTTTGGTGGATTTCGACTGACGCCGCGCGAGCCGGACACAAAGCCCGCGCGTCCGCCAATGTGGCGATGGGCGCTGATTTTAAGCATGCTGGCGCTGGTCGGCGGGCTGGCGGCGTTTGTCCAGCAAACCAACCCCGATTGGGCGCAGCGGGTTCTCCGTTTTGACGGCGCAGGCCGATTGGCGCCTCTATTGGCCGGTGCTGTTTTCGTTGGATTGGCGATCGTCGGCGCGCCGGTAACGGCGCTGATCGGCGGACTCTACGTAGGCTTTGCGCCCCTATTGGCGACGACGATTGCAACGGGGGCCTACGCCGTCAGCGCGGCGCTTTGCCATGGGATCGGGCGGCGATTTTTCGCCCGCGCGGCGTCGGAAACACGCAACGAGGCGACGCAATATTTGCTCGATCTTGCGCGGCGACGACCCTTCTTTGCGAGTTTCATCGCGCGTTGGCTTCCCCTTGCGCCATTTGGACCCGTTAACATCGCTTTTGGCGCGGCGGCGACGCCATTTCTGCCCTTCTTGGCCGGCGCGTTGGCCGGCGGCGCGCCGAAAATCCTCGCCATTGCCTTGGGAAACATAGGATTTTCGCTGTTTTTTCCGTAGGTTGAGAAAAGTCTCCACCCACGGCGAAATTTTTCTTGGAGCGCTTGCAGCGCTGGCCGGAATCGCGTCTTGCTTTCGCCACGAACCGGCCGCACAGGGTTCGTTAATCAATCAGCTGTATCGCTCCCGCAACGCGCTGCCCGCCTCGGACGCGAAGGATTAAGCCGCATGTTTGGCGCCCTGTTTAGCAATCTTCGACAAGATATCGCCATCGATCTCGGCACCGCCAACACGCTTGTGTATGTGCGGGGGCGAGGGATCGTTATCAACGAACCCTCGGTTGTCGCTTATTCCACCCAAGGCGGCCGCAAACAGGTCCAGGCGGTTGGCCTTGAGGCCAAACGCATGCTCGGCAAGACGCCCGTGCATATGGAAGCGATCCGCCCGATGCGCGACGGCGTTATCGCCGATTTCGACGTCGCCGAAGCCATGATCAAACATTTCATCGCCAAGGCCACCAAGGGCACGCAACTCATAAAGCCGCGCATCGTGATCTGCGTGCCGTCGGGCGCGACGCCGGTGGAGCGCCGCGCGATCAAGGACAGCGCCTATGGCGCGGGCGCCAGCCGCGCCGATCTGATCGAAGAGCCGATGGCCGCCGCGCTTGGCGCCGGTCTGCCGATCGATGATGCGGCCGGCTCGATGGTCGTCGATATCGGCGGCGGCACGACGGAAGTCGCCGTCATCTCGCTGAGCGGCATTGTCTATTCGCGGTCCGTGCGCGTCGGTGGCGATAAGATGGACGAGGCGATCATCAATTATCTGCGCCGCAATGAAAATCTGCTGATCGGCGAGACCAGCGCTGAACGGGTCAAGAAGGAAATTGGCTCGGCGCGCGCGCCGCGCGAAGGCGAAGAAAATGAGAGCATCGTCGTCAAAGGCCGCGATTTGTTGAACGGCGTGCCAAAAGAGCTCGACGTCACGCGCGCGATGATCGCCGACGCGTTGGCCGATCCTGTCATGCAGATCGTCGAAGCGGTGAAAACCGCGCTCGAAGCCATGCCGCCGGAACTGGCGGCTGATATTGCCGATCGCGGCATCATGCTGACGGGCGGCGGCGGGTTGTTGCGCCAGCTCGACGACGTCATTCGCGAACGCACGAATTTGCCGGTCAGCGTCGCGGACGATCCGCTGACTTGCGTGGCGCTGGGCTCTGGAAAAGTCGTTGAGAGTTACGACAAACTGCGATTTGTGCTATCTCCTGAGATATAAACATCCATAAAGCGTGATTCCCCAACCGCCGCCGAGGGCATTCCATGGCTGGATATCAGTCCGGCGCAACGAAACGTAGAGCGCGCACGGTGCGCGCCGCCGCCGTCCTCGCCATTGCGATCGGCGTGGTGGCTTTATTCATCGCCGATGCGGCGGCGCCGTCCGGCGGGGTGATCAGCGATCTTCGCAGCGGCGTCTCGGACCTGGGAGCCTTGGCGGCGCGGGCGACGTCGGCGCCCGGTCGGTGGCTCTCAGCCTGGAGCGAACAAATCGCCGCCCGATCCGCCGCCGTGAAAGACAATATCGCCCTGCGCGCCGAAGTCGAAGACTTGCGTCAGTGGCGCGACCTCGCACTGACCCAACAAGAGCGCCTCAGTTCCTATGAACGCTTGATCGGCATCGCGCCCGACGCCGCACCGCCCCCCATCGCCGCGCAAGTGTTTGGCGATCGCGACAGTCCTTTCCGACAATCGCGGCTGTTGAATGTCGGCAAAGCGCATGGCGTGAAGAATGGCGATGTCGTGGTCGGCCCGGATGGCGTTATCGGCCGGATCGTCGGCGTCGGCGAGCGCTCGGCGCGCGTGCTCCTGTTGACCGACGCCAATAGCCAAGTGCCGGTGATGACCGCCCAAGGCGCGCGGGGCCGTTCTTTACTTGCGGGGGGCAATGCCCGCCCCGCTTTGCGCAATCTGGCTCCGGAAGCCGTGCTGGTCGAAGGCGAACGGGTTGTCACGTCGGGCGAGGGGCGGTTGTTCCCGCGCGGGCTGACGGTGGGAACCTTGACCCGCGATGGCGGCGTGTGGCGCGTCAACCTCGCCGCCGACATCGACGCCTTGAGCTATGTGCGGCTGCTGTCTTTCTCGCCGCCGCATTTGCAAGAAGAGATCGACCTGACGCCGCCGCCATTGCCGGAGACCCCGCCCGAGCCGCTGCCGGATACAGCGCCGCCACCCGCGAGCTTTACCGCCGCGCGCGGATCGCTCGACGCGGCCGCACGTCCGCAAGGCGCAGCGCCGTCGGCGGTTGCGACGACGCGCCCGCGGCAATCCCCGCTTGTTCCGACAGAACCAGCCGCGTTGGTCGCGACCCAAGCCGGCGCGCCGGACAATGCCGCGCGGGCAATCCCCGCGCCCCTTGTGGCGACGCCGACAGAAATCGCGCAGTCCGCTGCGCAGCCGCCTGAATCGCCGACCAACCCGCGCGCCGACGCGGCGGCCGAGGCGCGCCCTCTCCCGGACGGTCCGCCATGATCGCCGGAACGGACCCCCCGATCAGCGCCAATTGGACCTGGGCCGATGCGAGCCTGACCGCCATCTGCCTCTTTTTGACCATCGGTTTGGCGGGGCTTGGCCCGGGCGCCGGTTTTGCGTTCGGGGTGGGGTTGGCGCTTCATTGGCGCCGACATCCGATCGATTATCCGCGCGCCTTGGCGCTGGTCGGGATTGGCCTTGCCCAAGACCTGCTAACCGGCGGCCCGGCTGGCGCCTGGGCGAGCGTTAACCTGCTTGTTTTGGCTGGCGCCGGGCTGATCGCGCGCTTCTTGCCGGGGCGAGATTTCCATCTCAGCGTTCTTGCCGGCGCGGCCGGCAGCGTTCTTGCCTTGATTTTTTCGCTGCTCGCGATGGCCATTGCCGGCGGCGGCGTGGAGTTCGTTGATTTGGCGACCAGCCTTGTCTTGATGACCCTTGCGGTCGCGCTGCTCGAGCGCTTGATGATCGCGCGCAAACGGCGGAGGCGCGCCTAATGCCCCGGCCGATTGACCATCTCGAGACGTTGACCGATCGACGCCTCCTGCTCAGCAGCGCGGTTGGGCTGGGTTTCTTAGGCATTACCGCCCGCCTGGTGCAATTGCAGGGTTTCGAACAAGCTGAATTTCGCGAGGCGGCGAAAGAAAATCAATTCAAGGTGCAGTTACGCCCGGCCCGGCGCGGCGTCATTTATGATCGCGCCGGGATCGTGCTGGCCAGCAATCGCCGGGTGTTTCAGGTCCGCGTTGTGCCTGAGGCGGCCGGCAAGCGGCTCCCGGAGATCGTGCGCGCCGTCGCGGGATTGCTGTCACCCTTTCCGGACGGCACCCCGCGTTTGACCGAGACGGCGATCGTCTCGATCCTCGAGGAGGCCGAGACGGCGCGCGGCTTTGTGCCGATCTCGATCGCCGACGACATCACCTGGGAGGACATGGTCGCCATCGCCGTGCGCGCGCCGGAATTGGCTGGCGTTGAAACCTCGATCGGCGAGGTCCGTTCCTATCCAAATGGTCCCGAATTTGCCCATGTCATTGGCTATGTCGCCCGCGCCAATCGCGACGAGGCGGGCGATGATCCGGTGCTGCGCCATCCGGATATCCGCATCGGCAAAGACGGCGTCGAAGCGTTGGCTGAGACGGCGTTGAAAGGCGCGCATGGCGCGACCCAGGTCGAAGTGAACGCCGCCGGTCGGATCATGTCCGATCGCGAAATTGTCGTAACGCCGGCGGATCCGGGAACCGACCTGATATTGACGCTGGATGCGGCGGTTCAAGCCGAAGCCTTGCGCGCCGCTGGCGACAAATCGGCCGCGATCGTTGTGATGGACATCGTCACGGGCGAATTGCTGACCTTGTTGTCGACGCCGGGCTTCGATCCGAACGATTTTGTGCGCGGTCTGTCGCAGCGGGCGTTCTCGGCGCTCAATCAGGACGAAAAGCGCCCCCTGTTCAACAAGACCTTGGCGGGGACCTTTCCGCCGGGCTCGACCTTCAAGATGGCGACGGCGTTGGCGGCGCTTGACGCCGGCATGGCGCCGGAAGAAAGCGTCTATTGCCGCGGCTATTTGCCATTTGGCAGCCACACCTTCCATTGCTGGAAGCGCGGCGGGCACGGTCCGATGGACATGCATCGCGGCATCGCCAGTTCCTGCGATCTTTATTTCTACGAAGCCGCCCAGCGCGCCGGCCCCGAGCGCATCGCCAAATATGCCCGCCTCTTGGGCCTTGGCGCGCGCCATTTCGACCGACCCGATGCGCGCGCCATCCGTCAGCGCGCGGCCGAAGCCGCCGCCGCCGGAACGCCGTTGCCGGTGCATTTGACGCGCACGCCGCTGGTCGATCGGGAGGGTCTGGTTCCGGACCCGGACTGGAAATTGCGGGTGCGCAAGGAAAAATGGGCGGCCGGCGAAACGCTTAATATCGGCATCGGCCAGGGCGCGCTGCTGGCGACCCCGTTGCAATTGGCGATCATGACCGCCCGTATCGCCAGCGGCCTAGACGTGACGCCGCAATTGTTTCGCAATGGGCCGCTCGCGCCAAAGCAGACGCCGGCGCCTTTGCCAATCCCGGCCGAGCATCTCGCCATCGTCCGCGCCGGCATGGAGGCGGTGGCGGCGGCCAATCTTGGCCTTCCCGGAATCTTCATGGCCGGCAAGACCGGCACCGCCCAAGTGCGGCGCATTACGGCGGCCGAGCGCGCCCGCGGCGTCCGCGCCAATAAGGACCTGCCCTGGGCGTTGCGCGATCATGCCTTGTTTGTCTGCTATGCGCCGGTCGATGCGCCGCGTTACGCCTGTTCGGTGGTGGTGGAGCATGGCGGCGGCGGCAGTTCGGACGCCGCCCCGATCGCTCGCGAAGTCATGCGCTTGACGCTGACCCGCGATCCGGCGCGCAGCCCGGCGTTTCAACTCAACCCAACCAATGCCGGCTTGGGGAGGCGCGCGTGATCCCGAGCCTTGGCGCCGGCGGGCGGCGCGGCGCGGCGTGGCGCTTTGAGGCGCTGCAAGCCTTGGACTGGCCCTTGTTCGCCGTGCTGGCTGTTATCGCGGGCGGCGGCATGTTGATGCAGGCCTCGATTTCGGGCGGCTCGCTCGATCCGTGGGCGGGGGCGCATGGCCTGCGCTTTTTGATGGCGGTTGGCGTCGCCATCGTCATCGGGCTGACGCCGCTGCCCTGGTGGCTTCGATTAGCCTATCCGATTTACGGCATGACGCTGCTGCTGCTGCTCGGCGTCGAGTTTTTCGGGGACGAACGGCTCGGGGCGCAACGCTGGCTGCAAATCGGTCCGATGAGCCTGCAGCCCTCGGAAATCATGAAGATCGCTATCGTGCTGGCGACTGCGCGCGCCGTGCATGATACGCCAACCGCCTTGCTAGGCAGTTTGCGCGCCAGTCTTTTGCCCTTGGGATTAATCATCGCGCCGGTTGGCCTTGTCGCGCACCAGCCGGATTTGGGCACCTCGATCCTCGTGGCGATTTCGGGTCTGTCGATCGTCTTCTTAAGCGGGTTGAAATGGCCGGTGATCGCCGTCGCGGGCCTGGGCGGCGCGATCGCCGGTCCCCTGTTCGTCATGTTCGGCCTGAAAGACTACCAACGCGAACGCGTTTTGACCTTTTTAGACCCGGGTCGCGATCCGCTTGGCGCGGGCTATCACATCACCCAATCAAAGATCGCCATCGGCAATGGCGGATGGACCGGGGCCGGGATCGGCCAAGGCACGCAAAGCCGGCTCGATTTCCTGCCTGAGCAGCACACCGATTTTATTTTTACGGCGCTCGCCGAGGAAACCGGCTTCGTCGGCGTGATGGTGTTGATCGGGTTGTTCGGCTTTGTGTTTTTGCGCTTGATGGCGATTGGGGCCGATTGCCGCAATCTGTTTGGACGCATGGTCGCGAGCGGCGTCGCTGTCACCATTATCTCCTATGTGCTGATCAATATGGCGATGGTCAGCGGCTTGATCCCGGTCGTCGGCGTACCCTTGCCCTTGGTGTCTTATGGCGGCACCGCCATGTTGACCGTCATGGTCGGCATCGGTCTTGCCTTGAGCGCGCGCAATGGCGCGGCGATGACCATGCCGCCGATGTCGAGTTTAATTTAAAGGCGCGCCGTCCTCGTTCACGGTTTGCTTGCCTCTTCGGACCGGTGGGAAACCGCGTCGCCGAAGGCGGCTGCATCGCCGCTCGCGAAAACCGTCGCCTGTCGCGGCGCCGGGGCCTCGAAGCCATGGGCGTCCAAGGCCTTGCGCATGGCGAGAAGGCTTGCAAACCGTGCGTCCCAAAAGCTCGCAGCCGTGAACCATAGCCGCGTGGTCAAGACCAACGCATAATCATTCACCGCCGTGACGTTCACATAAGGCGCAGGCGCGTCCGCCGGACGCCAATCCGCTGGCATTTGCGCCACGGCCGCCAGCACGGTCGATTTCGCCGCCTCGACATCGCTCGTCAGCGGGATCAGCAGATCATAATCGCTGCGGCGCGTGTCAAACGCGCTGTAATTGGTGATGATCTGCCCCCAAGCTTGGCTATTGGGCACGACCACTTTGACATTGTCGATCGTCGTCAGCTCCGTCACGAACAGGTTGAGGTCGGCGACCGTTCCCGAAGCGGTCGAAATCATCACGAAATCGCCGATTTTATAGGGGCGAAACACCGCCAGCATGACGCCAGCCGCCACATTGCCGAGCGCGCCCTGCAGCGCCAAGCCGATCGCCAAGGTCGCCGCGCCGAGCACGGCCACAATCGAGGCGGTCGCGACGCCCAATTGCTGCAAAATCGCGACCGCCAGCATCGCATAAAGCCCAAAACGGACGATCGAGGCGAGAAACGCCGCCATGGTCGCGTCGACGCGGGGCGCCCGCTCGAGCATCCGCCGGGTCAGGCGCACGAACCGATAGGTAAGCCACAATCCAATGACAAGGATCAGAAAGGCGGCGGCGATCCGCACGCTCCAATCGCCGGCCTGCGCCATTAAGGCGCGCGCGACGCCCCGCGCCGGCTCTGGGATTTCCAGCCCTTCCGCCCAATCCTGCATGGATTTGCCCCCCCTTCATCGCCTGCGTTCCATCGCTGAATAAAGCGATCTGGCGCGGAGATTACACGAAAAAAGACCCAAATTGGCTACAAGCCTTTGGCTGCGTCATCGAGGTCTGCGCCTAACCGCTGATCAAACACCTGCGGCCCGTTTAAACATCAGGTCGGTAATTTCGGCTCCGGCAGCGAGGACAGCGCGCCACGCAACGCTTCGCCCCAGCCCTGCGAAATCGCCTGGAAGGTTTCGTCCTCGACGGAGACGCGATGGATCTGCCCGGTCGTCAAGCTGTCGACGTCATAGACCTGATAATCGAGCGGCAGGCCCACCGACAAATTGGCTTTCATCGTCGAGTCAAACGACACCATGAACAATTTCAGCGCCGCTTCGAAACTCATGTCCGGATCATACGCGCGCACCAGGATGGGGCGGCCATATTTGGTCTCGCCAATCTGGAAGAACGGGGTGTCGAGGCTCGCCTCGATAAAATTGCCTTCCGGATAGATCAGAAACAGCCGGGGCGGCATGCCTTTTATTTGACCGCCAAGGATCAACGTCGCGTTGAACGCAGAATCAGCTTTTTGGCCGCTTTCGGCATGCGCTTGAATGACATCGCGCAAGACGCCGCCGACCAATCGCGCCGCCTGAAACATTGATGGAACTTCCAATAGACCTGGAACGCGTTCGTTTGCGGCCTTTGAGCGCTCGTCCAACAGGGAAATTGTCGATTGGGTGGTCGCGAGGTTTCCGGCGCTCAACAGCGTCAGTGATCGTTCGCCGCGTTTTCCCCACGAAACCAATTTTCGAAAGACTGAAATATTGTCCATGCCAGCATTGGTGCGGGTATCGGACATAAAAATCAGCCCGCGGTTCAACCGCATGCCAATACAATACGTCATCAAATATCGTCCAAATTATTGTTGCTGCACTTCAATCATCACATTCATGTCGCTTTGCGACCTGCCGACCAACAACCCGGTGATGGGCGCTGCTTCACCATAATCGAGACCAATCGCCAATCGCGCATAGCGCGCATCCGGACATTGGGCGTTTGATATATCAAAACCGACCCACCCCAGCGCCGGCACATAGGCTTCCGCCCAAGCATGACCAGCCTCCTGATTGATCGAGTCCTTCAGCATCAAATAGCCGCTGACATAGCGGGCCGGCACCCCTAAAGCGCGGCAGACGGCGACAAAAACATGGGCGTGATCTTGGCAAACGCCGCGTCCGCGCGCCAGCGCCTCTTCGGCCGTTGCGGCGACATCCGACATCGACAAATCATACGGCATGTGACGACGGATTTCCGCTGACAACTCATGCAGGGTCGCCACATCGTCGGCTCGAACCATATGCCGACAACCCTCGATCAGCGCGGTGAGCGTCGCCAGAGGTTTCGTCCGCGCCGTCTGCCGGCCATAGAGCCATAATGGCGGCCCACCGGACCCATGGCCCAACATCCCCGCCCGATCCTCGACAACAACGACGCCGCTGGCGCGGATCATGATTTCTTCGGTCCCGCTATGAACGCTGGCGAGCGCGACGCGATTGCCGTGATAATCGCTGTAATCGGCTTCGACCGCGCCGCCTTCGATCGCAATGCGCCAGTCGCGGACTTGCTGGCCAAGGCAGGTCATGGGCGTCAATCTGATCCGATAAACACCATAGGTCGCGGGCGCTGCAAATCGATAGCGCGTCTCATGGGAGATTTTTAGCTCTCGCCGTTCATTCATAGAAGCGGAACTCCCGCTCGATCGTGGTGGCCAACACAGCGTTGTTGCGGATGAAACTGGCGATGAATTGATGCAGGCCGATTTCGAAGACGTCATTGATTGACAAATGCCGCAGCCGATTGAGCATGTCTGTCGCCATCCCCGTTGATGTTGACGCCGATGCGCTGTCCCGCGCCATCCTCCCAAGGTTTTCGGTGATCTCTGCGTAACAAAAGGCCAGCGAGCGTGGCATCCGGCTATCAAAGATCAAGAATGAAGCGATCTCGGCCGGGCTGATTTCCCCGCCATGCAGCCACCCAAAAGATCGGTCGGCTGAAGCCGCCCGTAAGATTGTCTCCCATTGGACGTTGTCCAGCGATGAGCCAACATAGGCAATTTCTGGAAGCAGAACATAATATTTCACGTCCAAAATCCGCAAGGTATTGTCGGCGCGTTCAAGAAAAGTCCCAATGCGAATAAAGTTGTATATTTCGTTGCGCAGCAGCGATCCTTGCATGGCGCCGCGCACCAAGGCGCATTGTTGGCGCACCAGGCTCAATAAAGACGGCACTTCGGTCGGCTCGACCGATTGTTTCAAGGCGTCCGTCACTGTCATCCAGCAGACATTAATCGCCTCCCACGCCTCGCGGGTCAGCGCCGTCCGCACCAGGCGGGCATTGTTGCGCGCCGCAGTCAGCGCCGCGCAGACGCTGGAGGGATTGTCGCCGGCGCGCAGCAAAAAATCGATCGCATCGCCGGATTCATACCGATGGCCAGCGGCGACAAAGCGGTCGCTTGCCGCAGCGGTCGCAATGATCGAAGCCCATTCGTCCTCGGCCGACGAGGACCGCGTCAACGCGATCCGCAAGCCCGTTTCGACCAACCGGGCCATGTTCTCGCTGCGCTCTAAATAGCGCGCCATCCAGAGGAGGCCGCCCGCTGTCTTGCCGAGCATTATTCCTCCAACACCCAGGTGTCCTTGGTGCCGCCGCCTTGGCTCGAATTCACCACCAGCGAGCCTTCCTGCAACGCAACGCGCGTCAAGCCGCCGGGCGTGATGTCCACCCCTTCGGGCGCAACGAGAACAAAGGGCCGCAAATCGACATGGCGCGGGGCAAGCCCTGCTTTGGTCAAGACCGGCACGGTCGACAGCGCCAACGTTGGCTGGGCGATGTAATTGGCCGGATTGGCCCGCAATTTTGCGGCGAAAGCGGCGCACTCGCTCTGGCTGGCGGCCGGCCCGACCAGCATGCCATAGCCGCCGGAGCCATGCACTTCTTTGACCACCAGCTCGCTTAAATGTTCGAGAACATAATTCAGCGCGTCGGCTTCCGCGCAGCGCCAGGTTGGCACATTTTGCAAGATCGGCTTTTCGCCGGTATAAAATTCAACGATGTCCGGCATGTAGGAATACACCGCCTTGTCATCGGCGATGCCGGCCCCCGGCGCGTTCGCCAGCGTCACCCGACCGGCGCGATAAAGGTCAAATAACCCGGCGAGCCCAAGCGTGCTGTCGGCGCGGAAACTCAACGGATCAAGAAAGTCATCGTCGACCCGCCGATAGAGCACGTCAATCGGCTGATAGCCGCGCGTGGTGCGCATCGCGACGCGGCCGTCAACGATTTGCAAGTCGTGGCCTTCGACCAATTCGGCGCCCATCTGGTCTGCCAAAAAGGCATGCTCAAAATAGGCTGAATTGTGGATGCCAGGCGTCAGCACCGCCACGACCGGTCGGGCGGCCGCTCCCGCGGGCGCGCAAGCGGCAAGGGAACGGCGCAGCTTTTTCGGGTAATCGCTGACCCGGCGCACCCGGATCTTGGCGAACAATTCCGGGAACATTTGCAACATGGTTTCCCGGTTTTCGAGCATATACGAAACGCCCGACGGCGTGCGAACATTGTCCTCGAGCACGAAGAACGCATCTTCCCCGGTCCGCACAATGTCGATGCCGGCGATATGGGTATAGATCGCTCCGGGCGGCGTCATCCCGATCATTTGCGGCAGAAAGGCCGAATTCGACACGATCAACTCGGACGGCACGCGACCGGAGCGCAAGATTTCCTGTCGATGATAAATATCATACAAAAACGCGTTCAACGCGCGCACGCGCTGCTCTATCCCGCGCGTGAGTTTTCGCCATTCCGGCGCCGAGATGATCCTTGGCACGACATCGAAAGGGATCAGGCGCTCTTCGGCGTCATTGGCGCCATAGACATTAAACGTGATGCCGGTGCGGCGAAACAATTGTTCGGCTTCCCGGGCTTTGCGCAATAGCCGGCCATTATCTTCGGTCTCAAACCATTGATGATAGACGGCATAAGGCGCGCGGACATCCGCCGACCCGTTTTGCATCTCGTTGAAAAAGTTTGCTGACGCCTCCATGCGGCGAGCATCGGCGAGCGTTAAAAGCTTGGCAAGGCGCGGCGACGCCGCATCCTGATCGCCGATGGCGCGTTCAGCGGACGCCTCATTGTTGAGCGCTGATCGCCCGCTTTTTTGGCAAACGCCCGCGAAGCCGTGGGATGCCGCGCGCGGCTATTTCGTCAACGGTCGGTCTTGCAATTTTATCCGCCTTCCCTTATGCGCCTTGCTCCCTTGAGATGCGGTCCAGCCGGCTTGCGCCGACCTGGAGCCGTCGACCGGGGGCGCGGTTCCCTGCAACGGCCTTGCCGGCGCTTCGAACCGACCGCCTCGTCCCCCGGCGCCGCGTCTCGTTTTGGAGGCAAGACATGAACGCTTACGAACACGTGCTGATCGCACGACCGGATTTGTCGTCCCCGCAAGTCGAAACCATGCTCGAAGAGCTCGCCAAGACCATTGGCGAATTGGGCGGCGCCATCGTTCGCCAAGAATATTGGGGCCTGCGCAACCTCACCTATCGCATCCGCAAGAACCGCAAAGGCCATTACGGCCTGCTCGCGTTCAACGCCCCGCCCAGCGCCATCCATGAATTGGAGCGCCGCCAGCGCCTGAACGAAGACATTTTGCGGATCATGACCGTCAAGCTCGAAGAAGTCACCGACCAACCATCGCCGATCCTCGCCAAGCGCGACCGCGACGAGCGCCGTCGGCGCGACCGCGACCGCAACGATTTCGGCGGCGCGGATATGGGGGCCTAACTCATGCACAACGCAAAATTTTCGATCTCCAATCTTCCGTCACGCCGGCCGTTTGCGCGCCGCCGCAAGGTCTGTCCGTTTTCCGGCGCCGAAAGCCCGGCGATCGACTATAAAGACGTCAAGCTCTTGCAGCGTTATGTCTCGGAAAAAGGCAAAATCATTCCGGCCCGCATCACCGCGGTGTCGGCGAAGAAACAACGTCTGCTGGCCAACGCCATTAAGCGCGCGCGCTTTTTGGCTTTGATGCCCTACGCCGTCAATTAAGGGGTCGCGTGATGATCGAAGTGATCTTATTGGAACGCGTTCCCTCGCTTGGCGCGATCGGCGCGGTGGTGAAAGTGCGGCCCGGCTATGCGCGCAATTATCTGTTGCCGCAGCGCAAGGCCCTGCGCGCCACCGAGGCCAATCGCAAAGTGTTCGAGGCGCAACGCGCCGAACTCGAAGCGCGCAACGCCCGCTTGCGCGATGACGCCCGCAGCCATGCCGAGAAGCTCGATGGCCAAGTCTTTACGCTGATCCGCCAATCCGGCGAAAGCGGCCAGCTTTACGGCTCGGTCAGCGCGCGCGACATCTCCGAAGCGGCCGCTGTGGGCGGCTTCACGATCGACCGCAAGCATGTCGAGCTGCAAGCCCCGATCAAGACCTTGGGCCTGCACAAAGTCCTGGTGCGCTTGCACCCAGAGGTCGACGTGACCGTATCGGTCAACGTGGCGCGCACGGCCGAAGAGGCCGAACGTCAGGTCAAGGGCGAAGACGTCGTCGCCGCCGCGATGGCCGCTGAACGCGCCGAGATCGAGGCGCAAGCCGCCGAACTCGCCGCCATCGCCGCGGAAACCGCCGCGCTCAACCGGCCATCCTCGGAATAAAGCGCTGTTATCAGAGCAAGAAAACCCTTGGCGCGGCCCGCGCCAAGGGTTTTTTGTTGCTGATCATACCACTTTCCCGACATTACCCCTTGCCGCCGACGGTCAGCCCCGCCACCCGCAAGGTTGGCTGGCCAACGCCGACCGGCACCGATTGCCCGGCTTTGCCGCAGGTGCCGACGCCGTCATCCAGGCACGAATCATTGCCGATCATGGTGATCTTTTCGAGCACCTTGGGACCATTGCCGATCAAGGTTGCGCCCTTGATCGGGGCTTTGATCTGGCCGTCTTCGACCCAATAGGCCTCGGTGCATTGAAACACGAAGGAGCCCGCGACGATATCGACCTGGCCGCCGTCGAAATTGGTCGCATAGACCCCGCGCTTCAGGCTGGCGAGAATTTCGCCGGGATCGCGATCGCCATCGGTCATGAAGGTATTGGTCATGCGCGGCATCGGCAAATGGTCATAGGCCTGGCGCCGGCCATTGCCGGTCGGCGCAACGCCCGAAAGCCGCGCGTTCAAACGATCCTGCAAATAGCCTTTCAGCACGCCGTCTTCGATCAGCACATTGCGCTGGGTCGGCGCGCCCTCGTCATCGATCGTCAGCGAACCGCGGCGGTCGGGCAGCGTGCCGTCATCGACAACCGTGACCCCTTTGGCGGCGACTTGCTCGCCGATTCGCCCAGCATAGACCGAAACGCCCTTGCGGTTGAAATCGCCTTCCAAGCCATGGCCGACCGCCTCATGCAGCAACACGCCCGGCCAACCCGGTCCGAGGACAACGTCATACTCGCCCGATGGAATGTCGACCGCCTCGAGATTGACCAAGGCGACGCGCAGCGCTTCATCGGCAAGGTCGCGCCAGCGTTCCGGCGCGATGAAGTCGGCGTAAGGCGCGCGTCCGCCCGCCCCGGCCGAGCCTTGTTCGCGGCGGCCATGCGCCTCGACCGTCACGTTGACATTCACCCGCACCAGGGGCCGGACGTCCTCGACCCAGCCGCCATCGGCGCGCAAGATCGCAATGTCGCGCTTGCCGCCGGCAAGGCTGATGGAGACTTGCACGACGCGGGGGTCGCGGGCGCGCAAATACGCGTCAATGGTCGACAGCAGATCGATTTTGGCGGCAAAGCCGGGCGCGGCGATCGGGTCGATCGGCGCATAGAGCCGGTCATTGCGCAGCGCCGGCGCTGGCGCGAGCACGGCCTCGCGCCCGTCCTTGGCGGCGCTGGCGGTCGCCGCCGCCCGCTGCAGCGCATCCAGCGTCAGCGCGCTGGCATGGCCATAGCCCTGGATTTCGCCAGACACGACCCGCAGGCCAAACCCTTGATTGGAGTCGAAACTCGCCGATTTCAGCCGGCCGTCGTCCCACAAAAAGCTTTCCGCGCGGGAGTTTTCGATGAACAGCTCGCCGTCATCGGCCCCGCGCAACGCAGCGCCCAGCACCGACAAGGCGGCCGAACCGCCAAGCTCGCCCAAATCCATCGCGGATTGCGCGCCCGCCATTGCTTCATCGCCCAGCGACATGAACCACTCCGTTTCAGAGCATGGGGCGATTTAACCAAATCGCCCCATGCTCTTATTTTTACTTGGTCGCGCCGGGTGATCGAAAAACCGGGTTCCACTTTTTCGCCCGGCGCTCTAGGCCGCTCTTTTGGTGAACAAGGACTTTCGATGCGCCCTTCCCGCCGGTCGGCCGACGCTTTGCGCGATGTTTCCCTGGAACTTGGCGCAACGCGCTATGCCGAAGGGTCATGTCTTGCCAAATTCGGCCACACGCATGTCTTGTGCACCGCCAGCGTCGAGGACGGCGTGCCTGGATGGCTGAAGGGCCAAGGCAAGGGCTGGGTGACGGCCGAATATGGCATGCTGCCGCGCGCCACCCATACGCGCACGCGCCGCGAAGCCGCCTCCGGCAAACAATCGGGGCGCACGCAGGAAATCCAGCGCCTGATTGGGCGGGCCCTGCGCTCGGTCATCGATCTGAAAGCGCTCGGCGAGCGGCAAATCATCCTCGATTGCGATGTTGTGCAAGCCGATGGCGGCACGCGGACGGCGGCGATCACGGGCGCCTATGTGGCGCTCGCCCAGGCGCTCAGCTATTTGCGCAGTGAAGGCGTCTTGAAAACCGATCCGTTGCGCGGCCAGGTGGCGGCGATTTCCTGCGGAATCCACGCCGGCGCGCCGGTGCTCGACCTTGATTACGCCGAGGATTCGGCCGCCGAGGTCGACGCCAATTTTGTGATGGCGAGCGGCGGCGCGCTGATCGAAGTGCAGGCGACGGGCGAGCAGCGACCGTTCTCGCGCGCCGAATTCGACGCGTTGCTCGGCTTGGCCGAAGCCGGCTGCGCGCAATTGTTCGCCAAACAGACCGAGGCGATGGCGCGGTTCGCGCGCTGACGCCGCTTGCCTGCCGGCTATTCGCCCGCAATCGCAAGATGCGGCAGCAGCACTTTCAGGCCGGCGGCGATCATCTCAATGGCGATCGAGGCAAGGATCAAGCCCATGATCCTTGTCATGACATTCATGCCGGTGACGCCCATCACGCGCGAGACGATCGAGGCGCCGCGCAAAATCGCAAACACGACAACCCCCAACAGCACGATCACGGCGCAGAGGCCGGCGAGCCCCATCCAGCTTGTCGTCTGACCCGACCACAGAATTGTGGTCGAAATCGCGCCGGGTCCAGTCAGCAGCGGGATCGCCAGCGGGAACACGGCTGGATTGTCCTTGGCGACGCCCTCTTCTTCTTCCTCGGCCGTGCCGCGGATTTGCGAGGCTTGCGCGCGCAACATCGAGATCGACATCAACAACACGATCAAGCCGCCGGCGACGCGAAAACTGTCGATGGTGATGCCGAAAAAGCTCAAGATCGGCCGCCCGGCGAACACCGTGACGATCAAAATCGCTGTGGCGGTCAAAGCGGCGGTGCGCGCCATCGCCGCCCGCTCGGCGGCGCTATTGTCGGGCGTCATCGACAAAAACAGCGGCGCGGCCCCAATCGGGTTCATCACCGCGAACAACGCCGCCAAAAACCCAAAAATCGTTGCAAAATCCAAGCAATCTCTCCCATCGCCCGGCAGGCGCGATATCATAGGGGCCGCATTTTTGCGCGCCTCTATTCTTGCAGAGGCGCTGCGCAAACGGGGCAGAGCGGATCGGCCAGCACCCGCAATCGGCGCCATTGCGCGTTGAGCCCGTCAAACACGAGCAAATGCCCGCGCAAACTGGCGCCAGCGCCGGCGATCCACTTGATCGCCTCCAACGCCATCATCGCGCCGATGACGCCCGTCAGCGCCCCGATAACGCCCTCGCGCGCGCAGACATCGTCCTCGCCCGCTGCTTCGCCGGCAAAGCAATGATAGCAGGCCGCATCGTCGCCGCCTTGATGAGGCGCAAAAAGCCCGATCTGGCCGTCGAACCGGCCAACAGCGCCGGCGATCAACGGGCGCCGCGCGGCAACGCACAGCCGGTTCACCCGATGCCGCGTCGCGAAATTATCCGATCCATCGAGGACGAGATCAACGCCCGCCAGCAAGGCTTCGCCCGTCTCGGCGTCAAGGCGGATGGGGCGCGGCTCGATCTCGCAATGCGGGTTGAGCGCCGTCAAGGCGCGCGCGCCAGCCTCGACTTTCAGCGCGCCGACATCGCGATCGGCAAACAGCACCTGGCGCTGCAGATTGGACCGCGAGACGACATCGTCATCGATCAGCCGCAGCGTACCGACGCCCGCCGCCGCCAGATAAAGCGCCGCCGGCGCCCCCAGCCCGCCGCA
>DHHV01000122.1:3359-4832 GCA_002403455.1 Hyphomonadaceae bacterium UBA4763 | reverse complement strand
GCCCCGCCGCAACCGATCAGCGCCACCTTCGCCTGTTTCAGCCGCTGTTGGCCGACCCCGCCGATCTCGCGCAGCAGCAGATGGCGCTGATAACGATCGATTTCATCCGGCGAAAAAGGCTGATCCATGCGATCGGTCGATAGCGGGCGCGGCGCTTTCCGCCAAGCGGGATTGGGACGGGAAATCCCATTAGTCCGATCTACATTTCGGTGCACTCAACTTGATCACGACGAGTAGAGTCACAAAGACTCACCAACCTTTCGGCGAAGCCATTCAGCAAAGTCTTTTTCGCTTAAGTCGCCGGCTGCGAGCGATTGAACCGCCAAGACTGTTTCATGTTCATCAGCGATCAGTTCAACGCCGTTGATCCTCAGGAAGATATACGAAGCGACAAATCCAACGCGCTTATTTCCATCGACAAAAGGATGATTTCGAATGATCCCGAATGCATAAGCAGCCGCGAGGTGGCAGAGATCGGCTTCTCCATAGCCATACAAATTTATCGGTCGCGCGAGCGCCGATTCCAGAAGACCAAGATCCCGAACTCCTGGCGCGCCGCCATGCTCAGCGATTTGCCTTTCGTGCACCATGAGGACAACCTCGCGTATCAGCCATACAGGCGCGATCACTTGGCAAGTTCACGCAAACAATGGCGATATTTCGCCATGCCCTCTTCGGCGGCTTGCATCTGCGCCTCAACACTGCCGTCCTGCGTCGTTATCAACACCGCGGCGTTTGGCGCCTGAGTTAAATATAAAAGGTCGCCAACCTTAGCGTTGAGCCGCGTCAGGACTTCATCGGGAAGAACAACCCCGAGCGCATTTCCAATCGGTTGAACTATCACAGAGGTCATTTGTTCTTTCCGATCGACGTTAGCCCACCCGTTGATATAAATATCGGCAAACCTAACACATTCAACCGGGCTAAAAACAATTTGAAGCGGCGCACTATGAATTTGCGTACTCACGCCAGCCAGCAAGTGCCATGGTTTGTTCACGGCGTGGATCGACTACCAATAAAAATTGTCTATATGTATTGTGAACCGGCAGGCGGACGCGCCATCGCCCTCACAGGCGGTCTCAACGACCCGCGCTTTTGGTGACGCCAGGCGGCGAAATAGCGTCTCAAAAACCGCCCGATGCCACAAACAGGGTCCGGCGGCGAGGCGATTGCCCGTCAGCACCAACGTCAGTGGCCGACCGGGACGATCCTCAATCCCAAGCGCGCCCGAGCCGGCAAAGGTCCAAGCGTGCCGCTGGATCGCTTTGGCCAGAAGGCGCGCGGCCCAATGGCTCGGCAACGTCCGCAGCAGAACTTGCGCCGGCTTTGGGATGCGATGGCGCAGGATATAGGCCCCAGTGCGCGCGCCGCTATCAGCTGCAATCGCGGCGGCAATGTCGGCGGGAAGCGCCGCGCGCATGGCCTGATGGGCGGCGAGCGCCTCGTCTTCCGGGATCATCTCGACCGGCGGGG
>DHHV01000122.1:2261-3050 GCA_002403455.1 Hyphomonadaceae bacterium UBA4763 | reverse complement strand
GGATCATCTCGACCGGCGGGGCGGCGCGATACTGGCTGAGCTTCGCGGCCGCAAAGACGCGATCGGCCAGCCCGGCGCCGCCATGCGCCTCCAGCGCCGCCGCCAATTGGGTGACGCTATTGGGGCCAATGCGCGCGGCGGCGGCCGGGGCCAGCGTCGCCATCAGATTTTCTCGGTCATTTGTTCGGTCCCGCCGCCGCAGGCTTTGGCCTCGGCCGCCAGAGCGGCGCGATGGTCGCGGCGCTTGCGCGCGGTTTCAGCGGCCGCCATCCAATCTTCGACCTGGGCGGGCGCCGGCCGGCGCGTCTCGTCAAAGTGAAAATCGACGGCTTTCTTCGATTGCGGGCCCCAATAATTGACCTTGCCGAGGTCATAGAAGGTGCGTTGAAAGCCGGCTTTCAAAAACGCTTTCAGGCAGCCCAGCAAATACCGTCGGCGAAAGCCTGTGCCACGCCAAGGATAATGAAACAGGGCCTTTTGCATGTAAAAGCGCCGGTAATTGTTCATGACGCGGTCGAGTAATTCGCCGCGCTCCATGGCGGCTGGTTTCATGATCGGCGTGACGAAATTATATTTCTCATAATCGAAGACTTCGACCTTGTCGGCCATCTCCGCAAATAATGGCGAGAAGGGCCAAGGCGTATACATCGACCAATTGGCAAGATCGGGTTGCCAATCCCAGGCCATTTTATAGGTCTCTTCCAGCGTCTCCGGCGTTTCATTGTCGAGGCCGACGATGAATTGGGCCTCGGTGAAAATGTCGGCTTTGCGCAACAGATCGATCGCGCG
>DHHV01000122.1:0-1955 GCA_002403455.1 Hyphomonadaceae bacterium UBA4763 | reverse complement strand
GCGCAACAGATCGATCGCGCGCTTATTGTCGGCGATTTTGGTTTCCTTGTTGAAGAGGTCGAGCCGCAATTGCGCCGCCGCTTCGGTTCCGAGGCTGACATGGACAAGACCGGCGCGGCGGTAAAGCGGCAACAGATCTTCATCGCGCAATATATCGGTGACGCGGGTGTTGATCCCCCATTTGACTTTGTCGGGCAGGCCCCGGTCGATCAATTCCTCGCAAAACGCCACGAATTTCTTGCGATTGATGGTCGGTTCTTCATCCGCTAGGATAAAAAAGCCGACCTGGTGATTTTTGACGAGATCTTCGATCTCATCGACGACGCTTTTCGGATCGCGAATGCGGTAATCGCGCCAGAACTTCCATTGGCTGCAAAAGCTGCAGGTGAAGGGACAGCCGCGCGCCATATTGGGGATCGCGACGCGCACCCCGAGCGGCACGTAGATGTATTTTTCCCAGGAGAGGATGCTCCAATCGGGGCGAATGGCGTCGAGATTTTTGACCGTCGGCGCGGCTTTGGTGGCGACGATTTGCTCCCCGTCGCGGAACGCAAGCCCGGCGATTGCGCCGCGCGCGGCCGGCCAACGGCCCTCCGCGATTGCCTGAACGAGGTTGACGAGAATCTCCTCGCCCTCCCCGCGCACGATGACGTCGATCCACGGCGCCTCGGCAAGGACCTGCTTGAACATGAAGGTCGCGTGGACGCCGCCCAGGATCGTCACCGCGTTCGGCGCTATTTTTTTGGCGATTTCGAGCGTCTTTTCCGCCTTGTAGATCGCCGGCGTGATGGCGGTCGCGCCGATGATATCGGGCGCCAGCGCGGCGATCTGGGCTTCCAGCGCGTCATCGTCGATATGGTCCGTCATCGCGTCGATGAACGTGACGTCGTCAAAGCCGGCGCTTTTCAGCGCGCCGGTCAGATACGCCGCCCAGGCCGGCGGCCAATTGCCGGCGATCTCGGCGCCGCCCGAATGATAATTCGGATGGATCAGCAAAATGCGCGGGCGCGCGCGGGTGGGCGTCGACATCAGCTTTTTCTCCGGCGCCTCCGAGTGGCGACCGCGCCGAATGTCTGACTTTTGCCGTCCAGGCGCAATGACGCGACGCCCCGTCCAGACGATTGGACGCATCCGCCAAAAGTCGAAGACTGTCTGCGCTTTACGCCGCCAAACGCCGCTTTATGGCGTCGCCGACCCGCATGGAATTGGCGACAATGGTCAAAGTTGGGTTGACGGCGGCGCTGGTGACGAACACCCCGCTATCAACGACATAAAGATTATCAAGGTCGTGGGCCTTGCAATCGGCGTCGACAACGCTGGCGCGCGGATCAGCGCCCATGCGCAGCGTGCCGCATTGATGCGCCGTGCCATAAAGCGGCAGCAATTCATCCAGCGCGAATTTGCGCTGGCGCAGGCAATGGCACATCATGCCTTGCGTCTCGAGGCTCTTGCGGAATTTCAGGCGCAGGCGCTCATGGCCGACCAGATTATTGTGGGTGTATTCCAACACGATCTGGCCGTCGCGGTTCAGCCGGGCGCGATTATTCGGATCGGGCAAATCCTCCGAGATAACCAAAAACGCCATCATCCGTCGCGCCGCCATATCGACGGCAAAGTCAGGCACCAGCCATGCCGGCATTTTATTGGCGATTTGCCCTTTGATCGTCTCCCCGCTCATATATTCGAGCAATTGCACATGGCCCATGGGGAAGTTGAATCCGCCTTCCGGGTCGTTCCAGTAAAAATCATTGACGCCGAGGGTTTTCGGGAAATCCGCTTCGACTTCGCCGGGGCTCATGGCGACGGTCGCTGTCAGCGTGTGGAACATGTAATTGCGCCCGACCTGGTCGGAGCTATTGGCGAGCCCTTGCGGATGGCTGGCATTGGCCGAGCGCAGCAAGATCGCGGCGGAATTGACCGCGCCGGCCGCCAAGGCGACGAGATCGCCGGAAAAG
>DHHV01000103.1 GCA_002403455.1 Hyphomonadaceae bacterium UBA4763 | reverse complement strand
CCCGGGCGGGCGCCGCCCGCCCCGACGCCGCCGTGATGAGCGAATTGCCCGCCCTGAAACTGGAGCGGGCGCTATTTCGCACGGCGGTGGAGCCGCTCTCGGCCGACAAAACCGGTGCGCATGGCCAAGACCGCGTTGAATTCGAAGTGGCGACCAATCCGGGCGCGCCGTTTGGCGGGCTCGGCGTCATCGCCTCGGGCGGGGAATTGGCGCGGTTTTCGCTGGCGCTGAAAGTGTCGCTGGCGCGCGAGATCGGCACGCCCGTGATGATTTTCGACGAAGTCGACCAAGGCGTTGGCGGCGCGGTCGCTGATGCGATCGGCGCGCGGCTCGCCGAGCTCGCCAAATCAACGCAGGTCCTTGCCGTCACCCATTCGGCGCAAGTCTCGGCCCGCGCCCATCAGCATTGGAAAATCGCCAAATCAGCGCGCGGCGAGACGATGTTGACGCAGGTGCGCAACCTTGACCTTGATGAACGGTTGGAAGAAGTCGCCCGGATGTTGTCCGGCGCCGAAATCAGTCCGGAGGCGCGCGCCGCCGCCGGCAAATTATTGGGTCTTGGATGAGGGCGCGCTTTATCCTTGACTTGTGCGGCGCAGCAATCCATATCGCGTCCATTCGGGGCCGCGTGAAACGCGGCGGCGGCCGTTTGCCGCGCCTGTGGGCCCCTCCTTCCAACCGACTTTGACGTCCCAAGTCACGCGGGGCCGTTTCGCCCCCTCCCCGCTTCGGCCAAGCGCCGCAAGCGGCCATGCGGCTTTGCCGCTGAAAGATGACTGATGACCGACCAACTTCCCTCGGCGCCGAACGGCTTTGCCGATTTCGGCCTTGCGCCGGCGATTTTTAAAGCCATTGCCGCCGCCGGCTATGAACGCCCAACCCCGATCCAAACCCAAGCGATCCCAATTGTGATGAGCGGGCGCGATCTGCTCGGCATCGCCCAGACCGGCACAGGCAAGACCGCCGCGTTTGCCTTGCCGATCCTGCACCGGTTGGCGCGCGATCCCTATCGCCCCGGCCGGGCGAGCGTGCGCGTCCTTGTGCTGTCGCCGACCCGCGAACTCGCCGCGCAAATCGCCCAAAGCTTTAAGGATTACGCCGGCGGGCTGAAACTGTCGATCGCCACGGTGTTCGGCGGCGTGCCGATCCCGCGCCAAATCAAGACCTTGGCGGGCGGCGTCGACGTGTTGGTGGCAACGCCGGGGCGCCTGATCGATTTGCTCGACCGCCGTGCGGTGTCGCTCGCCAGCGTTGACGTGCTGGTGCTCGACGAAGCCGACCAGATGATGGACATGGGCTTTATCCACGCCTTGCGCGAAATCGCGCCTTTGCTGCCGCCCGAGCGGCAGACGCTGATGTTCTCGGCGACCATGCCCAAGCCGATTGCGGCCTTGGCGGCGGATTTCCTCACCGATCCCTTGCAGATCGCCGTCGCTCCGGTCGCCACCACGGCCGAGCGCGTCGAGCAGGCGCTGATCGAGATCGCGCCGGGCGATAAGCCCTCGCTGCTGGCGCATGTCTTGAAAACCGAAGCGATCGACCGCGCCTTGGTGTTTAGCCGCACCAAGCATGGCGCGGACCGGATCGTCCGGCAATTGGACGGCTTTGGCATCGAATCCGTGGCGATCCATGGCAATAAGAGCCAGCCGCAACGGCTGCGCGCGCTCGACGCCTTTCGCTCCGGCGCCTGCCAGGTAATGATCGCCACCGATATCGCCGCGCGCGGCATCGACATTGACGGCGTCAGCCACGTCATCAATTACGACATTCCCGAAGTGCCCGAGCAATATGTGCACCGGATCGGGCGGACCGCTCGGGCTGGCCGCTCTGGCGTCGCCATCAGCTTCGCCACGCGCGAAGATCGCGATCTCGTGCGCGGGATCGAGCGGACGACGCGCCTGAAAATTCCAGTGGTGACGTTGCCGGACTTCGTGGCGAGCCCAGCGCCGGCCGCCCCCGTTGAGCGCGATTGGCAGCCGGAACGGGCCGAAAATCCGCGCGGCCGTCGCCGAGAAGAGCCCCGCGCCGAGCGCGCGCCCGCGCAAAAACCAGTCCGAAACGGCGCCGGCGAAGGTCGAGGCGCGCCGCGCGATGGGACCCGCTACGACCAACGCACCGACACGCGTAATGAGACGCGCGGCGAAATACGCGGTCCGGCGCGCGGCCCGGCGCGGTCAGAACCGCGCAGCGAGCAACGCCCTGATCAGCGCGGCGAGCACCGCAGCGCCAATCGCAGCGAGCGCGGCCCAGCGCCCAACGCTCCCCGCGCGCCGGCTCGCAAGGGCTCAGGCTTTGCGCAAGGGGCGCGGCGCCATGCCGACCGCGCGCCGCAAAAACGCGGCGGGTAAGTCACCAGCACCAACGTCATTTGGCGTTTGGCGATTGCGCGCGTTTTTGATATCCGCAACTTATGGCGTTGAAAAGCAAGCCCATGCGGCCGCCGGCGCGCGCGATCCGTCATCCCGTCCTGTTTTGGACGCTGACCGCGATCGCGTTTGCCGCTGCTTTCGCCGCGATTGCAGCCTGGGCGGTGTAGACGCAAGAGATGATACGCAATTTTCTGCTGGCTTTTGGATGGGTGTCGATTATCGGCAGTTGTTGCGATGGCGCGATCGCTCTTATGTTGCTGATCCAAATCACCTTGGGAACAGCGCCGCTTGATATTTCACTGGACGCGCATCTGAAGGATCATTTGCCCTTTTTGTATTGGGTGAAGGATGTCGCGCGCGCCATTTTGCCAGCCAATTTCTTCCATTGGCTATTTGCCTTGCCGGCGATCATTTATTTTCCGGCGCGGATTCCGCTCAGCGTCCTTGTCGGCAATTGGGCCTTGGCGAGCGGGAGAAAAATGAAAAAACGGGCGGCGCAACCACAAACGCCTGGCGGTTAGCTCAAACTGACGGTTTTCCATTCCTCGCCGGGCTTGAATTGCAGACTGCGGGTCAGCGCTGCATCGCCTTGCGGGCGCTCGATATTGACCTGGTTGATCTGGTCGGCGAACGCCTCGGTCATGATGACATTGCGGACGGCAAGCAGGGTCGGCGGGTCGGCCAGCACCGCTTCCTGGTAGACGAACACTTCGCGCGCTGCGGTCTCGGCGCCCAAGGTCGCCAGGGGATAGGGCGCGGTCGGCGAGCGACCGATCCCAAAACGCCCTTCGACATAGAGCGCAAGGCGCGCTTGGGCTTCCAGCGCATCGAGCGGCTGATTGCCGCCGCCCGCCAGCCGCAACGCGACCTCCGCGTCATGGCCATGCAGGCGATGGACGACGTCGAACCGCCCCAAGGCTTGCGGCGCCGTTGGCGTCGGACCCTTGCGCCAGGCGATCGTCGTCAAGACGGCGCGCTGGCGATGGGCCAAAGCGGGTCCCGCCAGCGCGGCAACGCCCAAGGCGCCGACAAGGAGCGCGCGCCGATTGCAGAGCCTCATTGCTGCGGCGTCGCCGTCGGCGGCGCCGGAGCCAGCGGGACGTCTTTGCCTTCTTCTTTTTTCTCTTCCGAGCGCAATTTGGTCATGGCGTCGGCCATCAGATTGCGGATCTCCGGGCGTTGCCGGAACAGATCAATGCGGGCGCTGTCGATCCGGCGCGGAAAGTGATTGTCGGCGCGATTGATGTCGGGCATTTCGTGATCAGCGTCGAGCGCAATCGAGGCGATCGGCTTGTCCGAGAACATCATTTTGGTGACGCGATCGGACGCGATGCGCCAAATCTCTGCCGGGATCGTCTCCTTGGCTTGCGCGCCGTCGGCGTAGGTCACCGTCAGCGGCAGCGGCATGACCAGCCCGCCTTTGTTCTCGAACTCGACGAAATAAACGAATTGCCCTTCTTTGATGGCGCGATCGAGGGTTTCTTTTTCCCATTCATCAAGGCCTTCCAGCGTCGATTGATAGGAATTGCGGTCCTTATTGGTGACGGTGAAGCGGTCGTTTTCGTTGTAGAAGTCTTTGAGCTCGGGGAAGCGCTCGACCCGCGTCTGAATGCCCTCGGCGCGATTGCGCGCCTCGGCGACTTGCGGCGGGAATTTAGCGGCGTCGAGCGTGCGCTCGGCCGGCTTGTCCTGATCCGGGTCTTTCGTGGCGATTTTGTATTCGCGCACGTCGCTGATCGCGAGATCGACATGGTCGGTGGTGTAGAACCAGCCGCGCCAGAACCAATCAAGATCAATCCCGGAGGCGTCCTCCATCGTGCGGAAGAAATCCGCCGGCGTTGGGCGCTTGAATTTCCACCGGCGCGAATATTCGCGGAAGGCGAAATCGAATAATTCACGCCCCATAATGGTTTCGCGCAGCACCGTCAGCCCGGCCGCCGGCTTGGTATAGCCGTTCGGCCCAAAGCCGATGATCGAATCCGACTGCGTCATGATCGGGGTTTGGTCTTCCCCGCGCATATATTCGCCGATCGCATCCATGATGTTCGGGCGATTGCCAAACGCCGGGAAGCCTTCTTCCCATTCCTGCTCGGCGACATATTCGAGGAAAGTGTTGAGGCCCTCATCCATCCAGGTCCATTGGCGCTCGTCCGAATTGACCGTCATCGGGAAATAGATGTGGCCGATCTCATGGATGACGACGCCGATCAGGCCGTATTTGGCGTTTTGGGTATAGGTGCGCTCACCGGTTTTCTTGTCGATCACCGGCCGCGAGCCGTTAAAGGTGATCATCGGATATTCCATCCCGCCGCCATCCCACGTGTTGACCGATTGGGCGGTCGGATAGGGATAAGCAAAGGAATATTTGGAATAGACCTCCATGGTGTGGACAACCGCATGGGTCGAATATTTCGACCATAGAGGCTCGGCTTCATGCGGATAGAACGACATCGCCATCACGAACGGCGTTTGCGGATCGTCCTGGCGATATCCCATGGCGTCCCAGATGAATTTATTGGAGCTTGCCCAGGCGAAATCACGGACGTTCTTGGCGACAAAGCGCCAGGTCTTTTCATCCGTTGATTTGTCCTTTTCATTGGCGAGCGCTTCCTCGGGCGTCACGATGAACATCGGGGTTTTGGCGTCGCGCGCTTGGGCAAGCCGCGTGCGCTGTTCGGCGCTCAACACGTCTTGCGGGTTTTGCAACTCGCCAGTCGATGACACGATGTGGTCGGCGGGCACGGTGATGGCGACGTCATAATCGCCAAATTCCAGCGTGAATTCGCCGCGGCCTAAAAAGGCCTTGTGCTGCCAGCCGGTGTAATCGGTGTAGGCCGCAACGCGCGGATGCCATTGGGCCAAGAAATAGAGATAGGTGTCGCTGTCGCGGAAGCGCTCATAGCCGCTGCGTCCCCCGATGCGGTCTTCCTCGATGATGTTCGAGCCCCAGCCGATCGTGATCGCCGTCTTGGCCTTCGGGGCGAGCAGCGCCGGCAAATCAATCCGCATCATGGTGTCAACGACGATATGCGCCAGCGCTTTGCCCCGCGCATCCGTCACTTTGGTGATGTCAAAGCCGTAATCGACATCGCGCAGCGCATATTCGCGCGCCAAGCCCCCAAAGGTCAGGCGGTCGGCGGCGCGGCCCGGCGGTTGATTGGCGGCGAGTTCAGTCCGGCGCGCGATCGAACGGTTGTCAAAGATGTTTTGATCGAGTTGCACCCAAATATAACGCAATGTATCGGGCGAATTATTGGTATAAGTCATCACCTCTTCGCCGATGATGCGCTTTTGCGCCTCGTCCAATCGCACCTTGATCGTGTAATCGGCGCGTTGTTGCCAATATTGCGCGCCAGGCTCGCCCGAGGCGGTGCGGTAGACATTGGGGCTTGGCAGATCCACTTCCAATTGGCGGAATTTGTCTTTGAAATTGCCCTTGGTTTGTTCGACCGCATCGGCGTAAGCCGGCGCGACGGTCGCAAAAATCGCCAGCGCCGAGAGCGCGGCGCGCCATGCGATGTGGATCATTCTCTACCCCTTACTCGCTTGTTCTGATCAACCCGCGCACAAGCGCATGCCCCGCGCTCAGCCACATATCGACAAACGAGTATAGGGCGACATTTTTCGGCGGCGCAAGCCCCAATTTCGCCCGAAAGGGTTAGTTCGCCGCGCGACGCAGCGCCACCAGCGCCTGGCGGTGAATGCGTGGGTCGCCTGCCGCAATGACCTGGCCGCCACTCTTGCACGGATCACCGCGCCAATTGGTGATGATGCCGCCGGCGCCTTCGATGACCGGGATCAGCGCGTGCACGTCATGGGGTTTAAGCCCCGACTCGATCACCATGTCGATCTTGCCCATGGCGAGCATGGCGTAGGCATAGCAATCACAGCCGAACCGGGTCATTTTGGCGGTGGCGCGCACTTGCTCAAAGCCGCCCGCTTCCGCGCCGGAAAACAAGTGCGGATCGGTGGTCGACAAGATCGCGTCGCGCAAATGCCCGCATTCGCGGGTCCGCAAGGCGTGGAGCTCGCCGCGAATAAGCGCGTGCGCGCCGCCGCCCCAACCAATAAAGCGCTCTTGCAAGTAAGGCTGGTCGATCACGCCCAATGCCGGCTGGCCTTCGTCCAACAACGCGATCAATACGCCCCAAAGCGGCAGCCCGGAGATAAAAGCGCGCGTGCCGTCGATCGGATCGAGCGACCAGGCGATCGGGCCTTTGCCGATCTGCGCGCCGAGTTCCTCGCCATAGATGCTGTGATCTGGATAACGCGCTGTGATCAATGCGCGCATGGCGGTCTCGGCGGCGCGGTCCGCCTCAGTGACCGGGTCAAACCCGCGGTCGAGCTTGTTCTCAACGCCCAGGTCTTGGCGAAAGCGCGGGAGAATTTCGGCGGCGGCGGCCTCCGCCAGCTCTTGCGCAAAGGCGACCCATTCGGCCGCTATCGTCCCATAGCCAACATCGTGTGAGACCTCCATGGCGCGGCTTCCCCTCCCTTTATTGGCCGCGCCGCGCAGCGTTCTTGAACGCCGCCACCGGCAATGCCAATTCGCCTCATAGGGGTATTCTTGCCATGAGCAGCCGCAGCGATCAAGGTGACCGGCCGGGCCCTTTTGACGAAAAACCCCTGGGGTTCAAGCGTTGGTTTTGCGGATAGGGTCGCCGCCGACATCGATCGCTTCGAAAATCGGCGGACCTAGCCGATCATTGGCGGGCAAACCGTCGAAAAAGTAATTGACCGGCACGTCCAAGGCTTGCGCGAGGCAGAACAACCGACTGGCGGTCACCCGATTGGCGGCGCATTCATATTTCTGAATCTGCTGGAAGCGGACGCCAACCCGACGCCCGACCTCCTCTTGCGTCATTCCCAAAACGCGCCGACGCCGCCGCAATTTGCGACCGATATGCAGGTCAATATCGATATTGGACATTCGCAAAGGCCTGTCGCTGCTCGACCCAACCAAATCGGGGCCCGTTTGCGCTCATCCATGCAAGCGCCGTGCCGGCCGCCTGAAGAACTGGATTGCTTGGAAATCAAGCGCCTTTGCGCATTTTCGCGGCGCCAGCACCCGTGCAGCCCAGCCAGTCCCTTTTGTCGCACAACAAGCCCTTGGCTTTTCGCGCCGCAACATCTATAACGCAAATGCAGCGCGGGCGCGCGCTGTCGCCCTTTTTTGGGCGTTTCCTCCCTATACCTAAACCGCGCCTTCGGGCGCGGTTTTTTTTCGTCAAAAACCCGAACTGCGGACAAATCAAACGCCGCGTCAACGCCAGCCGAGCGCTTCAGAAAAAATATTGCGCGGACCGCTGTCAGCCGATCCGCGCCGCCCAATCCGCCGCCGCGATTTTCTCAATCACTTCGCCGACCACCGCCTTCGCAGTTGCGAAGGCGCGCGAGCGCGACAGCGTCCCCTCGTCCATATAGAGATTGCGATTGATCTCGATCTGAATGGCGTGCACGCCCATTTCGGGCCGCCCGTAATGATGCGTGGTGTAGCCTCCCGCATAAGGCATGTTGCGGGTGACGGCGAAGCCGCGCGCGGCGAAGGCCTGTTCGATCAAGCGCGTCACGCCGGGATGACAAGAAATCCCAAAACGATCCCCTAAAACGACATCGGCCAAGGGCGCGCTGGGGCCGCGGCCGCGCCAGCCGGACGGCATTGAATGCCAATCCACCAGAACGATTTGGGCGTGATGGGTTTTGGCGAGCGCAATGCATTCGCGCAACGCCACGTGATACGGCGTATGGACCGCTTCGATGCGGCGCTGCGCATCGGCCCAGGTCAGCTTTTTCTTGTAGATCTCGACGCCGTCGCCAGCGACGCGCGCGATCGCGCCGAGCCCGGCATTGACGCGGGCCGAAGCCAAGGCCGGAAACGGCGCCGGGGCGTCTTCAAACATCTGCGGATCAAGCTCCGCAGCGTCGCGATTGACGTCGACATAAGCGCGCGCCACCAGCGCTTCGACCAAGGCGATGCCAAAAAGCGGCGCCGTCGCGATCAATTCGGTCACATAAGCATCCTCAGACCGGCGCAACACCTCGACCCCAACCGAGGACGCATCGACAAGATCGGGCGGATAGACTTGACCGGCATGCGGCGAGGTGAAGATCACCGCGCTGCGCGCCGACAAGGGAGGATGCACGCGCACGACATCGCCAAGGCTGGGAAAGGCGTCCGCGCCGGATTGGACGTCGACATTGGCGGCAGCGTTCAACGGGACCGGTTTGAGCATGAGGACCGCTTCGTAAAATGTTCCAACGCCTCTGAACGCAACGATTGCGCCCGCGTCCCTTCGTGAACGCAAAATCCATTGGATGGCGATTAATCACATGTTACGCTAGATGCGTTATCAAATCCGTGTTGCAAGCCGGATTGGTCGAAAGGTGGCGGGATGGCGCGCATTTTATTAGCCGAAGACGATCATTCGCTGCGCGGGTTTCTGACGATCAGTCTGCAGCGCGCCGGGCATGACGTTGACGCTTGCGCCGATGGCGACGCCGCGCTCGAATTGCTGACCCATAACGTCTATGATTTGCTGCTGACCGACATTGTCATGCCGGGGCTTGACGGCATCGAGCTGGCGCGCCGCGCGGCCGAGATTGATCCGGCCATGAAGATTGTCTTCATCACCGGCTTTGCCGCTGTTGCGCTTGCGCCGCAGAGCCCCGCGCCAAAACAAGCCAAAGTGCTCTCCAAGCCCTTCCATTTGCGCGACCTCGTCACGGAAGTCGATCGCGTCATCGCGGCGGCCTGAAGGGTTTGCGTTTAGGCTTGCGCCTCGATCCGGTCCCACAACATAGCTGAGACATCGACCCCTGAGAGCCGGCGCAATTGCTGGACAAGGGTCGGCGAGGTGACATTGGTCTCAATCAAATAATCGCCGATAAAATCCAATCCCGCAAAAAGCACGCCGTCGCGCGCCAAAGCGGCGCCGACTTGGTGGGCGATCTCGAGCTGGCGCGGTGACATCTGCGCCAATATTTCCGCGCCGCCCGCGGCGATATTGGCGCGGAACTCGCCTTGCGCTGGCTTGCGCCCGATTGCGCCGACCGGCGCGCCCGCCACGATCATCACGCGCGTGTCGCCGTCAACGACTTGCGGCAGAAACTCTTGCACGATTACCGGTCCGCGCGGCGACAACTCCCGCGTCTCGCGGACGCGATCGAGAAAATCCAGTGCGTTCGGATCGGCCAATTGCACGCCGGAGCCCGCGCCGAAATAAACCGGCTTTAAGACGACGCGGTCGCGGCCCTTACAGAAATCAAGGATCGCCGCTTCATCCTCCGTCACCAAAGTCGCGGGCGCGGCGTCCGCAAAACGCGTAGCGTAGAGCTTCTCATTGACCTGCCGTAGCGCGGTCGGCGGATTGACGATTTGGGTCGACGACGGGACGACATCCAGAAGATAGGTCAGCGCCAAATAGCGGCTGTCAAAAGGCGGATCGGGGCGCACCCAGATGCAATCAATCCGCCCCAATTCGCGGCGTTCAGATGCGCCTAGCTGCAACGTCGCCTCGGCCATGGTTTTTGCGGCGCGCGGATCGCTGCGGAACTCCACCCGGCGGCAATGCGCAAAAGCGCGCCCATTCTCGACGCCGACGCGCTCGATCCCGGTTTCAAAAATGCGCCAACCGCGCGCGGCGGCGACGACCATCAAATCCACGGAGGTGTCTTTATAGGGTTTCAGCGCTTCGATCGGGTCGATGACGAACAAGGCTGTGCGCGGGGCGCCAGAAATCATGCGGATCATTTCCTTCAGCGGCGACGTCCGACTGTTTTACCCGATCCCTAATAGATGGAGCCCCTCGCGCACGGCGATCCCAAACAGGCAAAGCGAGCTCACCACAAACAACAAAAACCGCGCCGGCACCAAATTGAGCGTGCATTGTACGATCGAATGCACGACGCGCAGCCCAACATAAGCCCAAAGCAGTCCGACATTCGCCGCATCCGCCCGCTCGCCCAAATGCAGATAAACGGCGAGCGCATAAAACAGCGTCGGCTGCTCCATCAAATGGTTGTAATTGTCAGCGACCCGCCGCACCGATGAGGGCAATTGCGCGAGCGACCCAGGATGGGCGGCGGCCTGCGGGTCGATCCTGGCTTTTTGCATGGCCGGCAAGCGCGTTGCATACATCCACAGCCAAATCACAAAGCTCCACAAGATCAGCGCCAAAATCGGCGTCAAAGCGGGGTCGGGCATTGGGATTCCTTCTGACACGGCGACCCGCTGATGCAACAAGTCGAACGACTTGTCACCTTTGACTTTCCAGTCGGCGAATTACAGATAGCTATCGCCGCCCTGTGTCTTAAGACGAAGATTTGCGAAAAAATGCTTCCGGCTTTGGAGGCGCTTTCGACAAGAAAGTAGATTAAGAGCAAAATGTTAGCCAAAGGTTGTGTTTAATTGTCCTATCAAAACGTAAAATTAATATTCACTGGTTTGCGCTTTTTATTCTATATTTATAATATTTTCAACAGGACAATATGAATAAGACTGCAAACAGCTTTTGGAAGAGACGCCGGAAAACAACGACGCTGCGCCATTGCTTTTCTACCGAAGACAGTGGTAGGAATCGCTTAACTTCGAAGCGATCGGTATAAAACAACTCCACGGACACTATATCAAAAGCCTGATCGTCAAAATCCTGTACTAATAAGTTGTCAGTTTGTCGACGTTACCAACAAGCACCGCGGCAAGGGAAGCAATCATGGACGAGTTTTCGAGCAGCAATTTGATCGCAGCCATGCCGAATTTGTATTTTTTTCGCGACACCCATTGGAACACAGCTGGTGATTTATTTGTTCGCGGTATTATTGCGGATCGGAACCCGGACAATTCTCGGCAAATACAGATGACTTGGAATGGGTTGAATGTTCCGGCCGAGTGGATTTCTTATTTGAATTGGAGCGAACAGGATCACCGCTTTTGGTTTGTTCCGCATCAAAACCGGCGATTTGTGCAAATTCGCGTTCCCGCAAAACACGCCTCTTTGACGCATGCGCCACATCACACAATCGACATTATTGCGAGGGACCCGAGTGACGACTCGCCGCGTGTTTTTGCGATTTACCCCGATTTAGAGCAACTCGCGCCACTGCCGCCTATTGTTTCGATAGAGCGGGTTTCTGGGAAAGGCGCCACAGCTTATAATTATGTCAATAATGGGCGAACTGACTTTTTACGATTCTCTATTCTGGCGCGGCAACATGGTGTTGAAGTCAACGACCCGACAGTGAAAATCTTGGATTGGGGCTGCGGGTGCGCGCGCTTAACCCGGCATTTCTTAGAGCTACCGAACGGACGAAACCGAGTCGTCGGTGTAGATATAGATGCCGACAATATTGCGTGGTCGTCCAATAACATTTCGCCGAATAGTTTTTTGTCGGCCCGTTAGAGCCGCCTTTGGCCATGCCAGATCAATCATTTGATCTTGTGTTGGCCAACAGCGTATTTACGCATCTAAAATTAGATACAGCAAAAGCTTGGATTAAAGAAATTCGTCGCCTATTACGCCCAGGCGGAATAGCGCTATTGTCGTTTCATGGACTTTTCAGCCTTGCAACTTTTTGCGGACGCACGCCTACATTTATTGATAAAGTTCTACAAAGTGGATTCAACGCAGACTTGAAGGCGCCAGAACTTGATGGATTGGTTGGCGATGATACTTATTATCGACAAACTTACATGACTGATGATTTTGCGCGCGCTTTGTTTTCAGAGCAATTCGATTTAGCTGCCGTACATGTCGGCGTAGTTTCTCGCTATCAGAATATCGCGGTGTGTCGTTGAGGCGCACAACCTTTGGTCCAGGCAGCTCTATTGCGCCAGCGGCCCGAAGATCTGCTCAAGCCGCTTTTTCAAGCTGGCGACGTCGAACGGCTTGACAAGATAGCCCGACACCCCGGCCGCCGCGGCTTGTTGCACATTCTCGCGGTCGCTTTGCCCTGTCAGCATGACGAACGGCATCTTGGCAAAGCGCGGATGTTTGCGCACAACCTTTAACAGCGTCAGGCCATCAATGTCCTCCATGTTCCAGTCGGACAATACGGCATGGACGTCGCTTTGCTCCAGCACGGTAAAAGCGTCGCGCCCGCTTTTCGCCTCCAGAATTTTGCCGATCCCGATCTGTTGCAACGCATAGCGGGTCAGGCCGCGCATGCTTTGTTGGTCATCGACGACAAGAATGGTCAGGTCTTTCGGTTTCATCTGGCCAACGCTCATCAAGTAGTGACAGGAGATTTTTGCTCGACAGCGCCATGCGCGGCCCCATCGAGCGCTTCAAGCAACAAATCCGCGAGCCGACCGAGAGGCGCCTCAACGCCCACGGCGCCAGCTTCCTTGGCTGCGCGCGGCATGCCGTAGATCACGGCGCTCGCGGCGCTTTCGCCAAAGGTTGCAGCGCCCAAATCGCGCAAGCGCTTGAGCCCGATCGCCCCATCCGCGCCGAGCCCTGTTAATATAACGCCGATCGCCCGCGCGCCCACCGCCTCGGCGCAGGAGCTAAACAAGCGGTCCGCGCTGGGTTTGAACAGGCTCGCGCCGTCATCGGCTAGCACGCGGACCCGCCAGCCGCCGCGCCGATCTTTTTCGACCTCCACATGCGCATTGCCTTGGCCGATCACGATCTGGCCGGGCCGCAGCGCCATGCCGTCTTGCGCTTCCGTCACCTCGGCCGCCAATTGCCCGTCGAGCCGGCGCGCAAAGCGCTCGGTAAAGCCCATCGGCATATGCTGGGCGATCACGATCGGCGGCAATGGCGTTGGCAGCGCCCGCAACAACCGGGTAATGGCGTCGCCCCCGCCGGTCGAAGCGGCGATCGCGATCAGCGCCGCGCCATCGGCGCTTGGTCGGCGCGTTGGCATCGCCAACGGCGCCCGACAAGCCCCGACGCAAAGCCGCGCGGCCGCCGCGGCGCGAATTTTCTCGCGCAGCACCGCGCCAAACCCCTCGAAATCGGCATTGGTCGGCTTGGCGATCACATCGACCGCGCCGAGCTCCAGCGCCGCCAGACTGACATCGGCGCCTTGCGCCGTCAGCGTCGAAACCATTACGACCGGCATCGGCCGCAGCCGCATCAGCCGTTCCAAAAACTCCAGCCCGTCCATTTTCGGCATTTCAACGTCGAGCGTCAGCACATCAGGCTGATGAACTTTGATCGCTTCGCGCGCGGCGAGCGGATCAGGCGCGGTCTCGACGACCACGATATCGCCATCGGCCTGCAGCGCCCGCGCCAAGCTCGCCCGCATAAAGGCCGAATCATCAACGACGAGCACCCGGATCGGCTTTGAATTCATGCTCCGCTCCAGCAATCAACGCCGCCAGCGGACGGCTTGCGAAACATGGTCTGGCCGAGCGTCTCCAAGCCCAGGCTTGCGCCGCGAATGCTTTCGGAATGGCCAAGATAGAGCACCCCGCCCGGCGCCAGCAGGTGCGCCATCTGGCCGTAAAGCTGTTGCTGAACGTCGATCGGGAAATAAATGGCGACATTGCGAAAGAAAATCGCCTCAAACCGCCCGCGCATCGGCCAATCTTCCAACAAATTGAGCGGCTTGAAGCGGACCAATTTGGCCACCTCTGGCGCGATGCGGCAGCGCCCTTGCGCATCGGGCGCGCCAAAATAGCCGCGCATGGCCGGCGGCGCAGCGCGCCGATCGGCCTCGGCGTAAAGAGCGGCCTCGGCGCGCGCCAACACCTCGCTGTCGATGTCGGTCGCCAGCACCAGCCGATCGCCAGGCCCGGCGCGCCGCGTCGCCGCCGCCAGCACCATCGCGATCGAATAGGGCTCTTGACCCGTCGAACACCCAGCCGACCAGATCCGCAGGCGCGCGCGCGGTTGGACTGCGAGCCGCTGCTCGAGCCGGCGCGCCAGGTCCTCGAAATGATGCGGCTCGCGAAAGAACTTGGTCAGATTGGTGGTCAACCGGTTGACCATGAACGGAATTTCGTCCCCTCCGTCGGGGCTCTCCAGCAAGGCGCAATAGGCGGCAAAGCTCGACATCCCCAAGTCGCGCAAGCGCGGGCTGAGCCGCGTCAACACCAATTGCTTTTTGTGGGCTTCGAGGCGAATGCCGGCGGCGCGCGCCAGATGCGCCGCGATCGCCTCGAACTCAGCAGCGGTCGGTTCGGCGAGATCGGAGGCGGTATCGTTTCGCTCCGCGCTTTGTGGGCCAAGCGCCGCGTCCAACCGCGCTTGCAAATCCCGCGCCGGGCTGAATGGACCGGCGTTCGCCATATCCGCGGAGACGCGCATGCAAAACCTTTATCGAGCGTCCACCGTGCCCGCGCATTACAGTGCCATAAGCCGGTTGCGCCTTGGTTAAGGCTGCGGAAAATCGATCCGGAGATAGAATTGCCACCACCATTTCAGGCTACGCCAACGCCGTGAACATCGGCCAGATCGTAGAACCAGTCATGATCCAAATCGGTTTGACGCTCGACTTCCACGATTTTCGCTTCAGCGCGATCGAACAGCGCTACGCAGATTTCTGAATCGTTATGGCGCGCGCGGTAAGCAATGCCATCGAACGAGCCCGGGTGCGCGTGCAATTGTAACGCCCAATCTTGTGGGACGTCATATGGCGCTGAACTATGGGTGACCTCGGCTGTTGCCCCGATCTTCGCAAGTCCGTTGCCAAACATCTGCGCCAGCTTCAATGGTTGCAAGATGCGCAGCGTTGCCAAGCCGCGCGCGGCGATGAAGTCGGCGGCAATCAGCGTCGCGCCGGCACGACGCAAAAAGGTTTCCGCAAACGCGCCCGCCCGCGTTACAGCCGCGTAGAGCACGCCGAATTCGCCATTTGGCGCATTGAGTCGCCCAGACTTGCTGCGGTCAAAATAAATCGGCGCAAACCCCTGACGATAAAAACGAAACAATTGGTCATCGGGGGCGAGGTCGAAAACCACCGGGCTGCGCGCGCTGAGATTTTGGGGCGGTGACGGCGCCGTCAATCGCCTTGCTGGCCTAAGCTGCGCGCTGCGGCCACAACTGCGTCGACATCGCCTTCCTTCAGCACATCGATCGGTCGCCGATCGCCCAATCGATCATCCGGATGAACCAGAAAATTGAGCAACATCCACGGATTTGTCGACTCGAACGCCTCTGAAAGACGGCTAAGCCCGGCGATAGGGCCTGATGAGGTGAACTGAAACGTTGGGAAAACGGTGCGGCCGTGCGGCCCCCGGACCGCAAGCAGCGCGCCGGCTTGAACCTTTTTATGCACCGCTTGGCGCGAAATGTCGCCCAGCAACGCGCACACCTCGTCCATCGAAAAGGCGCCGCCTGCCGCTATCAAATCTTGTTTGGCCTGCATGACGCCGCGCAGCAAGGCTCTTGCCTTTGCATCCGGCGCAAATGCATCGGCCTCTACCGCCGTCATCTGGTCAACGCCAATCGATTCAAGGACGATCTCGTTTGTCTCGCCATTTTCAATAAATCGGCCGATGATGTTCGACTGTTTCGTTTTTTCGCCGCGTTTTTGATCGTTGACGACAAAACGCATTACGAGGAGGTCGGTGCTCGAGCGCGACAGCAATTCATCAGCCATGCGCGCGCCGATGCGAACGCGGTCTAGGCGCTTGCGGGAGCTTTTCTCATTCACCGTCCCGCGTTTTCCGCCATCTTTCTTGACGACTGACGCTGATCGGTCGCCAGCGCGTCCACTAATGCCAATTGTCATTGCATCTCGCGCTGGGGCGCAAACCAACTTGAACAGAGTACACTGCAATGATGTCAACTTTGTCAAAAATGTCAACTCGATCCACAGCGTGATGATTGAACACGCTGGTCGCGAGCGCGCTGCCCTCTGACAATCTTTGCAGGCACAGTTGCTCACCCAGATCAGCCGCGAGGGGATATCGGCGGTTTTAAAACGACGATATCAAAGCCGCTTATCATCCATGACCCAAAGCTTCCACATGCCCCTTGAACCGGTCGAGGATCGCTTGCCAGCCATCGCGCTGTTGCTCGATGGAATGGGTTTGTTCGGCGTCAAACGTGATGACCACCGTCACGGCGCCATCGCCACCGCCAAATTCGACCCGCGCCTCGCGGTCGGCGAACGTATATTCGATCAGCGTCTCGGGCGCGATTTTCGTGTAGGTCCCAGCGAAATCAAAGCCGAAGCTGCCGTCCTTGGCTTCTATCCGCGCGGAAAACGTCCCGCCTTCGCGCAAATCAACGCTGGCGGCGGTCGTATGCCAATCATCGGACGCCGCGTTCCAGGCCATGATGTCGGCCGGCATCGTATAGGCGCGCCAGACCTGCGCGAGCGGCGCGGCGATGTGGGTTTGGACGATGATTTTCATTTTTTCCCCTGCTGAGATTGGATCGGCATAAGGATTGTTGGCGGGGCGCCCCGCCATGTCGGTCCAGACGTCCGCCGGCAACGCCCGTTCGCGAACGCAAATCCGATCATGATCGGGGCACGTGATGTGGTCGATGGCGGCGCGGGTCCCGACAACCAGGATGAGCGCTGGCCTCGCGCTGCGGTTTTCCAGACAATGGCCGATCGCGATACCGGCTTTGAACGTCGCCGCATCGCCCGGGCCAAGCAGCGTTGCGCTCTCGCCCTCGATCAAGGTCGGCGCGCCCTCCAGCACATAGACCATTTCGTCCTCGGCGCTGTGCCAATGTTTGATCGAGCTACGCGCGCCGGGCGGCAAAAGCTGAACGAACGCGCCGAATTGAGTGAGACCGCCCGGCTCGCTGATCCACTGCGTTTGCCGCTCGCCGCAAGCATGGTCGCTTTCGACCTCGGTGAGCCTTTGGGCCTGGGTAATGACGGTCATGCGGGCTCCTTCCTCAATCGCGCCCGTCGAAGGCGGCTTCCAAGACCGCGATGTCGAGCTTAACCATCTTTTTCATCGCTTCCATGGCCCGGCCAGCCGCCGCCCGGTCGGGCGCGGCGAACATCTCCGGCAGCCGCTTTGGCACGATCTGCCAGGAGACGCCG